>NZ_JBIDAK010000007.1:75222-255492 GCF_043202455.1 Kitasatospora sp. NPDC048194
GGGCGGGGGGGGGGGGGGGGGGGGGGGGGGGGGGGGCGGGGGGGGGGCGGGGGGGGGGGGGGGGGGGGGGGGGGGGGGGGGGGGCGCCCCGCCGCCCCCCCCCCCCGGCTCTGGGTCGCGACCACCGATGCCCGTTCCTGGGCGGCCGTCGACCGGGACGACGGCCGCCCCGAGCGCTTCACCGTCTGGCAGTACGGCCCGCGCCGGCTCTGGGACGAGATCGAGGCCGCCCATCAGTGGTGGGCGGAGCACGACCGCCCGGCGCCGGAGCGCTTCGGCCTCACCGTCACCGCGGACAGCCAGTGGGCCTGGCTGGACCGGCCCACCCAGCCCGTTCGAGCCCTCGACCACGAGGGGCTGGCTCCTTGAGCGCACGACATCGGCCCGGCTCCCCCGAACGGGGGAGCCGGGCCGTCGCCGTTCACGCGGGTGCGGTCAGCCGCCGAGCTGGATGCCGGCCATCCGCTTCCACTCGTACTGGCCGGTCTTGACCTTGAGGCCCAGCTCGCCCTCGAAGTCGTCGTGCAGGGTCAGCCCGGCCAGCTCCGCGGCCCGGCGGCCGACGGCGTAGCTGGGGGCCACCTGGTCGCCCCAGGCGCCGTCCGCGCCGACCACGACGATGCGCGTGGCCACGGCGCCCACGTACTCGACGACCGCGTCGGCGCTGCCGCCGTGCTGCTGGGCGAAGCTGGTCAGGTGCTTGGCGATGCGCTTGGCGCGGCGCTCGGTACGGGCGTCCGGCGCGGCGGCGGTGGCGGTCTCTGCGCTCATGCCCGCATGCTACCCACCGGTAGACGCCCTGGCGACGGGAGCACCCTGTGCACCGGGACACATACTCGGAACATGACGTTCAAAGGCTGGCCGGCCGAGGCCCTCGACTTCTACGAGCACCTGGAGGCCGACAACTCGAAGTCCTTCTGGCAGGCCCACAAGGACCAGTACGAGCAGGCCGTCCGCGCGCCCATGGAGCTGCTGCTGGCCGAGCTGGAGCCGGAGTTCGGGCCGGGGAAGATCTTCCGCCCGAACCGCGACATCCGGTTCAGCGCCGACAAGTCCCCGTACAAGACCCACATCGGCGCGCACCTGGAGAGCGGCGGCTACATCCAGCTCTCCGCCGACGGGCTGGCCTGCGGGAACGGCATGTACCAGCTCGCCCCGGACCAGCTGGAGCGCTACCGCGCCGCCGTCGCCGAGGACGTCACCGGTGCCGAGCTGGAGCGGGTGATCGCGCGGGTCGAGCAGGCCGGGCCGCGGGTGCACGGCCGGGACTCGCTCAAGTCCACCCCGCGCGGCTTCCCCAAGGACCATCCGAGGATCGGGCTGCTCCGCCACAAGGGCCTGGTGGCCTGGCAGGAGTGGGCGCCCGCGAAGTGGCTCGGCACCAGGGCGGCCCGCACCCGGATCACCGGCTTCCTGCGCGCCTCCCAGCCGCTGCGGGACTGGCTGGACGATCACGTCGGTCCGTCGGAGCTGCCCGCCCGCTGAGACGGTTCGAGAACTCGAAACCGGCCCTCGGACGCCAACGAGCTCCGGTCCACCGGACGCGAAGGAGCCCCGGCCCCCGGCCCCCGGACGCGAAGGAGCCCTGGTCCACCGGACCGGGGCTCCCTGCGTCAGCCGTTGCGTCAACCGCTACTTGACGAACGGGTCGATCGCGCACACCACGAACAGCAGCGACAGGTAGGTGATCGACCAGTGGAACAGCCGCATCTCCTTCAGCTTCGCGCCCACGACACCGGCCTTCGCCCGCCCGTACAGCGCGTGCGCCTCGCGCAGCCACGCCGCGCCCAGGACCACCGCGGCGACGGGGTACAGCCAGCTCATGTGCCCGAGCGGCCACACCGCCAGCGAGGTCGCCACCATCACCCAGGAGTAGGCGACGACCTGCTTGCCGACCGCCACGTTGCCCTTGATCACCGGCAGCATCGGCACGCCCGCGCGCAGGTAGTCGTCGCGCACCTTCATCGACAGCACCCAGGTGTGCGGCGGCGTCCAGAAGAACACCACCAGGAAGAGCGCCACCGCCGCCCAGGACACCGAGTTCGTGACCGAGGACCAGCCGACCAGCACCGGCATGCAGCCGGCGATGCCGCCCCAGACGATGTTCTGGGAGGTGCGCCGCTTGAGGCCCAGCGTGTAGACGAACACGTAGAACAGCAGGGCTCCGAGCGCCAGCCCGGCGGAGAGCCAGTTGACGCCGAAGCCCAGCAGCAGCGTCGACACGACCGCCAGTACGACGCCGAACACCAGCGCCTCGCGCGGCGACACCATCCCGGTGACGATCGGCCGCCGCTCGGTGCGGGACATCAGCGCGTCGATGTCCCGGTCGATGTACATGTTGAGGGCGTTGGCGCCGCCCGCGGACAGGAAACCGCCGACCACGACCTTCAGCACCAGCAGCATGTCCGGAACACCCTGCTGCGCCAGGAACATCACCGGCACGGTGCTCATCAGCAGCAGCTCGATGATCCGAGGCTTGGTCAGTGCGACGAAGGCGCCGACACGGGCCCCGATGGGCCGGTGCGCAGGAGTCGCCCCGGTGACCCCGGCGGGACGGGTTTCGACGGCGGTCACTAACACCCCAACTGAAGATGAATCCTCGCAGGCGGCCACAGGAACGATGGGTCCCGAATCGTCCGCTCTGCGCGTACCACGCCACCATAGACGCTCCATATATCCCATCCGGCTCCGGGGTCCCCCGGCGAGGCGGATCGCACACCCCTGAGTGAACCGGCTGAGTGAACCGGCTGGGTGATGCCACGAACCGCTTCCGGCGTGTCCGCGCGACCCGCCCCGGCCGCCCGAGCGGCGCGGCCCGGCAAATCGGGAGAGGCTGGGACAAAATCAGTCAGAACGCCCTAGTGGGAATCACCATGCGGAAATCCCGGTTGTCTCGGCACGGAGGGTGAGCCCCGGGCCGGACGGTAGGCTCGCACGTAGAAGCGGGATCTACCCTCCGTGACCGGCACCATCCTCAGTCGGGACCACAGCGCCGTGGCCGACCCGGTCCCCATTCACGGGGTCACTCTTCACAATGGAAGGAGCCCTGAGACAGGGTGAGCACTGCGCCGACGAACGCATTCGAGTGGACCGAACTGGACGAGCGCACGGTTGACACGGCGCGCGTCCTGGCCATGGACGCTGTCCAGAAGGTCGGCAACGGACACCCGGGGACGGCCATGTCGCTGGCCCCCGCGGCGTACCTGATCTTCCAGCGCTTCCTGCGCCACGACCCGACCGACCCGGCCTGGGCCGGCCGGGACCGCTTCGTCCTCTCCCCCGGGCACACCAGCCTGACGCTCTACACCCAGCTCTACTTCTCCGGCTACGGTCTGGAACTGGACGACCTCAAGGCCTTCCGCGTGGCCGGCAGCCGCACCCCCGGCCACCCGGAGCACGGCCACACCGCCGGTGTCGAGACCACCACCGGTCCGCTCGGCCAGGGCATCGCCAACGCGGTCGGCATGGCGATGGCCGCCCGCTACGAGCGCGGCCTGTTCGACCCGGACGCCCCGGCCGGCGAGTCCCCCTTCGACCACACCATCTGGGCCATCGTCTCCGACGGCGACCTGGAGGAGGGCATCTCCGCCGAGGCCTCCTCGCTGGCCGGCCACCAGAAGCTGGGCAACCTGGTCGCCCTGTACGACGACAACCACATCTCGATCGAGGGCGACACCGACACCGCCTTCTCCGAAGACGTCCTCAAGCGCTACGAGGCCTACGGCTGGCACGTCCAGCGGGTCGCCCCGAAGGCCAACGGCGACATCGACGTCGAGGCCCTCGCCCAGGCGCTGGCCGCCGCGAAGGCCGAGACCTCCCGCCCGTCGATGATCGCGATGCGCACGATCATCGCCTGGCCGGCCCCGGACGCCCAGAACACCGCCAAGGCGCACGGCTCCGCGCTCGGCGCCGCCGAGATCGCCGCCACCAAGAAGGTCCTGGGCTTCGACCCGGAGAAGACCTTCGAGGTCAGCGAGCCGGTCATCGAGCACGCCCGCAAGGTCATCAAGCGCGGCAAGGCCGCCCGCGACCAGTGGGAGAAGTCCTTCGCCGCCTGGCGCGCCGCCAACCCGCAGCGTTCCGCCGAGTTCGACCGCATCCAGGCCGGCGAGCTGCCCGAGGGCTGGAAGAAGGCCGTCCCGTCCTTCCCGGCCGGCAAGGACGTCGCCACCCGCAAGGCCTCCGGCGAGACCCTCAAGGCGCTCGGCGCGGTGATCCCGGAGCTGTGGGGCGGCTCGGCCGACCTCGCCGAGTCCAACCTCACCACCATCGACGAGGACAGCTCCTTCCTCCCCGAGGGCAACCCGCTGAAGTCCGCCAGCCCGTACGGCCGGACGATCCACTTCGGCATCCGCGAGCACGCCATGGGCTCGACCATGAACGGCATCGCGCTGCACGGGCGGACCCGCGTCTACGGCGGCACCTTCCTGGTCTTCGCCGACTACATGCGCCCGGCGGTGCGCCTGGCCGCGCTGATGAAGCTGCCGGTCACCTACGTCTGGACGCACGACTCGATCGGCCTCGGCGAGGACGGCCCGACCCACCAGCCGGTCGAGCACCTGGCCGCGCTGCGCGCCATCCCGGGTCTGGCCATGGTCCGCCCGGCGGACGCCAACGAGACCGCCGTCGCCTGGCGCACGATCATCGAGCGCCAGACCACCCACCCGGGCCCGGTCGGCCTGGCGCTCACCCGCCAGAACGTCCCGACCTTCGACCGCGAGGTCTTCGCCTCCGCCGAGGGCACCGCGAAGGGCGGCTACATCCTGGCCGAGGCCTCCAACGGCGACCCCCAGCTGATCCTGATGGGCACCGGCTCCGAGGTACAGCTGGCCGTCCAGGCCCGCGAGGTCCTGGAGGCCGAGGGCATCGCCACCCGCGTGGTCTCCCTCCCGTCCTTCGAGTGGTTCCAGGAGCAGGACCAGGCCTACCGCGACAGCGTGCTGCCGCCGTCCGTCAAGGCCCGCGTCTCGGTCGAGGCCGGGATCGCCCAGGGCTGGCGCGAGCTGGTCGGCGACCACGGCCGGATCGTCTCGCTGGAGCACTTCGGCGCCTCCGCCGACTACAAGGTGCTCTTCGAGGAGTTCGGTCTGACCGCCGAGCGGGTGGTCGCCGAGGCGCACAACACCCTGCGCGCCCTCGAAGCCGTCAACCGCTGATTCCGCTCCGGCCGCGTACCTCGCCCGCACGCGGGTACGCGGCCCCTCTGACTACCCCACGAAGCAGAAGAAGGACTGAAGCACCATGACTGACGCACTGAAGCGCCTCAGCGACGAAGGCGTTGCGATCTGGCTGGACGACCTCAGCCGCAAGCGGCTGAACTCCGGCAACCTGGCCGAGCTGGTGCAGAACAAGCACGTGGTGGGTGTCACCACCAACCCGACCATCTTCCAGAAGGCCATCGCCGGCAGCGGCGACACCTCCTACGACGGCCAGCTGCGCGACCTCGCGGTCCGCAAGGTCACCACCGAGGAGGCGGTCCGCATGATCACCACCTCCGACGTGCGCGACGCCGCCGACGTGCTGCGCCCGGTCTACGACGCCTCCAACGGCCGCGACGGCCGGGTCTCCATCGAGGTCGACCCGCGCCTGGCGCACGCGACCGCCCCGACCGTGGCCGAGGCCAAGCAGCTGTGGTGGCTGGTCGACCGCCCGAACGTCTTCATCAAGATCCCCGCCACCGAGGCCGGCCTGCCCGCCATCAGCGAGGTCATCGGCCTGGGCATCAGCGTCAACGTCACGCTGATCTTCTCGCTGGACCGCTACAAGGCCGTCATGGACGCCTACCTGACCGGTCTGGAGGCCGCCAAGGCCAAGGGCCTGGACCTCTCCCAGATCGAGTCGGTCGCCTCCTTCTTCGTGTCCCGCGTGGACACCGAGATCGACAAGCGCCTGGACAAGGTCGGCGGCGACGCCAAGAACCTGCGCTCCAAGGCCGCCCTGGCCAACGCCCGCCTCGCCTACCAGGCGTACGAGGAGGTCTTCGGCAGCGTCGACGGCAAGACCGACGGCAACGCCCGCTGGAAGGCCCTGGAGGCCGCCGGCGCCAAGCCGCAGCGCCCGCTCTGGGCGTCCACCGGCGTCAAGGACCCGGCCCTGCCGGACACCCTGTACGTCACCGAGCTGGTCGCCCCCGGCACCGTGAACACGATGCCCGAGGCCAC
This sequence comes from Kitasatospora sp. NPDC048194, assembly GCF_043202455.1. NCBI lineage: Bacteria > Bacillati > Actinomycetota > Actinomycetes > Kitasatosporales > Streptomycetaceae > Kitasatospora > Kitasatospora sp. NPDC048194. The sequence goes on from NZ_JBIDAK010000007.1 coordinate 81,384, forward strand.
CCTGGACGCCACCGGCGACCACGGCGTCGTCACCGGCAACACCATCGTCCCCAACTACGCCGACGCCAAGGCCGTCCTGGACGCCGTCGCGGCCGCGGGCGTGGACTACGACGACGTGGTCAAGGTCCTGGAGGACGAGGGCGTGCAGAAGTTCGAGCAGTCCTGGCAGGAGCTGCTCGACACCGTCACCGCCTCGCTGGCCTCCTTCGCCACCGAGAAGTGACCCCTGCTCACACAGCCAGCGCACGAAAGCGGAGCACACCGAAGTGAGCAACGATTTTCCTGAGTTGACGTCAGACTCGGACGCGGACGACCTCCCGGCCACCCCCGTCAACCCGCTTCGTGACCCCTCCGACCGGCGGCTCCCGCGCATCGCGGGGCCGTCCGGCCTGGTCATCTTCGGGGTCACCGGCGATCTGTCCCGCAAGAAGCTGATGCCGGCCATCTACGACCTCGCGAACCGGGGTCTGCTGCCGCCGGGCTTCTCGCTCGTCGGCTTCGCCCGCCGCGAGTGGGACGACGAGGACTTCGCCAAGGAGGTCCACGACGCCGTCCGGGACCACGCCCGCACCCCGTTCCGGGAGGAGGTCTGGCAGCAGCTCGCCAAGGGCATGCGCTTCGTCCACGGCACCTTCGACGACGACGACGCCTTCGACAAGCTCCGCCAGACCATCGAGGAACTGGACAAGGCCCAGGGCACCGGCGGCAACTTCGCCTTCTACCTGTCCGTCCCGCCGAAGTTCTTCCCGACCGTCGTCCAGCAGCTCAAGAAGCACGGCCTGGCCGACCCTCCGCAGGGCTCGTGGCGCCGCGCCGTCATCGAGAAGCCCTTCGGCCACGACCTGGAGAGCGCCCAGGAGCTCAACAAGGTCGTCCACGAGGTCTTCCCCCGTGACGAGGTCTTCCGGATCGACCACTACCTGGGCAAGGAGACGGTCCAGAACATCCTGGCGCTGCGCTTCGCCAACCAGATGTTCGAGCCGATCTGGAACCGCTCGTACGTCGACCACGTGCAGATCACCATGGCCGAGGACATCGGCATCGGCGGCCGGGCCGGCTACTACGACGGCATCGGTTCCGCCCGGGACGTCATCCAGAACCACCTGCTCCAGCTGATGGCGCTCACCGCCATCGAGGAGCCGGCGTCCTTCCACCCCAAGGCACTGGTCGCCGAGAAGCTCAAGGTGCTCAGCGCCGTCAAGCTCCCGGCCGACCTGGGCCGGCACACCGTGCGCGGCCAGTACGCGGCGGGCTGGCAGGGCGGCGAGGAGGTCGTCGGCTACCTGGACGAGGACGGCATCGACCCCGAGTCCAAGACCGACACCTACGCGGCCATCAAGCTGGAGATCAACAACCGCCGCTGGGCGGGCGTCCCGTTCTACCTGCGCACCGGCAAGCGGCTGGGCCGCCGGGTCACCGAGATCGCGGTGGTCTTCCAGCGCGCCCCGTACCTGCCGTTCGACTCCTACGCGACCGAGGAGCTGGGGCAGAACGCCCTGGTCATCCGGGTCCAGCCGGACGAGGGCGTGACGGTGCGGTTCGGTTCCAAGGTGCCGGGCACCTCCTTCGAGGTCCGGGACGTCACGATGGACTTCGCCTACGGCGAGTCCTTCACCGAGTCCAGCCCGGAGGCGTACGAGCGGCTCATCCTCGACGTGCTGCTCGGCGACGCCAACCTGTTCCCGCGCCACCAGGAGGTCGAGCTCTCCTGGCAGATCCTCGACCCGATCGAGAAGTACTGGGACGCCCACGGCAAGCCTGCCCAGTACGCGGCGGGCACCTGGGGCCCCGCGGAGGCGGACGAGATGCTCGCACGAGACGGCAGGAGCTGGCGCCGGCCATGAAGATCGACCTCACCAACACCACCTCCAGCAAGATCAACGCGGCGCTGATGGAGGCCCGCCGGGCCAGCGGCTCCACCGCTGCCGGCATGGTGCTCACCCTGGTGATCGTGACCGACGAGGGCAGCGCCTACGACGCCCTCAAGGCCGCCAACGAGGCCTCCCGCGAGCACCCGATGCGCACCCTCGCGGTGATCAAGCGCGCCGGGCGCTCGCCCCGGGCCCGTGCCGAGACCCGTCTGGACGCCGAGGTCCTGGTCGGCACGGACGCCGGCTCCGGCGAAACGGTCATCCTGCGCATGCACGGCGAACTCGCCTCGCACGCCCAGTCCGTGGTCCTGCCGCTGCTGCTGCCGGACGCGCCGACCGTCGTCTGGTGGCCGGAGAACGCTCCGCTGCACCCGGCGCAGGACCCGCTGGGCGCGCTCGCCCAGCGCCGGATCACCGACGCGGTCACCGCCGAGTCCCCGGTCGACCAGCTCGCGCAGCGGGCCGAGAGCTACACCCCGGGCGACACCGACCTGGCCTGGACCCGGCTCACCGGCTGGCGCTCCATGCTCGCCGCCGCGCTGGACCAGCGGCCGTCCCGGATCCTCTCCGCGGTGGTCGAGGGCGAGTCCTACAACCCCAGCGTCGAACTGCTCGGCCTGTGGCTGCTCAACCGGCTGCACGTGCCGGTCGAGCGGACGGTCACGGCCGGCCCGGGCATCACGGCGGTGCACCTGCGCACCAAGGACGGGGACATCACCCTGGACCGCCCGGACGGCCTGATGGGCACGCTCTCGATGCCCGGTTCGCCGGACCGCCAGGTGGCGCTCAAGCGGCGCGAGACCTCGGAGCTGATCGCCGAGGAACTGCGCCGCCTCGACCCGGACGACATCTACTCGACGGCCGTGCGCACGCCCGTCGAGCGGCTGCGCGAGCCGTCCGAGGCCGAGACGGCGGCCGCCGAGCAGATCGCCCAGGCGGTCGAGGCCGCGGTGGCCGAGCCGGACGGGGCGCCGGCCGACGCGGAGAAGAAGCCCGCCGCCCGGAAGACCGCGGCCAAGCGCTCCACCTCCAAGGACGGCGCATGACCAACGCGACCCCGCAGCTGGTCGTCCACCGCGACAAGGAGCTGATGGCCCAGGCGGCCGCGGCCCGGCTGATCACCCGGATCGTGGACGCCCAGGCCGCCCGCGGCACCGCCTCGGTGGTGCTGACCGGCGGCCGCAACGGCAACGCCCTGCTGGCCGCGATCGCCGCCTCCCCGGCGCGCGACGCGGTCGACTGGGGCCGGCTGGACCTCTGGTGGGGCGACGAGCGCTTCGTGCCCGCCGCCGACCCGGACCGCAACGCCGTCCAGGCCCGCGCCGAGCTGCTGGACTCCGTCCCGCTCGACCCGGCGCGGGTGCACGAGATGCCCGCCTCGGACGGCGCGGACGGCTCGGACCTGGAGACCGCGGCCGCCCGCTACGCCGAGGAACTGGCCCGGGCCGCCGGGCCGGGCGAGCGCAGCGGTGTCCCGGCCTTCGACGTGCTGCTGCTCGGCGTCGGCCCGGACACCCACGTCGCCTCGCTGTTCCCCGAGCACCCGGGCGTGCGGGAGACCGAGCTGACGGTGGTCGGCGTGCGCGGGGCCCCCAAGCCCCCGCCGACCCGGATCTCGCTCACCCTCCCGGCGATCCGGGCGGCCCGGGAGGTCTGGCTGCTGGCCGCGGGCGAGGACAAGGCGGGCGCGGTCGCGCTGGCCCTGTCCGGCCCCGGCGAGCTCCAGGCGCCCGCCTCCGGCGCGTACGGCCGCAGCCGCACCCTGTGGCTGCTGGACCGCGCCGCCGCGGAGCGGATTCCGCCGCAGCTCTACCCGCCGGCCTCCGCGTGAGGGCCGCGAGCACCCCTGGGCGCGAGCACCCGTAGGCGCGAGGACCCGTAGAAATAGGCAGGGGCGCCACCGTCACTCGACGGTGGCGCCCCTTCTCGTCGCTGTCCTCGGCGTCCGGCCCGACTCCAAGGCGCTTCCGGCCGCCCCGGTCGGGCTTCCGCGTCAGATCTCGCCGCGCAACTTGGCCAGCGCCTCGGCGAGGATCGCCTCGCCGTCGGCGTCGGTGCGCCGCTCGCGGACGTAGGCGAGGTGGGTCTTGTACGGCTCGTTGCGCGAGGGCGCCGGCGGGTTGTCCTCGTCCTGCCCGGCCGGGAAGCCGCAGCGCGGGCAGTCCCAGGTGTCCGGGATCACGGCGTCGGCGGCGAAGCTGGGCCGGGTCTCGTGCTTGTTGGCACACCAGAAGGAGATCCGGTTGCGCGGGGCGGACTCGCCGCGCTCCGCCTCCCCCATCGGGCCGGCCCCGACCCTGCTGCCACGGATGGCGTTGCCACTTGCCACGGTCTGACTCCCTGCGTGCTGGTGCGCCGACCCGCCGCGGTGCGCGTCGGTGGCGAAAGTCGTCCTAGTGTAAGCAGGAGTTAAGGATCGGCCACCATCGCCTCCGCCCCCGACCGTCCCAGGATAGGCGCTCGGGCGACGGGGCGTCAGGGTTGCGTCAGCTCTGGTACTTGAGGACCAGGCCCAGCACGATGATGCAGGCGAACCAGCCGAGGCCGACCACGATGGTGATGCGGTCCAGGTTGCGCTCGGCCACCGCCGAGCCCCCACCGGTCGACATCGCGCCACCGCCGAACATGTCCGACAGGCCGCCGCCCTTCCCCTTGTGCAGCAGCACCAGCAGGATCATCAGCAGACTGAAGATGATCAGGGCAATCGAGAACCCGAGAACCACGACGGGACCAACTCTCTCGTATCTTCGGCGAAGGGGCCGGGCCGCGTACGGCGGTCCGGCCCCAAAGCCTACGTTGCTGCGGCGGCGTTAGCCTACTGCCTGCTCACGGTAGCGCACGATCTTGACGAACTCGTCGGCGTCCAGCGAGGCACCGCCGATCAGGCCGCCGTCGATGTCGGGCTTGGCCATCAGGCCGGCCGCGCTCGACGACTTCACCGAACCGCCGTACAGCACGCGGACCTTGTCGGCCAGCTCGGCGTCGTACAGCTCGGCGATCCGCCGGCGGATGGCCGCGCAGACCTCCTGGGCGTCCTCCGGGGTGGCCACCTCGCCGGTGCCGATCGCCCAGACCGGCTCGTACGCGACCACGATCGACTCGGCCTGGGCCGCCGGGACGCCCTCCAGGGCGCCGTCCAGCTGGGCCAGGGTGTACTCGACGTGGGTGCCGGCCTTGCGGACGTCCAGCGGCTCGCCGATGCACAGGATCGGGGTGACCCCGGCCCGGTAGGCGGCCTTCACCTTGGCGTTGACGATCTCCTCGTTCTCGCCGTGGTACTGGCGGCGCTCCGAGTGGCCGATCACCACGTAGCTGCACTGCAGCTTGGCCAGCATCGGGCCGGAGACCTCGCCGGTGTAGGCGCCGCCGTCGTGCTGCGAGATGTCCTGCGCGCCGTACTTGATCTTCAGCTTGTCGCCGAAGACCAGGGTCTGCACCGACCGCAGGTCGGTGAACGGCACCAGGACGGCGACCTCGACGGCCTCGTAGTCCTTGTCGGCCAGCGCGAAGGCCAGCTTCTGGGTGTGCTGGATGGCCTCGAGGTGGTTGAGGTTCATCTTCCAGTTGCCCGCCATCAGCGGGAGACGCTCGGTCATGTGTTTCAGTCCTCCAGAGCGGCGAGACCGGGGAGGGTCTTGCCCTCCAGGTACTCGAGGCTCGCGCCGCCGCCGGTCGAGATGTGCCCGAACTTCTTCTCGTCGAAGCCCAGGATGCGGACGGCCGCGGCGGAGTCGCCGCCGCCGACCACGGTGAACGCGCCGCTGTCGACCAGGGCCTGCGCGACGGCCTTGGTGCCGTTGGCGTAGTCCGGGTGCTCGAAGACGCCCATCGGGCCGTTCCAGAACACGGTGCCCGCGTCGGCCAGCTTCGCCGCGTACAGCTCGCGGGTCTTCGGGCCGATGTCCAGGCCCTCCTGGTCGGCCGGGATCGCGTCGACGGCGACGGTGTCGGGGTTCGCCGGGGTCTTGCCCTTGAGGTCCGGGAACTCGGAGGACACCAGGACGTCCACCGGCAGGACGAACTCGACCCCGCGCTGCTCGGCCTCGGCCAGGTAGCCCAGGACGGTCGGGATCTGGTCCTCCTGCAGCAGCGAGATGCCGACCTCGTGGCCCTTGGCCTTGAGGAAGGTGTACGCCATGCCGCCGCCGATCAGGATCCGGTCGGCCTTCTTCAGCAGGTTGTCGATCACGCCGAGCTTGTCGGAGACCTTGGCCCCGCCCAGCACGACGACGTACGGACGCGCGACGTCCTCGGTGAGCTTCTTCAGCACGCCGACCTCGGTGGCGATCAGGTCGCCGGCCGCGTGCGGCAGCAGCTTCGGCAGGTCGTACACCGAGGCGTGCTTGCGGTGCACGGCGCCGAAGCCGTCACCGACGTAGAGGTCGGCCAGGGCGGCCAGCTGCTCGGCGAACGCCGTGCGCTCGGCGTCGTCCTTGCTGGTCTCACCGGCGTTGAAGCGCAGGTTCTCCAGCAGCGCGACCTCGCCGTCGGCGAGCGCGGCCACGGTGGCGGCGGCGCTCTCGCCCACGGTGTCGGTCGCGAAGGCGACGTCCTTGCCGAGGATCTCGCCCAGGCGCTTGGCCGCGGGGGCGAGCGAGTACTGCGGGTCCGGCGCGCCCTTGGGACGGCCGAGGTGGGAGGCGACGACGACCCTGGCCCCGCGCTCGACGAGCTTGGCGATGGTCGGCGCGACGGCGCGGATCCGGCCGTCGTCGGTGATCGTCTCGCCGTCCAGCGGAACGTTCAGGTCGGCACGCACGAAGACGCGCTTGCCGGCGACGTCCAGGTCTTCGATGGTCTTCACTGGTTCTTCGGTCTCCTGGGGAGAGGGTTGATGCGCAGAGGCGGCACGGCGCAGGGGCCGCCTGAGGAGTCCAGGTACGCAGAGCGAGGGCCCGGTCGGCTCCGTTTCGCCGTCCGGGCCCTCGCCCCTACCTCACGTCAGCTCCCACCGTGTCAGAGCTGCCCACCGACGAGGGTGACCAGGTCGACGACGCGGTTCGAGTAGCCCCACTCGTTGTCGTACCAGCCGAGCACCTTGACCTGGTTGCCCTGGACCATGGTCAGGCTGGAGTCGAAGATGCAGGAGGCCGGGTCGTTGACGATGTCCGAGGAGACGATCGGGTCCTCGGTGTAGGCCAGGATGCCCTTGAGCGGGCCCTCCTGCGCGGCCTTCTGGAAGGCCGCGTTGACCTCGTCCTTGGTGACCTCGCGCTCCAGGGTGACGACCAGGTCGGTGATGGAGCCGGTCGGGACGGGGACGCGCAGCGAGGTGCCGTCCAGCTTGCCCTTCAGCTCCGGCAGGACCAGGGCGGTCGCCTTGGCGGCGCCGGTGGAGGTCGGGATGATGTTCTGCGACGCGGCGCGGGCGCGGCGCAGGTCCTTGTGCGGGAAGTCCAGGGTCACCTGGTCGTTGGTGAACGCGTGGACGGTGGTCATCAGGCCCTTGACGATGCCGAAGCTCTCGTTCAGCACCTTGGCCATCGGCGCCACGCAGTTGGTGGTGCAGGAGGCGTTGGAGATGACGTGGTGGTTGGCGGCGTCGTACTTGTCGTCGTTGACACCCAGGACGATGGTGACGTCCTCGTCGGTGGCGGGCGCCGAGATGATGACCTTCTTGGCGCCGGCGGTGAGGTGCTTCTTCGCGGCCTCGGCCTTGGTGAAGATGCCGGTGGACTCGACGACGATGTCGGCGCCCAGCTCGGCCCACGGCAGGTTGGCGGGGTCACGCTCGGCGGTCACCTTGAAGGTGTGGCCGTCGACGGTGATGCTGTCCTCGGTGTGCGAGACCTCGCCCGGGAAGGTGCCCAGGGTGGTGTCGTACTTCAGCAGGTGAGCCAGGGTCTTCGTGTCGGTGAGGTCGTTGACACCGACGATCTCGATGTCCGCGCCCTGGGCCTTGACCGCGCGGAAGAAGTTGCGGCCGATGCGGCCGAAGCCGTTGATGCCTACCCGGATCGTCACGAACCGATCTCCTCGTTAGGTACGCCGGCGCGAGGCCGACGGGGGTGAGATTTGGGAAGTCCCCGACCGCCTACGACCCTACCCCTCCGGACGCTGGGAGGGCACATCGCGCCACCTCCTGAGACGTGGCGTGGCGTGCCGCAAACCCGATTTCAGGCCGTCCCGCCTTGGGCCGGAGGGCACTTGGCCTCCGGGGCAGTGGTCTCTACCAATCCCGCCGTCGGGCCCGGCCCGGGAACGCCGGCGGCCGGCACCCCCACCCGGGCGCCGGCCGCATCGCGATCACGCAGCGTGTTCAGTTCATCGCCATCTCGTCGGTCAGGTTGGCCTCGGTGCTCGGCAGGCCCAGCTCGGCGGCGCGCTTGTCGGCCATCGCCAGCAGGCGGCGGATCCGGCCGGCCACCGCGTCCTTGGTCAGCGGCGGGTCGGCGAGCGCGCCCAGCTCCTCCAGCGAGGCCTGCTTGTGCTGCATCCGCAGCTGGCCGGCCGCGGCCAGGTGCTCCGGCACCTCGTCGCCGAGGATCTCCAGCGCGCGGGCGACCCGGGCGCCGGCCGCCACCGCGGCCCGGGCCGAGCGGCGCAGGTTGGCGTCGTCGAAGTTGGCCAGGCGGTTGGCGGTGGCCCGGACCTCGCGCCGCATCCGGCGCTCCTCCCAGGCGAGCACCGACTCGTGCGCTCCCAGCCGGGTCAGCAGCGCGCCGATCGCGTCGCCGTCGCGGATCACCACCCGGTCCACCCCGCGCACCTCGCGGGCCTTGGCCGGGATGCCGAGCCGGCGGGCCGCACCGACCAGGGCGAGCGCCGCCTCGGAGCCGGGGCAGGTGATCTCCAGCGAGGAGGAACGGCCCGGCTCGGTGAGCGAGCCGTGCGCCAGGAACGCCCCGCGCCAGGCGGCCTCGGCGTCGCAGGTGGCCCCGGAGACGACCGCCGGGGGCAGGCCGCGGATCGGGCGCCCGCGCCCGTCCACCAGCCCCGTCTGGCGCGCGAGCAGCTCGCCGTCCTTGACGACCCGCACGACGAAGCGGCTGCCGCGCCGCAGCCCGCCGGGGGCCATCACCACGAGGTCGGAGGAGTGCCCGAAGATCTCCAGGAGGTCCTTGCGCAGCCGCCGTGCCGCCGACCCGGTGTCCAGCTCCGCCTCGATCACGATGCGGCCGCTCACGATGTGCAGTCCGCCCGCGAACCGCAGGATCGCCGACACCTCAGCCTTGCGACAGCAGGCCCGGGTGACCGGGAGCCGGCTGATCTCGTCCTTCACCGCTGGAGTCATCGCCATGGCCCGATCCTTCCATGTGTCCGGAAAATCCGGTCGTACGCGGCCGCCAACAGCTCCGGGTCGTGTCGCGGGGTGCCGTCGGTGCGGGCCACCGCACCGAGCACCAGAGCGGCGCCCATCCGTTCGGCGGCCTTCTCCAGACCGGCCAGGTCCGCCTGTCCGAAGGCGCCGCCGGTGACGGCGCGCTCGTCCACCAGGATCGCATCCACGGCGAGCTCCGGAGCGTGGTCGGCGATGACCTCCAGGTGACGCTGCGGGGTGAAGCCCTCGGTCTCGCCGGGCTGCGGGGCGAGGTTGAGGGTGAGCAGCCGGCGCGCACGGGTCTCGACCAGCGCCTTCGCCAGCTCGGGCACCAGGAGGTGCGGCAGCACGCTGGTGAACCACGAGCCGGGTCCGAGCACCACCCAGTCCGCCTCGCGCACCGCCGTGACCGCCTCCGGGACGGCCGGCGGCTCGTCCGGCAGCAGCCGGATCGACTGCACGGTGCCGGGCGTGGCGGCCACGTTGGCCTGACCGCGGACGGCGGACACCTCGCCGGGGCGCGCCGGGTCGTGGCCGCGCACGCTGGCCTCGATGTCGAGCGGCACCGCGGACATCGGCAGCACCCGGCCCTGGACGTTCAGCAGCCGGCCGACCCAGTCCAGTGCCGCCACCGGGTCGCCGAGCTTCTCCCACAGGGCCACGATCAGCAGGTTGCCGACCGCGTGGCCGCCCAGCTCGCCGTTGCCGGTGAAGCGCTGCTGGATCACCTCCGACCAGGTGCGGCCCCAGTCGTCGTCCCCGCACAGCGCGGCCAGCGCCTTGCGCAGGTCCCCGGGCGGCAGCACGCCCAGCTCCTCGCGCAGCCGTCCGCTGGAGCCGCCGTCGTCGGCGACGGTGACCACGGCGGTGAGGTCGCTGGTGAGCCGGCGCAGCGCGGACAGCGAGGCGGACAGGCCCTGGCCGCCGCCGAGCGCGGTGATCCGGGGTGCCGGATTGGCCCGGGCGGGACTGCTGCGCGGACGGCCCGGCAGCGGGCTGCCCGCCCGTTCGCCGGACCTGCTCTGCGGCTGCCGCCCGGGCACGTATCCCGCCACACTCACCTCGCGTTCCTCGGCCCCGCCACCCGGCTCCGCCGGGGGGCCGGCAGCCAGGCGGCGGTTACTCCCGTCCCATGTCACGGTGGACGAGCACCGTCTCGACTCCGTCGGCGATGAGACGCTTGGTCAGACGCTCGGACATGGCGACGCTCCGGTGCTTGCCACCGGTGCAGCCTACGGCAAGCGTCATGTAGCGCTTCCCCTCGCGGCGGTAGCCCTCGGTAACGATCCGGAGCAGCTCGGCATAGCCGTTCAGGAACTCGTTGGCGCCGGGCTGCTGGAAGACGTAGTCGGCGACGTCCGCGTCGGTGCCGGTACGGGCCCGCAGCTCGGGCACCCAGTGCGGGTTGGGCAGGAAGCGGCAGTCCACCACGAGGTCGGCGTCGACCGGCAGGCCGTACTTGAAGCCGAAGGACATCACGGTGGCGCGCAGCTCGGGCTCGTCGTGGTCGGCGAACTGGGCGTCCAGCTTGGCGCGCAGCTGGTGCACGTTGAGGTTCGAGGTGTCGATCACCAGATCGGCCTCGCCGCGCAGGTCGCGCAGCAGGTCCCGCTCCTGGGCGATGCCGTCCACGATCCGGCCGTCGGCCTGCAGCGGGTGCGGGCGGCGCACGCTCTCGAAGCGACGGACCAGCGCCTCGTCGGAGGAGTCCAGGAACACCACCCGGAGGCGGACGCCGCGCTTCTCCAGCTCGTCCAGCGAGGTGAGCAGGTCGTCGAAGAACTGGCGGCCGCGGACGTCCACGACCACGCCGATCCGGGCGACGTTGCCCTGGGAGCGGGCGCCCAGGTCGACCATGGTGGGGATCAGGGCCGGGGGCAGGTTGTCCACCACGAACCAGCCGAGGTCCTCCAGGCACTTCGCGGCGGTGGAGCGGCCGGCTCCGGACATGCCGGAGATGATCACCAGCTCCGGCGCGTTCTCGGCCACGTCTGACACGGTCACTTCGGTTCCCCGCTCTCGGTCTTTCTGCTGGGGAGAACGCGCAGGGCACGGCCGCCCTTCCCCGCCGCGGACAGGCGGGCGGGGTCGGGGCGCGCCGGCGGACGGGCGGCGTCGGCCGTCATGGCGTCTCCTGGGATGGTGCGGTCTGGGGTGCTGCGGCCACCGGCTCGGCGGCCTGGTCGGCTCCGTCCTCGATGATCTCGCCGGTAGCGGTGTTGACCGCGGGTGCGGCGGGTGTACGGGAGGACAACGCCGCCGCAACAGTCTCCGCGGTGCGGCGTCCGATGCCGGGAACCGCGCAGAGTTCGTCGACGGTGGCGGCCCGGAGCTTCTTCAGCGAGCCGAAGTGCTTGAGCAGCGCCTGGCGGCGAGTCTCGCCGAGGCCCGGGACGGAGTCCAGCTCCCCGGCGGTGAGTCGCTTGGAACGCTTGTTGCGCTGGTAGCCGATCGCGAACCGGTGGGCCTCGTCCCGGATCCGCTGGAGCAGGTAGAGGCCCTCGCTCGAGCGCGGCAGCACGACCGGGTCGTCCTCGCCGGGCAGCCAGACCTCCTCCAGCCGCTTGGCCAGGCCGCACAGCGCGACGTCGTCGACGCCGAGTTCGTCCAGGGCGCGCTTGGCCGCGGCGACCTGCGGCTGACCGCCGTCGACCACCAGCAGCTGCGGCGGGTAGGCGAAGCGCTTGGGACGGCCCTCCTCATCGCGGGCGCCGGCGGCCGGCTCGGGAGCGCCGGGCTCGTCCTCCTCGGGGACGGCCCACTCGCCGGTCTGCTCGCGCTCCTGGAGGTAGCGGCGGAAGCGGCGGCTGATCACCTCGTGCATCGAGCGGACGTCGTCCTGGCCCTCGAAGCCCTTGATCTGGAAGCGCCGGTACTCGCTCTTGCGGGCCAGGCCGTCCTCGAAGACGACCATGGAGGCGACCACGTCCTCGCCCTGGAGGTGGGAGACGTCGTAGCACTCGATGCGCAGCGGGACGGAGTCCAGCTCCAGCGCGTCGGCGATCTCCTGGAGGGCGCGGCTGCGGGTGGTCAGGTCGGAGGCCCGCTTGGTCTTGTGCAGGGCCAGCGCCTGCTGGGCGTTGCGCTGCACGGTGGCCATCAGGTCCTTCTTGTCGCCGCGCTGCGGGATGCGCAGGTCGACCTGGCTGCCGCGCAGGCCGCTGAGCCACTCCCTTATCGGGCCCGCGGGTTCGGGCACGGCCGGGACCAGCACCTCGCGCGGGACGGACTCGCTGCCGCCGCCGTAGAGCTGCTGGAGGGCGTGCTCGACCAGGCCGGCGGTGTCCACGTCCTCGACCTTGTCGGTGACCCAGCCGCGCTGGCCGCGCACCCGGCCGCCGCGGACGTGGAAGATCTGCACGGCCGCTTCCAGTTCGTCCTCGGCGAGGGCGAGCAGGTCGGCGTCGGTGGCGTCGGCGAGCACGATGGCGTTCTTCTCCATCGCGCGCTTGAGGGCGCCGATGTCGTCGCGCAGCCGGGCCGCCCGCTCGTACTCCAGGTCGGCGGCGGCCTCCTGCATCTGCTCTTCCAGCCGGCGCAGGTGGTTGCCGGTGCGCCCGGCCATGAAGTCGCAGAACTCCTCGGCCAGCGCCCGGTGTTCGTCCGCCGTCACCTTGCCGACGCAGGGCGCGGCGCACTTGTCGATGTAGCCCAGCAGGCAGGGCCGGCCGACCTGCCGGGCGCGCTTGAACACGCCGTTGGAGCAGGTGCGGACGGGAAAGACGCGCAGCAGCAGGTCGACCGTCTCGCGGATCGCCCAGGCGTGCCCGTACGGGCCGAAGTAGCGCACGCCCTTGCGGTGCGCCCCGCGCATCACCTGGACCCTCGGGTACTCCTCGTTGAGGGTGACGGCGAGTTCCGGATAGCTCTTGTCGTCGCGGTACTTGACGTTGAACCGGGGGTCGAACTCCTTGATCCAGGAGTACTCCAGCTGGAGCGCCTCGACCTCGGTGGCGACGACGGTCCACTCCACCGAGGCGGCGGTGGTGACCATGGTCGCGGTGCGCGGGTGCAGGCCGGCCAGGTCCTGGAAGTAGGACGACAGGCGCGGCCGCAGGCTCTTGGCCTTGCCGACGTAGATGACCCGGCCGTGGGCGTCACGGAACTTGTAGACGCCCGGGGAGGTCGGGATCGCGCCCGGCGCCGGGCGGTAGGTGCTCGGGTCAGCCATGGGTCCACCGTACCGATTGCGGTCGCGGCCGCGGGGACGGGATCGAAGGGGCCGCGGTCGAAGGGGAGGCGGTCGAGGGGGAGGCGGTCGAAGGGGACGGGATCGAGGGGGCCGGGATCGAGGGGAAGGCGCTCAACTGCGTCAGCTCGGGGTGACCTTGAGGTTCCCGCCCTCGACCGTGACGGTGTAGGCGGGCAGCGGGGTGGGGGCCGGGCCGTCCTGCACCGCGCCGTCGGCGATGCCGAACCGGCTGCCGTGGCAGGGGCACTGGATCTGGGCGTTCTTGACCTGGTCCACGACGCAGCCGGCGTGGGTGCACTTGGCGCTGAAGGCCTTGTACTGCCCGGCGGTCGGCTGGGTGACCACGATCTTCTGCTCCCGGAAGACCGTGCCGCCGCCCTCCGGGACGGCCGAGGCCGGGCCGAGGTCCACCGGGCCCTTGGCGGTGCTGCCGGAACCGGACGAGCCGGAGGAGGAGCTGCACCCGGTGACGGCCACCGCGCCGCCGGCCGCCAGGACGGCGGCGGCCCCGCAGAGCAGGGTGCGGCGGGAGGTGGCGGGGCTGGTCTCGGGGGCCTCGGACATCGGTGCGCTCCTGGCGGGTTCGGCTGCGGGCGGACCCACGGCTGGTGGGCCGACGGAAGTCTATGCGGCACGCGCCCCGCCGCTCCCGGCGTGGGAGCGGCGGGGCGGCGGGGCGCGGTGCGGACTACTTCTTCGCGGCGGCCCGCTTGCGCGGCGCCTTCTTGGCGGGGGCGGCGACCGGGGCGTCCGCGAAGTCGCCCGGCAGGATGTCCCGCAGGAACTTGCCGGTGTGGCTCTCCGCGACGGCCGCGATCTGCTCCGGGGTGCCCTCGGCGACCACCGTGCCGCCGCCGGAGCCGCCCTCGGGGCCCATGTCGACGACCCAGTCGGCGGTCTTGATCACATCGAGGTTGTGCTCGATGACGATCACGGTGTTCCCCTTGTCGACCAGCCCGCTGAGCACCTTGATCAGCTTGCTGATGTCCTCGAAGTGCAGACCGGTGGTGGGCTCGTCCAGCACGTAGACCGTCCGCCCGGTGGAGCGCTTCTGCAGCTCCGAGGCGAGCTTGACGCGCTGCGCCTCGCCGCCGGAGAGCGTCGGCGCGGACTGCCCGAGCCGGACGTAGCCGAGGCCGACGTCGTTGAGCGTCCTGAGGTGGCGGGCGATCGCCGGGACGGCCTCGAAGAAGGACAGGGCCTCCTCGATCGGCATGTCCAGCACCTCGGCGATGGACTTGCCCTTGTAGTGGACCTCCAGCGTCTCCCGGTTGTACCGGGCGCCGTGGCAGACCTCGCATGGCACGTAGACGTCCGGCAGGAAGTTCATCTCGATCTTGATGGTGCCGTCGCCGGTGCAGTTCTCGCAGCGGCCGCCCTTGACGTTGAAGGAGAACCGGCCGGGCAGGTAGCCGCGGACCTTGGCCTCCTGCGTCTCCGCGAAGAGCCGGCGGACGTGGTCGAACACCCCGGTGTAGGTGGCCGGGTTGGACCGCGGGGTGCGGCCGATCGGCGACTGGTCGACGTGGACCACCTTGTCCACCAGGTCGGTGCCGGTGATCCGGGTGTGCCGGCCCGGCACGCTGCGGGCGCCGTTCAGCTCCCGGGCGAGGTGGGTGTAGAGGATGTCGTTGACCAGCGTCGACTTGCCGGAGCCGGATACGCCGGTGATCGCGGTCAGGGTGCCGAGCGGGAAGCCGACCGTGACGTCCTTGAGGTTGTGCTCCCGGGCGCCGTGGACGGTCAGCTGGCGCTTCCTGTCCCGGTCGCGCCGGGCGGCCGGGATCGGGATGGACCGCTTGCCGGAGAGGTACTGCCCGGTCAGCGACTCCTTGTTGCCGAGCAGCTGCTTCAGCGAACCGGAGTGCACCACCTTGCCGCCGTGCTCGCCGGCGCCCGGTCCGATGTCCACCACCCAGTCCGCGGTCTTGATGGTGTCCTCGTCGTGCTCGACCACGATCAGGGTGTTGCCGATGTCGCGCAGCCGCACCAGCGTCTCGATCAGCCGGTGGTTGTCCCGCTGGTGCAGGCCGATGGACGGCTCGTCCAGCACGTACAGCACGCCGACCAGGCCGGAGCCGATCTGGGTGGCCAGCCGGATGCGCTGGGCCTCGCCGCCGGACAGGGTGCCGGCCGCGCGGTCCAGCGAGAGGTAGTCCAGGCCGACGTCGACCAGGAAGCGCAGCCGCTCGTTGACCTCCTTGAGGACCCGCTCGGCGATCTGCTTGTCCCGGTCGTTCAGCTTCATCGCGCCCAGGAACTCGGCGCAGTCGCTGATCGACATCGAGGAGACGTCGGCGATCGACCTGCCCTCGACGGTGACCGCGAGGACCACCGGCTTGAGCCTGGTCCCCTGGCACGTCGGGCAGGGCACCTCGCGCATGTAGCCCTCGAAGCGCTCGCGGCTGCTGTCGCTCTCCGCCTCGGTGTGCCGGCGCTGGATGAACGGCACCGCGCCCTCGAAACCGGTGCTGTAGGAGCGCTCGCGACCGAAGCGGTTGCGGTAGCGGACCTGCACCTGGTGCTTGTGCCCGTACATCAGCGCCTTCTTGGCGCGGGCGGGCAGCCCGGCCCAGGGGATGTCGGTGCGGAAGCCGAGCTCGTCCGCGAGCGCGTCGATCAGGCGCTGGAAGTACTCCTTGGCGTGCCCGGCCGACCAGGGGTGGATCGCGCCCTCGTCCAGCGAGCGCTCCGGGTCCGGCACGACCAGCTCCGGGTCGACCTCCATCCGGTTGCCCAGGCCCGAGCAGTCCGGGCAGGCGCCGAACGGCGAGTTGAAGGAGAACGAGCGCGGCTCGAGCTCCTCGAACGACACGTCGTCGTACGGGCAGTAGAGGTGCTCGGAGTACATCCGCTCGCGCTCCGGATCGCCCTCCGGGAGGTCGACGAAGTCGAGCACCACCATGCCACCGGACAGCCGCAGGGCCGTCTCCACCGAGTCGGTGAGCCGCCGCTTGGCGCTCTCCTTGACGGTCAGGCGGTCGATGACCACCTCGACGGTGTGCTTCTCCTGCTTCTTCAGCTTCGGCGGCTCGGCGAGCTGGATCGTCTCGCCGTCCACCCGGGCCCGGGAGTAGCCCTTGGACTGGAGGTCGGCGAAGAGGTCGACGAACTCGCCCTTGCGCTCGCGCACCACGGGGCTGAGCACCTGGAAACGGGTGCCCTCGGCGAGCTCCAGAACCTTGTCCACGATCGCCTGCGGCGACTGCTTGGCGATCGGGCGCCCGCAGTGCGGGCAGTGCGGCTTGCCGATCCGGGCGAACAGCAGGCGCAGGTAGTCGTAGACCTCGGTGATGGTGCCGACGGTCGAGCGGGGGTTGCGGTTGGTGGACTTCTGGTCGATCGAGACGGCCGGGGAGAGGCCTTCGATGAAGTCGACGTCGGGCTTGTCCATCTGCCCGAGGAACTGGCGTGCGTAGGACGACAGCGACTCGACGTAGCGGCGCTGGCCCTCGGCGAAGATCGTGTCGAAGGCGAGCGAGGACTTGCCGGAGCCGGAGAGGCCCGTGAAGACGATGAGGGAGTCGCGGGGCAGGTCGAGCGAGACGTTCTTGAGGTTGTGCTCGCGAGCACCGCGGACGATGAGGCGGTCGGCCACTGCTTCTGGCGCCTTTCTCCGGGGCGAGAGGGCTTGCGGTGTGAGGTGTTCTTCTTCCAGGATGCGGCAGCCAGCCTATAGCTCAGACGTTCGAATATCGACTTCGTCCAGCGGAGTCCACCCGAACGAGTGAGAGCGCCACCCGGACCGTCCGCACTCGGACCGAAAAAGGCCCTGCTCAGAGCGGGGGTTCGGCGATAGCGTCACCTGGTCAACGAGCGGAGCCCGCTCCGGGCAACGCACCGCCCCGCACAGAAGGCAGATTCGATGACCGACCCGCACTCCGCCGCCGCTCTAGCCGCCGAGCACCTCGACCTCGTCGAGGCCGGCACCCGGCGCCTGCTGGACACCGTCTCCGAACTGAAGCCGGACGCCGTCGCCGAGCCCTCCGCGCTCCCCGGCTGGACCCGCGGTCACGTGCTGGCCCACGTCTCCCGCAACGCCGACTCCCTGGTCAACCTGCTCACCGGCGCCCGCACCGGCACCGACATCCCCCAGTACCCCAGCGAGCAGGCCCGCGACCAGGGCATCGAGGACGGCGCCGGCCGCCCCCTGGACGCCCAGCTCGCCGACCTGCGCGAGTCCCACCAGCGCTTCGCCGCGGCCGCCGCCGCAATGGCCCCCGAGCACTGGGCGGCCGAGGTGCACCACCGCTCCGGCGCCGTCTTCCCGGCCTGCGAACTCCCCTGGAAGCGCCTCGGCGAGCTCGAGTACCACCTGGTCGACCTCGACGCCGGCCACACCCCGGCCGACTGGCCGGAGGAGTTCGCCGTCACCGAGTTCCGCCGGCTCGCCCGCCGACTGCACGGCACCGGGCTGCCCGCCGTCGAGCTCGTCGCCGAGGACACCGGGGACCGCGGCCTGATCGGCACCGGCGAACCCGCCCTGACCGTCCAAGGGCCCGTCCGCGCCCTGCTCGCCTGGCTCTCCGGCCGCTCCGACGGCGCGGACCTGCGCCGCACCCCCGACGCCGCGCTCCCCCAGCTTCCCCCCATGGGCTGACGGCGCGAGGATGATCCTGAACCCTGCAGTCGATCGAGGAGCGGACGGATGACGTACCACGGAGCGGTCACGGTCGGCGGGCCGCCGGACGTGCGGGAACTGGCCCATCTGATCATCACCAAGGTGGCCGTCGGCCCGTACGACAACAACGCGTACCTGCTGCGCTGCCGCGCCACCGACGAGCAGCTGCTGATCGACGCGGCCGCCGACGCCCCGGTGCTGCTGGAGACCGTCGGCGACGACCTGGAGACGGTCGTCACCACCCACCGGCACCACGACCACTGGGGCGCACTGGCCGAGGTGGTCGCCACCACCGGAGCCCGCACCGCCGCCGGCGAGCACGACGCCGAGGGCATCGACGTCCCCACCGAACTGCTGCTCGCGGACGGCGCCAAGCTGCGGGTCGGCGACGTCGAGCTGACCGTCCGCCACCTCGTCGGCCACACCCCGGGCGCGATCGTGCTCATCTACGACGACCCCCAGGGCCACCCCCACGTCTTCACCGGCGACTGCCTCTTCCCGGGCGGCGTCGGCAACACCTGGGGCGACCCGGAGGCCTTCAGGACCCTCTTCCGGGACGTCAAGGAGAAGATCTTCGACGCCCTCCCCGACGAGGCCTGGGTCTACCCCGGCCACGGCAACGACACCACCCTCGGCGCCGAACGCCCCCACCTGGACGAGTGGCGCGAGCGCGGCTGGTGAGGAAGTCCGGGTCGGTCGGCCCCAGCCGGAGCCGACCGACCCGGATCACTGCTCGCCTCCCGAAAGATGGCAGGCACAGGCACAACCCGCCACCATGCACAGGCACACCAAAGCGACGGCCCCGGACACCTCGCGGACCCCGCCAGGGCAGGCCCAGTGCGCGTCCAGCTGACATTCGGCGCTGATGTAGCGCCCGCCTTTGCCAACGTCGAAGCGGATCACGATGCCGGCGAGCGAGTCCGACCGGCGAGCGGCGGCAGTCACGACCAGGCCCCCAGGTCGATCATGTGGAAGTCCTCCAGCTCCACCCAGACGATGACCTCGCCCGTGGCATCGGTCGAGCCCCACTCGCAGCCCGACCGGAGGATGTCGAGCACCTCGGTCCACTGCGTGGACGACGTGTCGGCCGGCGCGGTCGTCGACAGCCGGACGCGGCCCGCTTTCCCTTTGGCGATTCGCACGGGAGCCCCGGCCGCCTGACAGAGAGACGCCTTGAACAGGCTCGTGCGCATGCTGATCTGCACCGACGTTCCCCTTATCGGCATGGTGAAACCGTATCGATAGAGTAGCTCCACGAGCGTTACGGTGTCTGCCACAACGCACCATTCGGAGCGAGGAGGCCGAGGCGTGAGCGACACACCCTCTTACCTGCACGTCGCGGACGCCCTGCGCCGCCACATCGGCTCCCGGCGGCTTCAGCCAGGCGATCGACTGCCGTCCATCAGTGCGCTTCAGCGCGAGCACAACGTCTCGACCGGCGTGGTCCAGCGGGCCTACGCCGTGCTGATCGAGGAAGGGCTCGTGCTCGCCCGCCCGGGCGCTGGTTACTACGTCAAGTCCCAGGAGTCACCAGCGTTTCTGGTGCGGCGCCAGCGCGTGGCGCCCGGCGACGGCTCCCCTACCGAGGCCACCCTCGCCCGGCAGGGCGTGGTCGGCACCTGGCGGCACGAGTCGCAGCCTCGCGCCGCCGACGCCCGGATCGCAGCCCGGCTGGAGATCCAGCCCGGCGACCCGGTCATGCACACCAGCTACGTCTACCTGGCTGACGGCGATCCGGCTCAACTCGCCGATAGTTGGGAGCCCATGGCGATCACCGGTGGAAGTCTGATCGTCCTGCCCGAGGCCGGTCCGCATGCCGGCATCGGCGTCGCCGACCGCATGGCCCTCATCGGGATCGAGGTCGGCGTGCCGGTCGAACGGGTCTCGGCGCGTCAGGCCAGCCGTTCCGAGGCCCAGGCGCTCGGCGTCGCACCCGCCGTGCCCGTGATGGCGATCGAGCGCACCTACTACGACCAGGCCACCGGCCGCCCGGTCGAGACTGCCGACATCGTGCTGCTCGGCTCGCGCTGGGTCGCCGAGTACGGCCGACGCCCACAGAACTGAGCGCCGCCGCCGGATCGCGATCCGGCGGCGGCGCTCCAAACTCGTTCAGGCTTGAGCTGCAGTTGCAAGCTCGCCGAAGGCCGACTCCCAGACGCTGCGGACCGCCGGACCGACCAGCGTCCGCAGGACCGGCCACTGCTCCACCAGCAAACCCGGGTCCAGGTAGCGGATGAGGTCCTCGCGCATGCCTTCGGTGAGGACGATCCGGTACAGACCCATCCGCAGCCGAGGTCGGTCGAGGTCGAAGGCTCGCAGTCCCGACCACGCGAGGTGCAGCGGTAGCTCCACCGTGCCGCTCACCGGTCCGGCCAGCGCGTCTAAGGACGCGGGGGGAGGCGTTCGGCGAGCTGTTCGTACCTGCTGTCCACCGCGGCACCGCTCATGCGGCGATTATCCCCTGCCCCGGCCCGTGGGGCGCCGAGCCTCCCGTGGGTGCGGCACACGCCCTCCGGCGTGGTAGCAGCGGCGGCGAATTCGCACCGCGCCGCCGGACGGCGCGTCCGGCGGCGGGGTGTCGACCTGCCCGGGTCCGGTCAGGCGTCGAGCTTCTCGGGCTCGGGCCGGGCGGCCTGGGCGGCCTGGGCGGCCTTCTTGGAGGCGCGCAGGCTGGTGAAGGTGGTGACGGCCAGCACCAGGACGATGAAGCCGAGCGAGAACGGGATGCCGATCTCCGGGGCCCAGGTCGCGCCCGCCTCGTGCGCGGCGTGCAGGACCAGCTTGACGCCGATGAACCCGAGGATCACCGAGAGGCCGTAGCTCAGGTGGACCAGCTTCTTCAGCAGGCCGCCGATCAGGAAGTACAGCTGGCGCAGGCCCATCAGGGCGAAGGCGTTGGCGGTGAACACGATGTACGGGTCCTGGGTGAGGCCGAAGATGGCCGGGATCGAGTCCAGGGCGAACAGGACGTCCGTCGTACCGATCGCCAGCATGACGATCAGCATCGGGGTGATCAGCCGGCGGCCGTGCTCCCGGACGAACAGCTTGGTGCCGCGGTAGGTGTCGGTCGACGGGAAGCGCCGGGTGATCGACTTCAGCAGTCGGTTCTCCTCGAACTCCTCGTCCTCCTCCTCGGCCCGGGCCTCCTTGATCAGCTTCCAGGCCGTCCAGATCAGGAACGCGCCGAAGATGAAGAACACCCAGGAGAACTGGGCCACCAGCGCCGCGCCGCCCGCGATGAACACCGCCCGGAGCACCAGCGCGATGATCACGCCGAACATCAGCACGCGCTGCTGGTAGGCCCTGGGCACCGCGAACTTGCCCATGATCAGGATGAACACGAAGAGGTTGTCGACGCTGAGCGACTTCTCGGTGATGTAGCCGGCGAAGAACTCGCCCGCCGGCCGTCCGCCGGAGTGCCACCAGAGGAACCCGCCGAAGAGCACCGCCAGCACGACCCAGACGGCCGTCCAGATCCCGGCCTCCTTGACCGAGACCTCGTGCGGCTTGCGGCCTCCGATGAAGAAGTCGGCCACGATCAGTGCGATCAGCACACCGATCGTGGTGACCCACATGGTTACGGAAACGTCCATGACTGCTCCTCCGGCAGCTAGGCGAGACGGTCATCGTCACTGCCGGAGGTCTCTTCCGCCCTTCGGGCCAGCGCCCCGGGGCGCCACGACGGGCACCCGTGATGACGGGGTCGGCTGTCGAGGAATACTCCCCTCCGCTGCCATCGAGAGTAACAGGGAAGGCAAAGGAAGGTAAAGAAGGTAAAAAGCCGCCCCGATGGAAGCCACCCCGAGGGAGCGCCCAGGGGGCGCCGCCCTACAGGAACGGCTCGATCGCCGGCAGCAGGTCCTGGAAGGTCCGCCCCTTGGCCGGGGCGCCGATCGCCTGCATCTCCCAGCCCCCGTTGCCGTCCCGGACCACCTTCGCCATGATCTGCCCGGTGTGCGGCCCGCCGCCCGCCAGCTCGTACCGGGCCAGCTCCACCCCGGTGGTCTCGTCCAGCAGCCGGCAGTGCGCCCGGCTCACCTCGGCGAAGGTCTGCCCGGTGTACGAGCTGACCGTGAACACCACCTGGGTGATGTGCGCCGGCACGTGCATCAGGTCGACCAGGATCGCCTCGTCGTCCTCGGCGCCGGAGCCGCCCTCCAGGTTGTCCCCGGTGTGCCGCACCGAGCCGTCGGTGGACTCCAGGTGCTGGAAGAACACCACGTCGGACGGGGTCCGCTCGGCGTACAGCAGTGCCGACGCGTCCAGGTCGATCTTCCTCGTCCGGCTGCCGAACAGACCCCGCTTCGGAGCGGCCTGCCAGCCGAGCCCCATCCGGACCACGGTCAGGCTGCCGCCCGCGCCCTTCTGGAGGCTGACCCGCTGCCCCTTGGCAAGATTCACCGACACGACGTTGTCCTCTCTGCCGACCGCGCGGTCGTACCCGCGCGGCTCCCCGGTGGAACACCCCGTCGCCGTCCCCCGGCTGAGGCCCCCTCTGCAAGACCGGCCCGCCACCCCGTCCCGGAGGCGCGATGCCGCAGGCCAGCCTAGGCCCTGCGGCACCCCCGACTCCTCCGAGTTACCCGATTTGTGGCAAGGATGAGACACCGCCGGGCGGTTGCCCCCCCACTGGCGCGGGGAAAGGCGGCGGCTGTCGGTCCGGGTCGCAAGCCCGGCCGCCCCGGCCCGGCACCCGCTCACCACGCTACGGACATGCGGCCTGAGCAAGGCAGATGAGACTTCGCCGCCACGACCGTCCGCTGGGCGTCGAACGATGATGCCGATACCGGTCAGCGGCGCCGACGGCGCCAGCGCTCGATGAGGGGGAGGTTCCGCACCGAGGCGCGGTCGTGCTCGTCCGCCGGAAGGCCCAGCTGCTCGCGCACGAGCAGCCGGCTTCTGCGCACGGACGAGAGCGGGCGCAGCGCCGGGTGATCGGGGTCCGGCGCGCCGGGCTGCTCCAGCGTCAGGACGATGCGCAGCGCCTCGTCGTAGTACTCCAGCGCCTGCTCGGGCCGACCGGCCCTGGCCAGGTAGTCGGCCAGTTCGTCGTAGTCGCGCCAGTCCCGCCGCGAGGCGGCCAGGCGTTCGGCCTTCCCGACCACCTCCCAGGCCTCCTCCTCCCGCCCCACCAGGAAGAGCGAGCAGGCGAGGACCGGTGAGCCCGCGTCGGACGGATCCCCGCTCTCCGCGGCGACCCGGGTCAGGAGGTCGATCGCCCGGTCGTACTCCCCTGCCTCCGACCAGTGATCGGCTGCCTGTGCCTGGAACGCGAGGCGGTCCTCGCCGCTGGTCCGCTCAGCGGCCTCCTCGAGTGCCCGGGCTTCCTTCGCCCAGTCCGGGTCCGGCTTTCCCATCCTCACCGCTTCCACGATTTCACTGAGACCACCGGTCTCGCGCCCGGTTCGCCCACCGCCCCGGCCTCGGCCGGCACCCAGGCCGCTGGCGACCAGAGCGGGTGCGGAAGGCCGTGACGGAAAGCGCCGCAGGGAACTGAGCCTCACCCGGGTGCACGCACCGGACTCCACTCGGCATGCGCTCTCCTCCCGCATCCGCGGTCGGTGGGATGCGCACTCGGCGAGGTGGATCCCCACTGCTCCGGGACGGTGTGACCGACCAGCGCGGCGACACCGGAGTCGGGGCGCCGCAGGCCAGCCCAGGCCCTGCGGCGCCCCGACTCCTCCGAGGCTCCCCCGGCCACCGGGGGGCAACAGCCTCGGCCCCCGCCGGGGCGCGGTCACGCCACGCCGGCCTCGCGCATCTGCCGCAGTTCCTTCTTCAACTCCTTGACCTCGTCGCGCAGCCGCGCCGCGACCTCGAACTGGAGGTCGGCGGCGGCCGTGTGCATCCGGTCCGTCATCTCCTGGATGAGGTCCGCGAGCTCGGCGGCCGGCAGCGACTTGGCGGGCTTGCGCTCCGAGCCGAGCATCGGCACCGGAGCCTTGCCGGCCTTCTGGCCGGCGCCGCGGTAGCCGGTGGAGAGCAGCTCGTCGGTGTCCACGTCCTCGCGGGCGAGGGTGTCCAGGATGTCGCCGATCTTCTTCCGCAGCGGCTGCGGGTCGATCCCGTGCTCCTTGTTGTAGGCCTGCTGCACGGCCCGGCGGCGGTTGGTCTCCTCGATCGCCTTCTCCATCGAGGGGGTGATCCGGTCCGCGTACATGTGCACCTGGCCGGAGACGTTGCGCGCGGCGCGGCCGATCGTCTGGATGAGCGACGTGCCGGAGCGCAGGAAGCCCTCCTTGTCGGCGTCCAGGATCGCCACCAGCGACACCTCGGGCAGGTCCAGGCCCTCGCGCAGCAGGTTGATGCCGACCAGCACGTCGAACCGGCCGGCGCGCAGCTCGCGCAGCAGCTCGACGCGGCGCAGGGTGTCCACGTCGCTGTGCAGGTACCGGACCCGGATGTCCAGGCCGAGCATGTAGTCGGTGAGGTCCTCGGCCATCTTCTTGGTCAGCGTCGTGACCAGGACGCGCTCGTCCCGCTCGACCCGCTTGCGGACCTCGTGCACCAGGTCGTCGATCTGGCCCTCGGTCGGCTTGACGATCACCTCGGGGTCGATCAGACCGGTCGGACGGATGATCTGCTCGACCTGGCCGTCCCCGCGGGACAGCTCGTACGGGCCCGGCGTCGCCGACAGGTAGACCGTCTGCCCGATCCGCTCCAGGAACTCCTCCCACTTCAGCGGGCGGTTGTCCATCGCGGACGGCAGCCGGAACCCGTGCTCGACGAGGGTGCGCTTGCGCGAGGCGTCGCCCTCGTACATCGCGCCGATCTGCGGGACGGTGACGTGCGACTCGTCGATGACCAGGAGGAAGTCCTCCGGGAAGTAGTCCAGCAGGGTGTTCGGCGGGGAGCCGGGCGCGCGGCCGTCGAAGTGCATCGAGTAGTTCTCGACGCCGGAGCAGGTGCCGATCTGGCGGAGCATCTCGATGTCGTACGTGGTCCGCATCCGCAGCCGCTGGGCCTCCAGCAGCTTGCCCTGCTTCTCCAGCTTGGCGAGCGTCTGCTCCAGCTCCTGCTCGATGCCGGTGATCGCCCGTTCCATGCGCTCGGGGCCGGCCACGTAGTGCGAGGCGGGGAAGACGTAGATCTGCTCGTCCTGGCTGATGATCTCGCCGGTGAGCGGGTGCAGGGTGTAGAGCGCCTCGATCTCGTCGCCGAACATCTCGATCCGGACGGCCAGCTCCTCGTAGACCGGGAAGATCTCGATGGTGTCGCCGCGGACCCGGAAGGTGCCCCGGGTGAAGGCCAGGTCGTTGCGGGCGTACTGGATGTCCACGAAGCGGCGCAGCAGCACGTCGCGGTCGATCTCCTGGCCGACCTTGAGCGGGACCATCCGGTCCACGTACTCCTGCGGCGTGCCGAGGCCGTAGATGCACGAGACGGAGGCGACCACGACGACGTCGCGGCGGGTGAGCAGCGAGTTGGTCGCCGAGTGCCGCAGCCGCTCGACCTCCTCGTTGATCGAGGAGTCCTTCTCGATGTAGGTGTCCGTCTGCGGGACGTACGCCTCGGGCTGGTAGTAGTCGTAGTACGAGACGAAGTACTCGACCGCGTTGTTGGGCAGCAGCTCGCGGAACTCGTTCGCCAGCTGGGCGGCCAGCGTCTTGTTCGGCGCCATCACCAGGGTGGGGCGCTGCAGCCTCTCGATCATCCAGGCCGTGGTGGCCGACTTGCCGGTGCCGGTGGCACCGAGCAGCACGACGTCCTTCTCCCCTCCCTTGATGCGCCGCTCCAGCTCGGCGATCGCCGCCGGCTGGTCACCGTTCGGCTGGAAGGGGCTGACGACCTCGAAGGGCGCCACGGACCGCTCAATACTCGTGATGGGACGCACGCATCCACCGTACGACCCACCACTGACAAGCGGCGCCTACTTCGCGCTGTCCCGGGCCAGCGCGACCAGGCGGGAGATGGCGCGCAGGTACTTCTTGCGGTAGCCGCCGCGCAGCATGTCCTCGGGGAAGACCTGGTCGAAGGGCAGGCCGGAGGCGGTGATGGGCAGCTCGCGGTCGTACATCCGGTCGGCCAGGACGACCAGGCGCAGCGCGGTGGACTGGTCGTCGACCTGGCGCACGCCGCGCAGGCAGACGGCGGTGACGTCGTCCAGCAGCGCGCCGTAGCGGCTGGGGTGGACGGCGGAGAGGTGGGCCAGCAGGGCGTCGAAGTCGTCCAGCGAGGCGCCGGGGGTGCGGGCGGCGACGGCCTCGACGGTCTCGTCGGGGTACGGCGGCGGGGCGTCCGGCAGGCCGCGGTGGCGGTAGTCCTGGCCGTCGATCCGCATCGGGCGGAAGTGCGCGGACAGGCCCTGGATCTCGCGCAGGAAGTCGGCGGCGGCGAAGCGGCCCTCGCCGAGCTTCTCCGGCAGGGTGTTCGAGGTGGCGCACAGCTTGACGCCGTTGTCGACGAGGCGGCCGAGCAGGGTGGAGACCAGCACGGTGTCGCCCGGGTCGTCCAGCTCGAACTCGTCGATGCAGAGCAGCTTGTGCCCGGAGAGGGTCTGGACGGCCTGCTGGAAGCCGAGCGCGCCGACCAGGTTGGTCAGCTCGACGAAGGTGCCGAAGGCCTTGGGCCCGGGGGCGGCGTGCCAGAGCGAGGCGAGCAGGTGGGTCTTGCCGACGCCGTAGCCGCCGTCGAGGTAGACCCCGGCGGGGCCGGTGGGCGCGGGGGCGGAGCGGCGGAACCAGCTGCGCTTGGGCGCGGAACCGTTTCCTCCCGCGAGGGTGCCGGCGAACTGCTCCAGGACCTGGACGGCCTCGTACTGGCTGGGCTGGGTCGGGTCCGGGAGGTAGGTGCCGAAGCTCACGTCGGCGAACCGGGGCGGCGGGACCATCTCGGCGACCAGCCGCTCCGCGGGCACGACGGGGCGGCGTTCGGTGAGCGCGATCGGGTCGCCGGCGGGGCTCGCGGCGGCTATGGACTCGGTCGCGGTGGCGGGGCGGGAGGCTGCGGGCACATCAGTAGAGGGTACGCCTCGCCTCCGCGCCCTTCGCACCGCCTCCGGACGGCCCCGGTGGAACACTGAGGACATGCAACAGTTGATCAGCCCTCTGGACGAGCCGGTCGCCGACCCGGCCGCACTGGAATCGCTCGCCGCCGTGTACGCGTACCCCGACCAGGTGAACCGGGGGCGCCCGTGGCTGCGCGCCAACATGGTGGCCGGACTGGACGGCGCGGCGAGGCTCGACGGCCAGTCCGAGGGCCTGTCCGGCGACGCCGACAAGCGCATCTTCGGGGTGCTGCGCGCCCTGGCGGACGTGGTGCTGGTGGGCGCCGAGACGGTCCGCGTGGAGGGCTACCGGCCGGCCAGGGCCCGCAAGGAGTTCGCGGCGGCGCGGGCGGCGGCGGGGCAGGCACCGGCCCCGGCGATCGCCATCGTGAGCCGCTCGCTGGACTTCGACCTGGGCGCGCCGCTGTTCACGGAGCCGCTGGTCCCCACGGTGGTGATCACCGTCGAGGACGCCGCGCCGGAGCGCCGCCGGGAGGTCGCCGAGGTGGCCGACCTGGTGGTGGCCGGGCGGCGTTCGGTGGACATGCGGGCGGCCGTGGCCGCCCTGGCGCAGCGGGGCTGGACGCGGTTGCTGACCGAGGGCGGGCCGCGCCTGCTGGGGCAGCTGGCGGCGGCGGACGTGGTGGACGAGCTGTGCCTGTCGCTCGCCCCGCTGCTCACGGGGGGCGACGCGCCGCGCATCCTCCGCGATGCGGAAATGCCGGACGTGCAACGGATGCGGCTGGTCTCATTGATCGAGCAGAAAGGATTCCTCTTCACCCGCTACCTGCGTCACCTGGGCTCGGACGACCCCGTGACCCCCCGATCGTGATCCCGTTATGCGATGCCGGGGCCCGGGGGCCGGCCACTGGAAGGGACTCACGTGTTCAAGACGGTACTGATGATCGAAAAGGCTCTCTCGGACGCGGACGTGGAGCTCGTCACCACGCTCCACGGCGACGAGAAGGTGTCCTTCGTCGTCCTGATGCAGCCGCGCGGCAAGCAGGACGAACTGCTGCGGGCGCTGGACGACGTCGCCCTCGGCCACCTCGACAAGGTGGTGCGCGAGCACGACGAGTCCGAGAGCGCCCCGACCGTGGCCGGCGAATCGCTCGAACACAGCCTGCGCCACCTGCGCCGGGCCGGGGCCGAGGCGGTCGGCGAACTGGTCGCGGACAAGCCGCTGGAGCGGCTGCGCGCAGTGGTCGAGGAACACCGGGCGGACGAGGTGGTGGTGCTCACCTCACCGCACTTCGTGGAGGAGTTCTTCCACCGCGACTGGGCCTCCCAGGCCCGGCACAAGGTGGGGGTCCCGGTGCTGAGGCTGTTCGCCAGCGACTCCTAGCCGCGGCGCCCGTGGTGCAGAATCGTCCTTGCGGTCCCGCCCGCGGGGACGATTCGCACGTTCCCGCACAGCGCCGTGATCCACCTGCCCGCCCTCCCCTCCCCGCCCGCCGCCGGGCGCGAGGGGCCCCATCGCCCGTACGGAGCCACGCCTTGAACGACGCCGCGCACGACCTGCACGCCCCGCACTTCATCGGCATCGGCGGCGCCGGGATGTCCGGCCTGGCGAAGATCCTCGCAGTGCGCGGCGCCAGCGTCTCCGGCAGCGACTCCAAGGAGTCCGAGACCGTCCTCGCGCTGCGCGCCCTCGGCGCGACGGTGCACATCGGCCACGCCGCCGAGCACGTGCCGGACGGCACCAGCAGCGTGGTCGTCTCGAGCGCCATCCGCGCCGACAACCCGGAGCTGGCCGCCGCCCGCGAGCGCGGCATCCCGGTGGTGCACCGCTCCGACGCGCTGGCCGCGCTGATGGGCGGCCGCCGCGCGCTGGCGGTCGCCGGCGCCCACGGGAAGACCACCACCACCAGCATGCTCGCCGTGGCCCTCGGCGAGCTGGGCCTGGACCCGTCCTACGCGATCGGCGGCGACCTCGACGCGCCCGGCTCCAACGCCCACCACGGCACGGGCGAGATCTTCGTCGCCGAGGCCGACGAGAGCGACCGCAGCTTCCACAAGTACGCGCCCGAGGTGGCGATCGTGCTCAACGTGGAGCTGGACCACCACGCCAACTACGCCTCGATCGAGGAGATCTACGAGTCCTTCGAGGCCTTCGTCGACCGGATCACCCCCGGCGGCACCCTGGTGGTCTCGGCGGACCACGACGGCGCCCGCGAGCTGACCTCCCGGGTGGCCGGGCGCGAGGGGCTCACCGTGGTGACCGTCGGCTCGGCCGAGGACGCCGACCTGCGCGTCCTGTCCGTGGTCGCCCGCGGCATGACCAGCGAGGTCACCGTCCTGCTGGACGGCGCCGAGCTGACCTTCACCGTGTCCGTCCCCGGCCGGCACTACGCCCACAACGCGGTCGCCGCGCTGGCCGCCGGCGTCGCGCTGGGCGTGCCCGCCGCCGACCTGGCCAAGGCGATCGGCGCCTACACCGGCGTGCGCCGCCGGCTGCAGCTCAAGGGCGAGGCGGCCGGCGTGCAGGTGATCGACTCCTACGCCCACCACCCGACCGAGATGACCGCCGACCTGGAGGCGATCCGCGAGGGCCTGGACGGCGCGGGCCGCGTCCTGGTGGTGTTCCAGCCGCACCTGTTCAGCCGGACCCAGCAGCTCGCCGAGGAGATGGGCCGGGCCCTGGCGCTCGCCGACGCCTCGGTGGTGCTGGACATCTACCCCGCCCGCGAGGACCCGATCCCGGGCGTCACCAGCGAGCTGATCATCGACGCCGCCCGCCGGGCCGGTGCCGACGTCACCGCCGAGCACGACTTCGCCGCCGCCCCCGCCCTGCTGGCCGGCCTGGCCCGCCCGGGGGACCTGCTGCTCACCATGGGCGCGGGCGACGTCACCAACCTGGGGCCCGAAATTCTCGAGCACCTCGCGAACGTTGCCTCCAACGTCTGATCCGAGCCGAGCGGGAGTCGTGATGAGCTACGAGATCCAGAAGACCGAGGCCGAGTGGCGCGCCCAGCTCAGCCCCGAGGAGTACCACGTGCTCCGCGAGGCCGGCACCGAGCGCCCGTTCACCGGCGAGTACACCGACACCAAGACGGTCGGCGTCTACAGCTGCCGGGCCTGCGGGGCCGAGCTGTTCAGCTCCGAGACCAAGTTCGACAGCCACTGCGGCTGGCCCTCGTACTACGCGCCGCTGGCCGGGGACCGGGTCGAGTACATCGAGGACAACTCGCTCGGCATGCGCCGGGTCGAGGTGCGCTGCGCCCGCTGCGGCGGGCACCTGGGGCACGTCTTCGAGGGCGAGGGCTACGGCACCCCGACCGACCAGCGGTACTGCATCAACAGCGTCTCGCTGACGCTCAAGCCGGCGGAGTAGCGCCGGGCGGCGCCGAGCAGCGCGGCCGGTGGAGGGCCCGGGCGGTGACCGTCCGGGCCTTCGCGCTGTCCGGCCGCCGGGGCGCCGGGACGCCTGGCCGGTGCGGACCGTCCGGCTGTCCGGCCGACCAGGACTCCCGATGTGCCGGGCTGTCCGGTCGGCCAGGCGTTCCGATGTGCCGGGCTACCCGGCCAGCGGGGCGAAGCGGACCGGCAGGTGCACCAGGGCCCGGTGGAACGGACCCGGGCGCCAGAGCAGGTCCTCGGCCGCGGTGGCCAGTTCGAGGTCGCTGAGCCGGCTGCCCAGCTGCTCGATCGCGGTGATCGCGATCAGCAGGGCCGGGTCCCGGGCCGGGCAGGCGTGCGGGCCGGCCGCCCAGGCCAGATGGGCGCTCTCGCCGCTGCGCAGTTCGGCGTCGTCGACGGGCGGCGCCGCCTGGGAGTTGGCGGCCGCGTACGAGACCAGCACCAGCGAGCCGGCCCTGATCTCCCGGCCGTGGAAGACGATGTCGTAGCGCGGGTAGTGGGCGGAGAGGTTGGCCATCGGCGGCTCCCGCCAGAGCACCTCGTCGATCGCCTGGTGGGCGGTCATCGCGCCGCCGAACAGCGAACCGGCGTAGCGGGCGTCGGTGAGCAGGCGCAGCAGGGCGTTGCCGATCAGGTTGGTGGTCGGCTCGTGTCCCGCGATCATGGTCAGGGTGATCTGGCGGATCACCTCGTCGTCGTCCAGCCCGACCGGGTGGGTGGTGAACCAGGAGGCGAGGTCGTGCCGGGGGCGCTCGCGGCGCTCCGCGACCATCGCGGTGACCACCTCGACGAGGTCGCCGTAGGCCGCGCCGGCCCGCTCGGTGGACTCGATCAGCCCGGTGATCGCGGCGACCACCCGGGCGTGCTGCTCCTCGGGCACGCCGAACCAGGTGGTCAGCACGAAGGCGGGCAGCTGGCGGGCGTACTCGGCGATCAGATCGGCCCGGCCGACCGCCGCGAACCGGTCGATCAGCCGGTGGGCCGCCTCCGCGACCTGCCGCTGGAGCCGGTGCGGCTCGAACAGGGCGAGGGCGTCGGTGATCACCGCCCGGTAGCGGGCGTGGGTCTCGCCGTCGCTGAAGAGGGCGGTGGGGCGGTAGCCGAGCACCGGCAGCAGCGGCGAGTCCGGCGGGACGGTCCGCTGCCAGGCGCGGGAGTCCTTGGAGAAGGTGTCGGTGTCGCGCAGCAGGTCCAGTGCGCCCTGGTAGTCGGTGACCAGCAGCGCCTCCACCCCGGGCGCGATCTCCACCGGGGCGACGGCGCCGTGGCCGCGCAGCCGCTCGTACACCAGCTGCGGGTCGGCCGCGAAGACCGGGCCGTAGATCGGGGTCGGGCGGGTCTCGACGGTCACGGGGCCTCCTGGGCGGCGGCGGGGGCGGGAGTGGCGGCGGCGGGGGCGGGAGCGGCGGCGGGCGCCGGCGTGGCGGCAGGCAGGGTGTCGAGGACGTGCTCGGCCAGGGCGATCAGCGCGTCGAGGCTGCTCCCGCGCTCGCGGGCGTCGCAGAGCAGCAGCGGCGTGGCGGCGTGCAGGTCCAGGTGGGTGCGCAGCACCTCGACCGGGTGGTCCGGGGACTCCGGGAAGCAGTTGACCGCCACGGCGTACGGCAGGCCCTGCTCCTCCACCATGTCCATGATCTCGAAGGAATCGGCCAGCCTGCGGGTGTCGGCGAGCACCAGGGCGCCCAGCGCGCCGCGCGCGATGTCCTGCCAGAGCGGGAAGAAGCGGCGCTGGCCGGGAGTGCCGAACATGTAGAGCACGACGTTGCCGGGCAGGGTGAGCCGGCCGAAGTCCACCGCCACGGTCGTGGTGGCCTTCTCGGGCAGGCCGGCCAGGTGGTCCACCGGCCGTCCGGTCTCCGTCATCGCCTCCTCGGTGTGCAGGGTGGCGATCTCGGAGAGGGTGCGGATCAGGGTGGTCTTGCCGACCCCGAACGGGCCGGCCACCACCAGTTTCATCAGTGTCTGGTCCCGGTCGGGCAGGTAGCCGACCCGGTTCGGCCGCCCCTCGGGGGAGCCGGTCCGGTCACCGGAGCGCACGGAGTCCAACGAGGAGCCTCTCGACGATGGAGCGGTCGGTCTGCTGGGCTCGCGGGATCGGCGCGCGGGCGTGCAGGCAGCCCGCCTCGACCAGATCGGCCGCGAGGAAGACGGTGGCACTGACCGGCAGGCGCAGGTGCGCGGCGGCCTCCACCACGGTCAGCGCCCCGGGGCGCAGCAGGTCCCAGAGCCGGCGGTGTTCGGGTTCGAGCCCGGTCGGCGGCTCGGCGCGGTCGGAGCGGTCGGCGAACAGCACGGTCAGCCGCTCGAACCCCTCGCTGCCCGGGCGGCTGCGGCCGCCGGTGGCCAGGTAGGCGGGCACCATCCGCCGACGGGGGGCGGCGGCACTCATGCGCCCGCCCGGCCGACGAGCGCGATCGGCTCGGTCATGCGCCCGCGGCGGGGTCCTGCCGCCGGGAGGGGCTGGCGAGCGCTCGACTCAGGGCCGCGACCTGCAGCTGCATCTGGTAGGCCACGTTGCCGAGTTGGGCGTCCGGGGTGGTGAACACGGCGAGCGAGGTGTTCTCCCCGGCCGGGACGACGACGGCGTAGCCGAGGTCGGACTCCACTACGGTCTGGGCCAGTCGCGGCCGCTCGGCGTCGGTGAAGGCCGCGGTGAACGCCCGGGCGGCGGCGTGCACGGTGGCGGTCATCGCGGCGACCCGCTCGGCGGAGGCCCGGCCGAGGCCGTCGGAGGCCGCCTCGACGAGTCCGTCCCCGGTGGCGACGACCGCGTGCAGCACCCCCGGCAGCTCCAGCAGCGGGTTCAGCACCCAGGAGATCTCGTCGGGGGCGGTCGGGCTGGGCGAGCTGCTCACTGCTCGGCTCCTTCCGGGGTCGGGCCGGTGGTGCGGTCGTCGGTGCGGCCATCGATACGGTCGTCGGCGCGGCCGTCGGCGCCGTCGTCGGTGCGGCCGGTGGTGCGGTCGTCGGTACGGCCGGGTGCGTCCGCCGTGGCGCTGTCGCGGGCGGCCCGTGCCACGGCGGCCCGGCCGGAGTCGGTGCCCCGCTGCAGCGCCTGCCAGTGGGCGGCGGCCCGCTCGGGGGTGCGGTGGTCCGGTCCGTCACCGGGGGCGTCCGGTTGGACGGCCGGGGCGCTGCCGGGGACTTCGGGCGCGAGCGGACGGCGGCGGCGCCGGGTGGGCAGGCCGCTGCCGTCGTCCGGCTGGGCGGCGGCCGGAGCGGCGGCTGCCGGGGAAGCGGCTGCCGGAGCCGGGTCGGAAGCAGCCTGGTCGGGAGCGGCCGGGTCGGCAGCGGGGGCCGGCAGCACCTGGACGGCCGGCGCCGGGAACGGGCCGGGCTGGTGGTGGCGGTCCGCGAGCACCGGCCCGTCCTGCTCGTCGGCGTCCCGCATCGGCGGCACGGCCTGGACCACGAAGGGCGGGGGCGGCATCCGGCCGGCGGCACCGCGGCCGCCTGGCGGCGGTACCGGAGTCGGGCTCGGGCTGGGGCCGGAGCTCGGGCTGGGGCCGGAGCTCGGAACAGGGCTCTGACTCGGAGCTGCGCCGGCCCGCAGCGGCAGCGGGGTGAGCACCGACAGCGGCTGCTCGTCGTCCACGACCGTCACCAGGGCGGCCGGGATCCGCAGGATCGTCCGCATGCCGCCGTAGGGCGAGGGCTCGATGTGGCAGGTGAAGCCGTACTGCCGGGCCAGTTTGCCGACGACCGCGAAACCGGTCTTGGGCGGGTTGCCCAGCTCGGTGAGCAGAACGTCCGGAGGCCCGGCCAGCAGTCGGCGGCCCCGCCGCAGCTGGTCCTCGTCCATGCCGATGCCGCTGTCGTCGATGATCACCAGCGCGCCCCGGCCGCCCTGCTGGACGGTGACCGGGACCTCCGTCTCCGGGTGGGAGTAGGAGGTGGCGTTGGCGAGGAGTTCGGCGATCGCGACGGCGATCGGCTCGGCGGCCCGGGCGACCACGGCGAGCCGCTGCTCCCGCAGGTGGTTGGCGACCTTGATCCGGGCGTAGCCGGGCACCCGGGAGAGCGCCCCGACCACCACCTCGGTGAGCGGGGAGTCGGTGCGGGCCAGGCCCGGCCAGGCCTCGCAGAGCACGGCGACGGTCTGGATCCGGCGCAGCGCGACCTCGTTGCGGAAGTCGACCTCCAGCAGCCGGGGGTCGTCGTTGTCGTGCTGGAGCTGCTGGACCAGGCTCTGGATCTGGTACAGCAGGGTCTGGATCCGGGAGGTGGCACCGCGCATGGCGGCCCGGGCGGCGGCGTCCACGCGTTCGCGTTCGTCGGCGAGGGCGGCGGTGGTGGCGTCCAGGACGGACTGCAGCGCCCGGACGGCCTCGGTTCCGACGGCCTCCGGGGCGAGCGGGCCGACCAGCGGGGCGTTGGCGTGGGTCAGCCGTACGGCCGTGGCGGCGATCCGCTCCTGGGCGAGGTGGCCGATCTCGGCGAGCAGCGCGGCGGCGTGCTGCTCGGCCGCGACGAGCCGGCGTTCGGCCTCCTCGGCCCGGGTGGTGGCGGCGTCGCCCCGCCGGTCGGCCTCCCGGGCGGCCTCCCCGGCCTCCCGGGCCCGCTGTTCGGCGGCGCGGTGGCGTTCCTCCGCCGCCCGGTGGCGTTCCTCGGCGCGCCGGACCTCCTCCGTGGCTTGCCGGGCTTCCTCGGCGGCGCGCCGGGCCGCTTCCCGGGCCTCGCGCAACTCCTGTTCGGCGCGGGCGAGCCGGGCCTCGGCCGCCCGGGCGCGTTGTTCGCCGTGGTCTCGGGCGGTCTCGGCGGCGGCGGCCCGGGCGGTGGCCCGGGCCCGGCCGCGGGCGAGCACGACCGTGGCCGCGGCGGCGACCAGCGCCAGGACGATCAGCGCGATCTGCATCGGAGTCCTCGGGTGTCCTTGCCGGCTCGTGCCTGGGACGGGGTCGGTTCCGGCCGTGCACGGCCGCGGGGTCGGGCCGACCGGAGCACGGCCGTCGGGTCGGTTGCAGCCGGTGACGGCCGCACGATCGGCATTCGGCCGTGCACGGCCGCGGGGTCGGCTTCCGGCCGGTGCACGGCCGCGGGGTCGGTCGCGGCCGGTGACCGGCCGCAGGGTCAGTTCGCGCCGGTGCGCGGCTGCGGGATGCGGGCGGTCTCCTCGGCCAGTTCCCGGGCGACCAGGGCGACCTGGCCCATCGACTCCAGGATGCCGGGCTTGGCGGAGCCGTCCAGGTGCCGGTACTCGGCGGCGACGGTGAGCACCAGCCGTTCCGGCAGGCCGAGTTCGGGGTGGCGCTGTTCGGCGATCACCCGGCGGGCGGCGTCCAGTGCGGGTATCCCGGCGCCGTGCAGGGCGTGGGCGCGCTCGCGGACGTAGTCGAGGTAACCGATGTGCTGCCGGACGCCGTCGCGGTCGAGCACCGGGCCGTGGCCGGGGACGAAGATCTCGGCCCCGGTGGCGAGGGCCTGCTCGCAGGCGCCGATGACGTTCGCCAGCGGGCCGGCCCAGTGCGAGGGGTGGTCGCCGGGCTGCTCGGGGGTGGAGGAGAAGATCACGTCCCCGGTGAACACCGTGCGCTGGTGCGGGAGGTGGACCAGCAGGTCGCCGCCGGTGTGGGCGGCGGGCAGGCTGGTGATCTGCACGGGGTAGCGGCCGACCTTGAGTTCCAGTTCGCCGGTGAAGACGGTGTCCGGGTGGACGGCTTCGGTCTCGGACCAGTCGAAGCCGCCGAAGTGCTCCCGCAGGTAGCCGCCGAGCGGGGAGTCCGGGTCGCTGTTGGCGATCAGCGCGTGCTGCTGCTGCGGGGAGGGCTCCCAGTGGATGTGGTCCAGTGCCTCGCGGGTGGCTATCACCTCGGCGTCGGGGAGCACCCCGGCGCCCCACAGGTGGTCGCCGTTGGCGTGGGTGACGACGACCCGGTCGATCTCCACCCCGGGCGGCAGCAGGCGCCGGCTCGCGGCGAGGAACTCCCCGGCCAGCGAGGGGTCGTACGGGGTGTCGATCCAGAGCGCGGTGGTGTCGGAGGCCAGCAGGCCGCAGTTGGCCAGGCCCCAGCCCCGCCTCGGGGGGAGCCACACGTACAGGTCCTCGGCAATCGCGCTCACGTTCGCACGGTTGATCGTCATGCGCGCGATTATGCCCACGTTGCGTCAGGAGTGGGGCGGAACCTGCACGAACGGCCGGACTTCGCGTCCACTCCCTCCCGGGCTGTCCGGTTTCGTGCCGACCGGTCGCGGCCGGCCGTCTCAGAGCTCGGGATGGGGCGTGGACACCTCGCCCCGGAAGCCGGGCGGGACGTCGGTCCGCGGCGCCGGCAGGATTCGGCAGACCTCGACGGTGACGTCCACGGTGTCCAGTCCGATCACCCGGCCCTCCACCGCGACGAATCCTTTCTCCCCCGAGCGGAACAGTGCCGCCAGCGGCGAGTTGCGGCTCGCCGCGGTGAGCGCCTCCACGGCCATCGCCGAGCCGAAGGCGAACACCCCGCACAGCACGATGCACGGCGCGTGCCGGGGCGTCCGGGTGACGAAGATGAAGCCGTGGTCGCGGATCAACTCCCCGGCCGGGTTGTACAGCGCCTCGAAGGTCATCCCGCCCCAGCGGGCCCGCGCCTCGTCCGGGTACTCGACGGCGAAGTCCGGGAACACGGCGTTCAGCACGCCCGCCGAGTACGGGTTGACGCTCGGGCCGCCGATCGAGAAGGTCGGCATCCGCGGGTCCTGCGCGCCCGCCACCACCAGCTCGATGGTCGCCTTCCGGTTGACCTTCCGCAGCAGGTCGGTGAGTTCCGCTATCGCCCTGGCCTCGGCCATCGGCATGAAGAGCACGTTCTTCGGCCCGCGGCTGGTCAACTGGCAGCCGTCCGCGGTGAACGCGAACTCCGCCACCTCCAGGCTCGGCGTGATGATCTGCACCCTGTTGTATGGCGCCAGCAGCACCCGCAGGAAGCCGTAGCGCAGGAAGAGTCTGGTCCGGGCGAGGAACCGGGCCGCGAGGAATCCGATCACCGCCGGAACGGATGCGATCAGTACCTGGAGCAGGATCTCCATATCGCCCCCCGGGAAGGCTCGACCACGAACTGTGCGCTCTGGTTAAGTCCCCGCCCGTGGCCGAAAATACCCCTCCCGACACTGCGGAGCGTCAGGATATTTGCACCCAGCGTCACTCCAGGCGCTTGATCCCCTTGCGTTCCCCGGCGCAGCGGCGGTAGCCCAGCCGGTCGTTGATCGCCAGCATCGGCGCGTTGGTCGTGTCGTTGCTCGTGTACGCGTGCCGGTAGCCCGCCGCGGCCGCGCGCCGCAGGGACTCCAGCTTGGCCAGCCCGGCCAGGCCCCGGCCGCGGAACTGCCGGCGGCAGGCGGTGAAAGCGGACCAGTAGCGGTCCCCGTCGGTCTGCGCCATGGTGAACGCCGCCGGTTCGCCGTCCACCACGGCGACGACGGTCAGCCCGAGGTCCAGGTCCGGCCGGGCCCAGTCGCCCCTCAGCCACTCCTCGTACTCCAGGGAGTCCATCGGCACCTCGCCCGGCTCGTCCCGGATGGCGTCCGCCTCGACCAGGAACAGCGGGCGCGGATCGTCGGCCCACTCGACGGCCGGGCGCAGCTCCACACCGGCCGGGAGGAGCGGCGCCGGCGGCAGTGGCAGCGTCAGGTCCCTCCCGCCGAACTGTGCCGCGCGCCCGAGCTCGTAGCCCCGCGCGGCGGCGAAGGCGAGCGAGCCGGGCACGTCGTCCAGCCACGTGTGCAGCTCCGTCACCCCGTGCCGGGCCAGGTGCCGTTCGGCCGCGGCGAGCAGCGCGGTGGCCGCGCCGCGCCGCCGGAACTCCGGCAGCACGCTGCCGTTGGCACGGCCGACGCCCGTGACCGTCGTCCCGTTCACCACCCCGCAGCGGACCGCGCCGACCACCCGGCCGTCCGTTTCGGCGACGAAGGTGCGGAAGTGCCCGTCCGGGCTCGGTCGGTCGTTCAGCCACACCAGGGCCTCGGCGCTCATCACCAGGTGCTCGCGCCCGGCCCGGTGGGCGGCGGCCACCGCCTCGGCGTCCTCGGGCCGGAAGCCCCGTACCGTCAGTTCATCGGAAGTCATGGGTCCGCACGCTATCCGCGGCGGTCGGCCGCCGCCGCGGAATTTCCGGCGCGTGGCAGCGGCCCGGGCACACCGACCGCAAAGGGGCGCGAGCCGCGCGCGGCCCACGTCACCGGGCACCGGGACGGCAAGCTCAAATATTGCTCTGAGAAGACCGGTTGAGGCTTGGCAGCCATCCCGCCCGGGGACATCCTCAGCAGCACGGCCGCGCGGTCCTGGCGACGACGCCCGCACCGCCCGACGGCCTCCCCGTCCAGCCCTCCGAAGGGGGCGAACCCGATGACTTCCCCTGCCCTGGACCTCCCAGGCTCCGCTCCCGCCGCCACCCGGCTCGGCGTGGGCCTCGGCTGGCGCGCCGAGATCGACACCGTGGTCGAGCGCCAACCCGGCCTGGACTGGGTGGAGGTGGTCGCCGAGAACCTCTGCGCCGGCCACCTGCCCGACTCGCTCGCCGTCCTGCGCGAGCGCGGCGTCACCGTCGTCCCGCACGGAGTCGGCCTCGGCCTGGGCGGCGCCGAGCTGCCCGACCCGGCCCGGCTCGACAGGCT
The DNA here is from genome assembly GCF_043202455.1 of Kitasatospora sp. NPDC048194. Lineage (NCBI taxonomy): Bacteria > Bacillati > Actinomycetota > Actinomycetes > Kitasatosporales > Streptomycetaceae > Kitasatospora > Kitasatospora sp. NPDC048194. Next base: position 120,264 of record NZ_JBIDAK010000007.1, read on the forward strand.
CGCCGGGACGGCGCTCGCGCTCGGCTCCCCGCTGGTCACCGAGCACCTGGCCTTCGTCCGCGCCGGCGGACTGGAGGCCGGCCACCTGCTGCCCGTGCCCCGCACCCGGGACTCGCTGCGGGTCATCGCCGAGAACGTCCGGATCGCCCAGGACCAGCTGCCGGTACCGCTCGCCCTGGAGAACATCGCCGCCCAGCTCTCCTGGCCCGACGACGAGTTCACCGAAGGCGAGTTCCTCGCCGAGCTGGTCGCACGCACCGGTGTCCGGCTCCTGATCGACGTCGCCAACCTCCACACCAACCGGGTCAACCTGGGCGTCGACCCGGCCGCCGAACTCGACCGCCTGCCGCTGGAGGCGCTCGCCTACGTGCACGTCGCGGGCGGCACCCTGGTCGACGGCGTCTGGCACGACACCCACGCCCACCCCGTCACCGAACCGGTCCTGGACGTGCTGGCCGAACTCTGCGCGCGGGTCGCACCGCCCGGCGTCCTGCTCGAACGGGACGCCGCCTTCCCGCCGCCCACCGAGCTGGCCGGTGAACTGGACGCCATCCGCCGGGTGCTGGAGGGGAGCACCCCGCGATGAACGACCTGGAAGCCGTGTCCGCCGCCCGGGAGAGCCTCGCCCGGCGGCAGGAGGAGCTCCTGGCCGCCCTGGTGGCCGGCGGGCCCGTCCCGCCCGGCTTCGACCCGGACCAGGTCCGCGCCCAGTCCACCGGCCTCGCCGCCAAACGGCGCGACACCACCGCGAAGGTCGCCCCCGACCTGCCCCGCCTGCTCGGGGCGCAGTACGGGCCGCTCTTCCTCGACTACGCCCGCACCCACCCGCAGACCGGCGGCTACCGCGCCGACGCCCGGGCCTTCGCCGAGTGGGTGCACGGCGGAGGCGCCCCGCTCGCCGCCGACCGCCGCCGGGCCCTGGAGCAGTGGCTCCACCCGGCACCCGAGCGGCCGACCGGCCCGCTCACCCGCCTGCGCCGGGCACTGCGCGGACGCTGACCCTTACGTCACCTCGGGGGAACCGCCCATGTGGCACAACAGCTACTTCCTCATCCCGGCCGGCCTGCTGGCCGCCGCCGTTCTCCACGCCGTCCGGACCCGGCAGCGGGTCGGCCACGTCCCGTACCCGCAGGGCCTCCCCGGCCGCGGACTGCCGCTGCTGGACGCCGCGTTCCTGGCCGGTGGGCCGGGCCGGGTCTTCGACACCGCGATGGTCCGGATGCATCTCGGCGAGCAGGCCGTGATCAGCCGCTCCGGCCTGGTCACCCTCACCGGCGCCAAGCCGTACGACGCCGTGGACCAGGCGATCCACGACGCCGTCGGTCCGACCGGCAGCCGGGAACTCGCCCCGCTGCGCCGACTGGTGAAGCGCTCGCCCGCCGTCCAGGAGATCGGCGACCGGCTCGCCGACCGCGGTCTGCTGCGCCGTCCGGAGCGGCTGGAGCACGCCCGCAAGGCCCGTCAGCTGCTCTGGCTGGCGGTGTTCCTCACCGCGGTCGCCGTCCCGGTCTCCCTGCTGCTGGACAACGGCGGCGCCGCCTCCGACCACCGCAACCTCGTGCTGGACAACGGCAGCGCCGGCTCCGACCACCCCAACCTCTTCTTCCCGATCCTCCTGGTGTTCGCCGGTCTCCTGGCGCTGGCCGTCACCACCACGCCCAAGAGCCGGATCACGCCCGCCGGGCTGCGACAGCTGTCCTTGATGCAGGGCAGCCCGTGGACGCCCAAGTCCGGCGTGTCGTCGAAGCTGACGGGTGCGACGGTGCTCGGGGCGGTCGCCCTCGGCGGGCTGGCCGCGGCCGGGCTGGGCAACCAGGCGCTGGAGGCCGCGGTACTGGCCGCGGCGGCCGAGGAGGAGGCGATCCACCAGGCCTCGTCGTTCTCCCTCTTCTCCTCCTCGTCCTCCTCGTCCTCCTCCTCCTCGTCCTCGGCGGTCTCCGCTTCGACGGGCACGTCCTCCTGCGGCGGCTCCGCCACCTGGTGCGGCTCCCCCGACACCGGCTCCTCGCACCAGCCGTCCCACCACTCCTCGTGCGGCTCGTCCCACCACTCCTCGTGCGGCTCCTCGCACCACTCCTCGTGCGGCTCCTCGCACTCCAGCAGCTGCGGCTCCTCCTCCAGTTGCGGGTCCAGCTGCGGCTCGTCCTCCGGTTGCGGGTCCGGCTGCGGCGGCGGCTCCTGACGTCACAGTTCGGTATCGCGCGCCGGGAAGCCGTTCCCCGGGCCGTCGGCCCCGGCATAGAACAAGCCCATGTGGTTGCTGTTCCTGATCCCGGCCTGCGTCGCGGCGGTGGTGTCCTGCCTCCGGCTGGTGCGGATGACCGCCACCGCCGACGCCCTGACGGATCAGGAGCGGCTGCGGCCACCGGAGGCCGTCGGCATCGGCTTGTACGAGACCGCCTACCTGGCCGGTGGCCCGGACCGGGTGGTGGAGCTGGCGCTCGTCCTGATGGCCGGCCGGGGCCGGCTGCACCTCGCCCACACCGGCTGGACCACGGTGGTCGACCCCAAGGGCCGCAGCCGCCTGGAGCGCGCGGTCGTCTCCACCGTCGGCCCCGACGGCCAGTGCCGCACGGACGAGCTGCGCCGGGCGATGGCCGAGCACCCCACCGTGCTGGAGATCGGCGCCCGGCTGTCGGTGGCCGGTCTGGCCACCCCGGCCCTGGTGCAGCGCAACACCGTGGTGGTGGTCCGCCAGGTGCGGCACGCCCTGCTGCTGACCCTGGTCCTGCTCGCCGCCGCGCTCTCCCTCAGCGGCTTCACCGGCGGTGACACCGTCGCCCCGCTGGCCTGGTTCTCCCTGCCCCTGGTCCTCACCGCGGGCACCCTGCTGATGGCCCGGGTCGACGTCTACCCGTACACCCGGTGGGCCTCCCCGGTCGGTCAGGAGGTCCTGCGCGAGGTCCGCCCGACCCGCCAGCGCGGGCTCGCCGACGACGAGGAGCGCGAACTCCTCACCGCCGTCGCCATGAACGGCCCCGCCGCCCTCGTCGATCCCCGCCTGCGCGCCGCCCTCCGCCCCCACCGGGCCTGAGCACGAGCGCACCGGGCCTGAGCCCCGTCGGCCCGGAGCGCCGACCGGCGCCCGCGCCGACGACGGAGGCCGGCTCCCCCGCCGAAGCGGGGCAGCCGGCCTCCGTCGTCACGGCCGCTGCGGTCAGACCAGGCCGTTCAGCAGCTCGCTCACCGGCTTGCGGCGCCCGGTGAAGAACGGGACCTCCTCGCGGACGTGCAGCCGGGCGCGGGAGGGGCGCAGGTCGCGCATCAGGTCGACGATGCGGTGCAGCTCGTCCGCCTCGAAGGCGAGCAGCCACTCGTAGTCGCCGAGCGCGAACGAGGCGACCGTGTTGGCCCGCACGTCGGGGTAGCCGCGGGCCATCTGGCCGTGCTCGGCGAGCATCGCGCGCCGCTCGGCGTCCGGCAGCAGGTACCACTCGTAGGAGCGGACGAACGGGTACACGCAGACGTAGTCGCGCGGGCGCTCGTCGGCCAGGAAGGCCGGGATGTGCGATTTGTTGAACTCGGCCGGGCGGTGCAGCGCCATGTTCGACCAGACCGGCTCCAGCTCGCGGCCCAGCCGGGTGCGGCGGAAGCGGTTGTAGGCCTCCTGCAGGTCGTCCGAGTCCGCGGCGTGCCACCAGACCAGGATGTCGGCGTCCGCGCGCAGACCGGACACGTCGTACGTGCCGCGCACGGTCACGTCCTTCGCGGCGAGCTGGGCGAACAGCTCGTCCACCTCGGCCGCCAGCGCCGTGCGGTCCTCGGGCAGGGCGCCCTTGAGCTTGAACACCGACCACATGGTGTAGCGGATGACCTGGTTCAGGTCGCGCGCCTTCTTCTTCTCGGGCTGCTGCTCCGGCTGCCGCTCAACGGTCTCAGTCATGCGCCCATTGTCCTCTCCGTGGCACGTTCCCCGGTCGCCGGGGTCAACAGTTCGTCGAGGGCCGCCACCGCGGCGGCGGCCGAAGCGATGCAGGCCGGGATCCCCACCCCGTCGTACGCGGCTCCGCACAGCGCCAGCGCGCCCACCGCCGCCACCGCGCCGCGCACCCGGGCCACCTTGTCGAGGTGGCCAACCGGGTACTGCGGCAGACCGGCCGGGAAGCGCGAGACGAAGGTGTCGTACGGCCGGGCGGTCAGCCCGATCGCCTCCTCCAGGTCCGCCAGCGAGCGGGCCACCAGCTCCTCGTCCGGCAGCTCCAGCGCCTCGGCCTCGCGGTGGCGGCCGAGTGAGGTGCGCAGCAGGAAGGCGTCCGGGGCGGAGCGGTCCAGCCAGCCCCACTTGTTGGAGGAGAAGGTCGAGGCCTTGATCCGCCGGCCGTCCACCGGCGGTACGAGGAAGCCGCTGCCGCCGGGCAGCTCGGCGAGGTCCGCCCGGCGGAACGCGAGGGTCACCAGCGCCATGCCCGCGTACTCGACGGTGTCCAGTTCGGCGGCCGCCGCCGGGGCGTCCGCGCGCAGCAGTCGGGCCGCGGCCGGGGCCGGGACGGCCAGCACCACCGCGTCGGCGTGCAGCACCTCGCCGCCGGCGACCACCCGCCAGCCTTCGGGGGTGCGGCGCAGCTCGTCCACCGGGGTGCCGGTGCGCAGGTCCACGCCCGCCTCGGCGCAGGCGGTGGCGACCGCCGTCGGCAGGGTGCCGAGTCCGCCGCGCAGCCCCTGGAACACCGGGGTGCCGACCACCTGGGGGCGGGAGGCCAGCTCGTGCACGCCCGCGACCAGCGACCCGCCGCCCTGGGCGATCGGCAGCAGCTGCGGCACGGCGGCGCGCAGCGAGATCTCGTCGGAGCGCCCGGCGTAGACGCCGCCCAGCAGCGGTTCGACCAGCCGGTCCACCACCTCCTGGCCGAGCCGGTCGGCGACGTAGCGGCCGATCGCGACGTCCGCGCCGACCTGCGTCGGCCGCTCGTGCCGGGCCCGTTCCAGGCCCTCGACGGTGAGCACTCCTGAGGCCGCGAGCGCCGCGAGGTCACCGGGGACGCCCATCACCTGGCCGCCGGGCAGCGGCTGCAGTGCGCCGCGGGTCCAGATCGCCGCCTTGGCGGTGGTCGGCGGCTCCAGCTCCTCCCCCAGCCCGACGGCCCGCGCCAGCTCCACCGCCTCCGGCCGCCGCGCCAGCACCGACTCGGCCCCGAGGTCCACCCGGACCCCGCCGACCTCGCCGCCCCACAGCTTCCCGCCGACCCGCCCGGACGCCTCCAGCAGCGTCACCCGGGCCCGCGCCGGCCCCCCGGCCGCTCCGCTCAGGAAGGCGGCCGCAGCCAGCCCCGCGATCCCACCACCGACGACGACGACCCGTGCATCCGACATGCTCCGCAGTCTCGCAGGTCTTCACGCCGAACCCTCAATCCCCTGCCCGCCGAGGGTCGGGCACCGGCCCGTGCGGACCGGTCCCGATCGGAGCGGACCCGGGCGTTGCGGGCTCCGCCGGGTCGCACCGGCAGCGGCGGGCCCCTCCGCACCGGAGGAGCCCGCCGCCGTCGTGCCGAAGGGTCAGCGCGCGCTGGTCTCGTGGACGAAGGCGACGAGCCGGGAGAGCGCGTCCGGGTCCATGGACGGCAGCACGCCGTGGCCGAGGTTGAAGATGTGGCCGCTGGTGCCGAGTGCCTGGGCGGCGTGCAGCACCTCGCGGGCCTTGGTCTCGACGACCTTGGTCGGCGCGAACAGCACGGCCGGGTCGAGGTTGCCCTGGAGTGCCTTGCCGGGGCCGACCCGGTCGGCGGCGGTGTTCAGCGGCACCCGCCAGTCGACGCCGACGACGTCCGCGCCCGCCTGGCCCATCAGCCCGAGCAGCTCGCCGGTGCCGACGCCGAAGTGGATCCGCGGCACGCCGTAGTGGGCGACGGCGTCGAAGACCTTGGTGCTGGCGGGCATGACGGAGCGGCGGTAGTCGTCCGGCGCGAGCGAGCCGACCCAGGAGTCGAACAGCTGGACCGCCGAGGCGCCCGCCTCGATCTGGACCTTGAGGAAGGCCGAGGTGATGTCCGCGAGCCGGTCCACCAGGGCGGCCCACAGCTCGGGCTGGCCGTACATCATGGCCTTGGTGTTCTCGTGGTTCTTGGACGGGCCGCCCTCGACCAGGTAGCTGGCCAGGGTGTACGGGGCGCCGGCGAAGCCGATCAGCGGGGTCTCGCCGAGCTCGTCCACCAGCAGGCCGACGGCCTCGGTGATGTAGGGGACGTCGTCGGGCTCGAGCGGACGCAGCCGCTCGAGGTCCTCGACGGTCCGGATCGGATCGGCGATGACCGGACCGATGCCGGGCTTGATGTCCACGTCGATGCCGACGGCCTTGAGCGGCACCACGATGTCGCTGAAGAAGATCGCCGCGTCCACCTTGTGCCGGCGCACCGGCTGGAGGGTGATCTCCTTGACCAGCTCGGGCCGCATGCAGGACTCGAGCATGGGGATGCCCTCGCGGACCTTCAGGTACTCGGGCAGCGAGCGGCCCGCCTGCCGCATGAACCACACGGGCGTGTGCGGCACCGGCTCGTGCCGGCAGGCGCGCAGGAACGCGGAGTCGTGCGCGGCGCCGCGGCGCGCGGGGGTGGGTCGGCCGTCGCGGGGGGCCGCCGTGGTGTCTGCCGTAGTCTCGCTCACGGGTCAAATCTTCGCATGCGGCTCGGACCGTCCTCCCCGGGCGGCCTCGTCGGTTCCTCCAACATCCGGCCCGGTTCGCCGTTCCGGCACGCCGCTCGGACGGAAGTTGCGGCGATAACCCGGGTTTTCGACCTAGTCTTCGGGTCATGGCAGCGGTCGGCGGGCACCCCGCGCAGGGTGGCGGAGCAGGTGGCGGAACGGGTCGGGAGGGGGCGCCGAGCGAGTTCCGGGCCGCCGTGGAGGCCCTGAGCGGGGCGCGGCTGCGGCCGGAGGTCCAGCTCTCTCCCGCGCCGGCCCCGCGCCGGCTCGCCCCGCACGCGTTCGCGCTGACCGCCACCGTCGAGGTGGACGGCGACGAGCTGGCCGACGGCCGCCTGGTGCTGCTGTACGACCCGGCGGGGCAGGAGGCCTGGAACGGGGAGTTCCGGGTGGTCACCATGACCCGGGCGGAGCTGGAGCCGGAGATGGCCGGCGACCCGATGCTCTCCGAGGTCGGCTGGGCCTGGCTGCTGGACGCGCTCCAGGCGCACGGCGCCGGGTACGCCGAGCCGTCCGGGACGGTGACCCGCTGCGCGTCGCAGTACTTCGGGGGTCTGGCGGACCGCCCGTCCTCGACGGAGATCGAGATCCGGGCCTCCTGGACCCCGGCCGACGGCCGGTTCGAGCGGCACCTGGCCGCCTGGGGGGACCTGCTCTGCATCGGTGCCGGACTGCCGCCGGTCGCCCCGGCCCCGCAGTCGCCGCCCGAGGTCACGTCACTCGGTGGGGTGGTCCCGATGCCGGCCCGGCGACGCCCCCGGTCGCACTGACGGGTGGCGTCCGGGCCGGAGGGCCCCCGCTGCCCCGGCGCCACCCCCAGGACTGACGGAGTGTGGCTTCGATCCCGCTCTGCGTCAATTACCTGCTCAAAACCGACCGACTCGGCATCGCTTGTGATCGATTTTGTGCGATTTCAAGGCATGTCCCATCAGTCATATGCGCGATTTGTCCGTATTGTTACTCACTAGATCGTGATCTTTCGCTAAAGCCGGGCACGGTAGCTGCCGAAGCAGACTGTGACCCTTTCCGAACGCGGAAGACTCCGACCGCCCCCTCGGGGTTCCGTCCGCCACTCCACGCAGGAGGCCTGGTGTCGGTCCTTCTTGAGCACCCCGCAAACGTGGTCGCCTACCGCCCGACCAAGCCCACCGCCATGGTGGTCATCGCAGATCCTCGCGTCCGAAACACCGTCACCCGCCACCTGTGGGCGCTCGGCGTCCGCGACGTCATCGAGGTGTCCTCGATCGCCGAGGCCCGCCCCCGGGTCTCCACCCCCCGCGACATCTGCGTCGCCGACGTGCACCTGCCCGACGGCTCCGGCCTGACGATCCTCGCCGAGACCCGCGCCGCGGGCTGGCCCAACGGTCTGGCGCTGTCCGCGGCCGACGACATCGGCGCCGTCCGCTCCGCGCTGGCCGGCGGCGTCAAGGGCTACGTGGTCACCGGTACCCGCACCAACGTGGCGATGCCCGGCCGCCCGGGCCTGCCGCTCGGTGCCGCCGGTCTGGCCGGACGGATGCGCCGCCCCGGGATGCCGGGCATGCCGGGCGCCGCCGGCGCTCCGGGCGCACCCGGAGCCCCCGGGGCGCCGACCCCGCAGCAGGCCGCCTACCGCGAGCTGTCCGGCCGTGAGGTCGAGGTGCTGCGGCTGGTCGCCGAGGGCCAGTCCAACAAGGCGATCGGCGTGGCGATGGGCCTGTCGGCCCTCACCGTGAAGAGCCACCTGGCCCGGATCGCCCGCAAGCTCGGCACCGGCGACCGCGCCGGGATGGTCGCGGTCGCACTGCGCACCGGCATCATCCACTGACCCGACCGGGACGCACCCGCTGCGGCGGCCCCGGCGGAACGTCCCTCCTGCGCCGCCGTCGGCATGCGGAGCGGCCGTCCCGGGCCGGCGGACCGCCGCGACAGGGGCGGCGGAGCGCCGCGACAGGACGGGCGGGCCGCCCTCGCGGGCGCGCGGGACGGGCACCGCCGCTCCCGGCCGCACCAGCCTGACCAGTCCGACAACACTCCCGGTTCCGGTGACCGTCGTACCCTTGGTGGGTGACCGACGCCGTAGCAGCCATCCCAGAAGAAGCAGCCCCGGTCCCGCTCCTCGAACCGAAGGAGGGGATCCCGCCCGTCGTGGCGGACGAGCAGGCGCTGGCCGCCACGATCGCCGCCTTCGCGGCGGGCACCGGGCCGGTCGCCGTCGACGCCGAGCGTGCCTCCGGCTACCGCTACGGGCAGCGCGCGTACCTGATCCAGCTGCGCCGCGCCGGCGCCGGCTCCGCCCTGATCGACCCGATCGCCTGCCCCGACCTCAGTGAGCTGGGCGCCGCCATCGCGGACGCCGAGTGGGTGGTGCACGCCGCCACCCAGGACCTGCCCTGCCTGGCCGAGGTGGGCATGAGACCCCAGCGCCTGTTCGACACCGAGCTGGCCGGCCGGATCGCCGGCTTCGCCCGGGTCGGCCTCGGGCCGATGACCGAGAACGTGCTCGGGCTGAGCCTGGCCAAGGAGCACTCGGCGGTCGACTGGTCCACCCGCCCGCTGCCCGAGCCCTGGCTGCGCTACGCGGCTCTGGACGTCGAGGTGCTGGTCGAGCTGCGTGACGCACTCGAACAGGAGCTGGACGCCCAGGGCAAGCTCGGCTGGGCCCTGGAGGAGTTCGCCGCGATCGCCGCCGCGCCCCGCCCGGCCCCGCGCACCGACCCCTGGCGGCGCACCTCGCAGCTGCACAAGGTCCGCCGGCGCCGCCAGCTCGCCGTGGTGCGCGAGCTGTGGCTGACCCGCGACCGGATGGCGCAGGAGCGCGACGTGTCCCCCGGCCGGGTCCTCTCGGACGCCGCCATCGTCAACGCCGCCCTGGCCATGCCGCTGAACATCGCCGCGCTGCAGGCCGTGCAGGGCTTCGGGCCCCGGCTGCACCGGCGCCAGCTGGAGCAGTGGCTGGCGGCGGTGCAGCGGGCCCGGGAGATCCCGGAGAACCAGCTGCCGCCGGCCGCCGCGCCGCACGACGGACCGCCGCCGCCGCGGGCCTGGGCCGAGAAGGACCCGGTGGCCGCCGCCCGGCTGTCCGGCGCCCGTGCCGCGGTGAGCGAGCTGGCCGAGCACCACCACCTGCCGGCCGAGAACCTGATCACCCCCGACCTGGTGCGCCGGGTCTCCTGGGAGCCGCCGGCCGAGCTGACGGCCGAGGGCGTGGCCGCCGCGCTGCGCCGGCTCGGCGCCCGGCAGTGGCAGGTGGACCTGGTGGCGCCGCCGGTGGCCGCCGCGTTCGTCGCGGCCGCCTCGGCCGCCCCGGCCCGGGACTGACCGGGGCCGCGACCGGGACCACGACCGACTGCGACCGACCGCGACCGACCCGGAGCGACCGGGCGGCTCGCAGCGGCAGGACTCCGAAAAGGGGATGTCATCCGTACGGACGGCATCCCCTTCGGCGTGTCCGGGAAGCCTTCCTGGTCGGACGTGTCGCGGGACACACCGGCGGAACCCTCCGAGGGGCCTGGGCAGGCTGGTTACCGGCGGGTAGCATGGCCGTGATGCGGCGCCGCTCGGGTCTTCGCCGGCGGCAGCCTGCCCACCTCGAAATGTTGGTCCCTGGGAGGAGAGCCCGCGTGCCTCGTACCGCGAGGGACGTCGTCTTCGTTGACGGCGTCCGCACCCCGTTCGGCAAGGCCGGCCCGAAGGGCATCTACCACGAGACGCGCGCCGACGACCTCGTCGTCAAGTGCATCCGGGAGCTCGTGCGCCGGAACCCGAACCTGCCCGTCGAGCGCATCGACGAGGTCGCGATCGCGGCCACCACGCAGATCGGCGACCAGGGTCTGACCATCGGGCGCACCGCCGCCCTGCTGTCCGGCCTGCCGAAGTCCGTCCCCGGCTACGCGATCGACCGCATGTGCGCCGGCGCGCTGACCGCCGTGACCACCACCGCCGGCGGCATCGCCTTCGGCGCGTACGACGTGGTCGTGGCCGGCGGTGTCGAGCACATGGGCCGCCACCCGATGGGCGAGGGCGTCGACCCGAACCCGCGCTTCGTCTCCGAGAAGCTCGTCGACGAGTCCGCCCTCTTCATGGGCATGACCGCCGAGAACCTGCACGACCGCTTCCCGCACATCACCAAGGAGCGCTGCGACGCCTACGCCGTGCGCTCCCAGGAGAAGGCCGCCAAGGCGTACGCCAACGGCGACATCCAGCCCGACCTGGTGCCGATCTCCATCCGCAACACCAACCCCGAGGTCGGCGAGACCGGCTGGGGCCTGGCCACCGTGGACGAGCCGCTGCGCCCGGGCACCACGATGGAGTCCCTCGCGGGTCTGAAGACCCCGTTCCGTCCGCACGGCAACATCACCGCGGGCAACTCGGCCGGTCTGAACGACGGCGCCACCGCCTCGCTGCTGGCCGCCGAGGACGTCGCCGAGGAGCTCGGCCTCCCGGTCAGGATGCGCCTGGTCTCCTACGCCTTCGCGGGCGTCGAGCCCGAGGTCATGGGCATCGGCCCGGTGCCGGCCACCGAGAAGGCCCTGGCCAAGGCCGGCCTCACCATCGACGACATCCAGGCCTTCGAGGTCAACGAGGCCTTCGCCGTCCAGGTGCTGGCCTTCCTGGACCACTACGGCATCGCGGACGACGACGAGCGGGTCAACCCGTACGGCGGTGCGATCGCCTTCGGCCACCCGCTGGCCTCCTCGGGCGTGCGCCTGATGAACCAGCTGGCCCGCCGCTTCGAGCAGCGCCCGGACGTCCGCTACGGCCTCACCACGATGTGCATCGGCTTCGGCATGGGCGGCACCATCATCTGGGAGAACCCCCACTGGAGCGGGGCGACCGAGAACACCGAGCTCGAGGGTGGTAAGTGATCATGACCAACACCACTGAGCTGCTCCAGCACGGCGCCGAGCTGTTCCCGGGCGAGGTCGTCACGACCGCGCACGTCCGCCACCTGGACCTGCCGCTGCAGGCCGGCAAGCTGGCCCTGATCACCCTGGACAACGGCTTCGACCACACCAAGCCGACCACCTTCGGGCCGGGCTCGCTGCTCAAGCTGTCCGAGGCGCTGGACCAGGTCGAGGCCGAGGCCGCCGAGGGCGCCATCGTCGGCGCCGCGATCACCGGCAAGCCGTTCATCTTCGCGGTCGGCGCCGACCTCAAGGGCGTCGAGCTGCTCAAGCAGCACGCCGACGCGCTGGCCATCGGCAAGGGCGGCCACGAGGTCTTCAAGCGGATCGCCGCGCTGCCCGTCCCGACCTTCGCCTTCTACAACGGCGCGGCCATGGGCGGCGGCGTCGAGGTCGGCCTGCACTGCGACTACCGCACGGTGTCGGCGGGCGTTCCGGCCTTCTCGCTGCCCGAGGTCTTCCTCGGCCTCGTCCCCGGCTGGGGCGGCTGCACCATCCTGCCGAACCTGATCGGCGCCGGTAAGGCCGTCAAGGTCATCATCGAGAACTCGATGAACCAGAACAAGCAGCTCAAGGGCAAGGACGTGTTCGAGCTGGGGATCGCCGACGCGATCTTCGAGCCGGCCGACTTCCTGGAGCAGTCGCTGCTGTGGGCCGCCAAGGTCCTCAAGGGCGACGTCGTCGTCGAGCGCGAGCCGATCGACCGCGGCAAGGCCTGGGACGACGCCGTCGCCTGGGGCCGGCTGGTCGCCGACGGCAAGGTGCACGGCGCTGCTCCGGCCGCCTACAAGGCGCTGGACATCATCGCCGCCGTCAAGGACGCCGACCTCGCCGACAAGGCCAGCCTGCAGGCCGGCTTCGACGCCGAGGACGCGGCCCTGGCCGACCTCATCATGAGCGGCGAGCTGCGCAGCGGCATCTACGCCTTCAACCTGGTGCAGCGCCGGGCCAAGCGCCCGGTCGGCGCGCCGGACAAGTCGCTGGCCCGCCCGGTCACCAAGGTCGGCGTCGTCGGCGCCGGTCTGATGGCCTCCCAGCTGGCGCTGCTGTTCGCCCGCCGTCTGGAGGTGCCGGTGGTCCTCACCGACATCGACCAGGAGCGCGTGGACAAGGGCGTCGGCTACGTCCACGCCGAGATCGACAAGCTGCTCTCCAAGGGCCGGATCGGCCAGGACAAGGCCAACCGCCTCAAGGGCCTGGTCTCCGGCTCGCTCGACAAGGCCGTGGCCTTCGGCGACGCGGACTTCGTCATCGAGGCCGTGTTCGAGGAGATGGGCGTCAAGCAGACCGTCTTCGCGGACCTGGAGAACGTGGTCTCGCCGACCTGCGTGCTGGCGACCAACACCTCCTCGCTGTCGGTCACCGAGATGGCCTCGAAGCTGAAGCACCCGGAGCGGGTCGTCGGCTTCCACTTCTTCAACCCGGTCGCGATCCTGCCGCTGCTGGAGATCGTCCGCGGCGACACGACCGACGACGCGTCGCTGGCCACCGCCTTCGCCGTGTCGAAGAAGCTGAAGAAGACCTCGGTGCTGTGCAAGGACGCCCCGGCGTTCGTGGTGAACCGGATCCTCACCCGCTTCATGGGCGAGATCCAGGGCATCATCGACGAGGGCACCCCGATCGCCACCGTCGAGAAGGCCGTCGAGCCGCTCGGCCTGCCGATGTCCCCGATCGTGCTGCTGGAGCTGGTCGGCCCGGCCATCGCCCTGCACGTCTCGGAGACCCTCCACGGCGCCTTCCCGGAGCGGTTCGGCGTCTCCGAGAACCTCGCCAAGGTGGTCAAGGCCGGCAAGCGCGGCTTCTACACCTGGGTGGACGGCAAGCAGGTCCTCGACCCCGAGGTGCTGGAGCTGCTGACCTTCGGCGACTCGGTGCTCACCGAGGAGCAGGTGCTGAACCGCGCCCTGGAGGCCGTGGCGCAGGAGATCGGCCTGATGCTGGAGGAGGGTGTCGTCGCCGAGGCGCAGGACATCGACCTCTGCATGATCACCGGTGCGGGCTGGCCCTTCCACCTGGGCGGGATCACCCCGTACCTGGACCGTGAGGGCGTCTCGGAGCGGGTGAACGGCAAGCGGTTCCTCGCCCCCGGCGTGGCCTCGGTGCCCGCGTAACGCGTAGTGCCACGGAAGGAGCCCCGGCGACCTGGTCGCCGGGGCTCCTTCGCGTGTGCGCGCGCTGTTCGGTGGGCTGCCGGTCCGTTCGGTGGGCCGGCGCGCTGTCCGGTGGGCTCGCGCGCCGTTCGGCCGACCGCCGGTCCGCTCGGTGGGTCCGGGAGCGCGGGTCCCGGGGTCAGTGCTTGAGGCGGTAGACCACGGTGTCGCCGATGACGCCGATCATCTCGTAGTGGGTGTCCAGCAGGTTCTCGATCCGGGGGATCATCACCGGCTGGTACGGCGCGATGCCGGAGTCGTCCACGAAGACCTCGGGCAGGCCGTTGGCCAGTTCCTTGTCGAAGGTCTGCCAGGCGTTGTTGACGCTGAACTGCTCGCCGACGTTCTGGCTGCCGTCCTTGCCGCCGCTGTAGTTGGTGAGGAAGCCGGCGGTCAGGTAGCGGGTGGCGGGCTTGCGGTCGGCCAGCCAGTACAGCTCGGGGTGCATGCCCCAGACCAGCACCGTGTCCTTGGGGGTGGTCTGGGCGGCGACCGCGGTGGCGACCTCGGTGTTGCGGCTCATCTGCTCGCCCGGCCAGGCCAGTGCCAGGCCCCAGAAGACCGTCGCGGCGGCGGTGGTGTACACCAGGACGGGCTTCCAGCGGATCGCCGAGGTGGCGACCGCCCCGGTGCCGAGCAGCACCAGCGGGGGGATCAGCTGGAGGTAGTAGTGGCCGAAGAAGTGGAAGCCCACGCTGACCGCAACGGCCGAGGAGAGCAGCCACACCCACAGGTCGGTGGTCGAGCCGTGCTCCTCCCCGGCCGCCGGCAGGGGGCGGTGGCGGTGCTTGAACCAGAGCCGGCGGCCGACCGGGTACAGGAAGCCGAGGCCCGCCGCGGCCAGGATGCCCAGGTTGCCGAAGGCGCGGCCGAGCATCTGCAGCCAGGCTCCGCCGAAGGTGGCGTAGTCGCCGCTGCCGGTGACCACCCAGAAGAGGAAGCCCTTGGGCTTGGTCAGGATGACCGCGACCAGCGCTATCGGCACCGCGAAGCCGAACCCGATCTTGAACAGGGCGGGCGGCCAGCGCACCCCCCGTCGGCGGGCGTCCTGGAGCAGCATCCAGAGCACCGGCAGCAGGACGGCGCCGCCGGTCTGCTTGGTCAGCGAGCAGAGCGCGACCGCGATGCCCGCGGCCAGCCAGCGGCGCCGTTCGGCGTACCGGAAGGCGGCCACCATGGCGGGCAGCATGAAGACCTCGAACGTCGCCGCCTGGGTGTCCTCCGGAGAGAGCCCGATGGAGATCAGCAGGTACAGCAGTCCGGCCCCGGCCCCGGCGCGGTTGCCCCAGCGGCCGCGGGCGATCGAGGCCAGCAGGATCGCGGTGGTCAGGTGCGCCACCACGGCGAGGGTGCGCAGCGGCCAGAGCGAGGCGGAGCCGAAGACCGCGAAGCAGGCCTGGTAGAGCCAGGGGAGCAGCGGCGGCTTGCGGTCCACCACGGTGTCGTACAGCACCCCGCCGTCCGCCAGCATCCGGGCCTGGGTGGCCAGGAAGCCCTCGTCCGGGCTCCAGACGGGTCGGACGAAGGAGGGGATGTGGGTGAGCAGTGCCACCAGCGCGAGCACCGGCACCAGCCTGGTCCAGTACCCCTGGCGCAGGTGGGTACGGGCGCGCTCGGGCAGGCGCTCGGCCAGTCCGACGGGGCGGAGGCGGGTGGGGGTGGGCACGTTGACAACCTACCGGGCGGGATCGGCGCCGGTGGCGCCGGTCCCGCCATTCAGTGCGATTGTCGGCTCGTACCGTGATGAACTGTTACGAAGTTACGACAACCGGTCGTCAGCGGAACGGGCTAGCTCGGCCTGGCCGGCCGGCGCAGCAGGGCTGCGGAAGCGGCCAAGGCGGCCACGGCTGCCGAAGCGGCCGAGGCTGCCAGGACGACTCGGGCCCGTTCCGCGGGGCCGGCGGCTCAGGCCTCGACCGGCGCCGCGTCCAGCTTCGCCACCAGGGCGGTCACCCTGGTCGCGATGTCCGGGGCGTTCAGGCCGATCTCGGCGAGGATCTCGTCCCGGCTGGCGTGGTCCAGGAACTCCTGCGGGATGCCGAAGTCGCGCACCGGGAGGTCCACGTCCGCGTCCCGCAGCGCCTGCGCCACGGCGGCGCCGACACCGCCGGTCCGGCCGTTGTCCTCGATCGTGACGACCACCCGGTGCTCGGCGGCCAGGCCCGGCAGGGCCGGGTCGACCGGCTTGACCCAGCGCGGGTCCACCACGGTCGCGGTGATGCCCTGGGCGGCCAGCAGGTCGGCGACCTCGAGGCTCGTCGCGGCCATCGCACCGACCGAGACGATCAGCACGTCGGCGCGGTGCGCGCCGCTCGGCTCCGCGGCGGCGCGCAGCACGTCCATGCCGCCGACCCTGCCGACCGCCGGGACGGCCGGGCCGACCGTGCCCTTGGAGTAGCGGACGACGGTGGGGGCGTCCTCGACCTGGACGGCCTCGCGCAGTTGGGCGCGCAGCTGGTCGGCGTCGCGCGGGGCGGCCAGCCGCAGCGTCGGGACGACCTGGAGGATCGACATGTCCCACATGCCGTTGTGCGAGGCGCCGTCCGCCCCGGTGACCCCTGCCCGGTCGAGCACGAAGGTGACGCCCAGCTTGTGCAGGGCGACGTCCATCAGGACCTGGTCGAAGGCCCGGTTGAGGAAGGTCGCGTAGACCGCGACCACCGGGTGCAGGCCGTTGGTCGCCAGGCCGGCGGCGCTGGTGACGGCGTGCTGCTCGGCGATGCCGACGTCGAAGATCCGGTCCGGGAAGGCCTCGGCGAAGGGGGCCAGGCCGACCGGGTGGAGCATCGCGGCGGTGATACCGACGAGGTCCTGGCGCTCGCGGCCGAGCGCGACCATCTCCTCGGCGAAGACCGAGGTCCAGTCCTTGCCGGCGCTCTTGATCGGCAGGCCGGTCTCCGGGTGGATCACGCCCACCGCGTGGAAGCGGTCCTCGTCGTTGTTCTCGGCGGCGTGGTAGCCGCGGCCCTTCTCGGTGAGGCAGTGCACGATCACCGGCCCGCCGAAGCCGCGCGCCTTCGTCAGCGCCGACTCCAGGGCGGTCAGGTCGTGGCCGTCGATCGGGCCGATGTACTTGAGGCCGAGGTCCTCGAACATGCCCTGCGGGGCGATGAAGTCCTTGAGGCCCTTCTTGGCGCCGTGCAGCGTCTCGAACAGCTGCTGGCCGACCACTGGGGTGCGCTGCAGCGCGTCCTTGCCCCAGGACAGGAAGCGCTCGTAGCCCTGGGTGGTGCGCAGGGTGGCGAGGTGGTTGGCCATGCCGCCGATGGTCGGCGAGTAGGAGCGCTCGTTGTCGTTGACGACGATGACGACGGGGCGGTCCTTGGCATCGGCGATGTTGTTGATCGCCTCCCAGGCCATGCCGCCGGTCAGCGCGCCGTCGCCGATGACGGCGACCACCGGGTCGTTCTTGCCCTGGAGCTGGTTGGCCTTCGCCAGGCCGTCGGCGTACGAGAGCACGGTGGAGGCGTGCGAGTTCTCGATCACGTCGTGCTCGGACTCGGCGCGGGACGGGTAGCCGGACAGGCCGCCCTTCATCCGCAGCCGGGAGAAGTCCTGGCGGCCGGTGAGCAGCTTGTGGACGTAGCTCTGGTGGCCGGTGTCGAAGAGGATGCGGTCGCGCGGCGAGTCGAACACCCGGTGCAGGGCGATGGTGAGCTCCACCACGCCGAGGTTGGGGCCGAGGTGGCCGCCCGTCTTGGAGACCTCGGTCACCAGGAAGGTCCGGATCTCCTGGGCCAGTGCGGCCAGCTGTCCGGGCGTGAGCCGGTCGAGATCGCGCGGTCCCCGAATGCGGGTCAGCAGGGCCACCCGTTCCTCCTCGTTCAGTGTTCACGGACCGCGTGCGGTCCGACGGGCGTCGCTGCCCGGTCCGGCGGCAGGCCGGCGGTCGCGGCCGGTGCCGACCGGTCGAGTCTAATGTCCGCTTGACGGACACCGAGCGGCGCGCCCGGTGCCACCGAGCGGTTACCGCCATTCCGGGAGGTCGGGCCGGGGGCGGTGGTCAATGCGGTGTTGACGGATGGGTGTTCTCGGGCGGCGTTCGCGGCCTCCCGGCGGTGTCCCCGGTGACGTCCTGGCCGACGTGCCCGGTGACGTCGTCGGTCACGTCCTGGCCGGTGTGCTCGGTGGCGTCGTCGGTCACGTCGTGGCCGGTCTGCTCGGTGACGTCCTCGGTGACGTCTTCAGTGGCGGCCGAGGGCGCCCGACTCCCCCATCTCGCTCATCACCAGGGCCAGCGCCCCGAGCACCTCGGCCCGGCCGCCGAGGGTGCCGGGGACGACCGACAGCTGGCGGGCGGCACTGGGGATGGCGTAGCGGGCGACCGAGTCCCGGATGGGGGCGAGCACCAGCTCACCGGCCTCGGCGAGGTCGCCGCCGAGGATCACCCGGCGGGGGTTGAGCAGGTTGCACAGGGTCGCCACGCCCGTACCGATCTGCCGGCCGGCGTCGGCGATCACCCGGCGGCAGCCCAGGTCCCCCTGCTGGGCCAGCTCGACCAGCCGGGGCAGGCTGAGGTCCGGACCGAGGGTCGGGCTGAGCAGCGAGAGCAGGTAGCGGGAGCCGACGAAGGTCTCCAGGCAGCCGCGGTTGCCGCAGCGGCAGACCGGGCCCGCCTCGTCCAGGGTGATGTGCCCGATCTCACCCGCGGTGCCGCCCGGGCCGCGGTAGATCTGGCCGTTGACCACCAGCCCGGCGCCGACACCGCTGGCGATCTTGATGTAGGCGAGGTCGCTCAGCCCCCGGCCGGCACCCCAGACCAGTTCGCCGAGCGCGCCCAGGTTGGCGTCGTTGTCCACGTGCACCGGCATGCCGAGGCGCTCCGCCAGCTCCCGGCCCGGGGCGATGCCCGTCCAGCCGGGCAGGATCGCGGTCGAGCCGAGCGCACCGGTCTCCACGTCGATCGGACCGGGCACCCCGAGGCCGACGCCGATCACCTTCTCCGGGCGGAAGCCGGCCTGCTCCAGCAGCCGGTCGACCATCGCCTCGGCCCGGTCGAAGCCCTGCGCGGCGGAGACGTCCACGTCGATCGGGGCGCTCTCCTCGGCCAGCACCCGGTGCGCCAGGTTGCCGACCGCGACCCTCAGGTGGGTGTGGCCGAAGTCGATGCCGACGACGATGCCGGCGTCGCCGCTGAGCGAGACGCTGCGGGCGCGGCGGCCGCCGGAGGAGGTGTCGGCGACCACGACGGTGCCGCTCTCCTTCAGTTCCCGCACGATGTTGGAGACGGTGGCCGCGGACAGGCCGGTACCCCGGGCGATCTCGGCCTGGGTGAGCGAACCGGCCATCCGCACCGCCCGGAGCACCCGCTCCAGGTTCGCCCGGTGCAGCGACGACTGCGAGCCCGGTGTGTCCGTCGACATGATCCACCCTCCCAGGGTGGGGATCCCTCCGCCGGGTGTCCCCTTCAACTCCTGAAGGGTACGGCGCGGGACGTGCCGGTGTGGGGGTGGGCTCTCGGGAAGGCGGCTCTCCGGGGGGGGTGGGGACGCGGCCGACCGGGGGGCGCGAGGTGCCGGGGCGGTGGGTCGAGGGTGGAGCGCCGGAGGTGCGTCCGGGGGGTGGCGTCCCGGCGGCGGCGTCCCGGCGGCTCCCGGCAGCGTCCTGCCGGTGGCGTCCTGCCGGTGCCGGGCGCGGGTGCGTGGGGGTGGCGTGGGTGGGCGGTGAAAGTGTTGCGCGGTCAGGGCCTGTCGGGGCGGGGTTCCGCGGTCCTGGCGACGGCCGAAAACGACCCACCACTAGCATGGTGCCGAATCTCACCCGTCCCACCGGACCGCGGATGGTACCGACAGGGGGACGCTTCCAGACATGACGGGGAATCAGATGGCAGGGGATCACCCTACGCCGGGCGCGGGCGAAGCGCCGGGCAGTGGCCCGCAGGAGAACCGCGGCGTCTCGTTCGGGCGCCCGGCAGGCGGCGGAGTCGATCCGGCCGCCGTCGCGGACCAGATGACGCAGCTCGACGGCTCGGCGATTCCGGGCCAGGGCGCACCGCCCGCGCCGGCCCAGCCGCCGGCACCGCCCGCGCAGCCTCCGGGGGGCGTCGACTACGTGCCGTACGCGCCGACCGCGGCCGCCCTCCCCGCGCAGGCACCGCCGCCGCCTCCGGGCGGCGCGCCGGTCGGCCCGTACGACCCGGTGCCCGGCGGCGGCTACCCCACCCCCGACTACAACGCCGGCGGGTACAACTACCAGCAGCCCGGCTACAGCTACCCGGGTGCGCCGGTGCCCGTCGCGCCCGCGCGCCGCAACCCGGTGATGGTGTGGGGCGGCGTCATCGGCGGTGTCCTGGTGGTCGCCATCGTCATCGCGCTGGTCGTCCTGCTCAAGGGGAACCCCAAGCCCGGCCCGGTGGCCGACAACGGCGGCACCACGGCCGTGACCACGAACGGCACCACCAGCGGCAGCGACGGGGGATCCACCACCAACCCGTCGAAGGCGACGTACAAGGTCGCCTGGGACGCCGCCAAGCCGCAGAACTCGGACTCCTCGCAGCTGCTCGGCGCCTGGGGCGCCGGCCAGACGGCCGTGCGCGCGGACGGCACCGGCATCCGCGCCTACAACCTGGCGGACGGCAAGGAGGCCTGGAACATCCCGGTGCCCTCCGGCTCCAAGGAGCTGTGCACCGCCTCCTACTCGCACAACTCCAAGAACATCGTCGCGGTCTCCTTCAACACCGGTGACTACGACTGCTCCACCATCGGCGCCGTCGACATCTCCCAGGGCAAGCTGCTCTGGACCGTCAAGGCCACCGCGGACCGGCTGTCCTCGCCGACCCTCAGCGTCACCGACAAGGTGGTCGCCGTCGGCCCGGTCGGCGGCCTGAACATCGACAACGGCCAGCCCGTCTGGCAGTTCAAGGGCCGCGGCAAGGACTGCAGCGTGTACGGCGCCACGGCCGGCTCGCAGATCGCGATCACCGACCGCTGCTACGACGTCAGCCCGAAGTCCGTGCTGCAGATCGTCAACGCCGAGACCGGGCAGCCCACCAGCCAGCCGATCACGCTCACCGGCAGCATCGAGCGCGTCGACAAGGTGATCAGCAGCAACCCCCTGGTGGTCCTGATGACCAGCGGCCCGAACGGCGACTACATCCTGCCGTTCGACAAGGACAACAAGCCGGGCAACCAGATGTCGACCAAGGAGGCCGGCTCGGACAGCCTGCGGCTGTCGGGCCAGTCCGACGCCGTCACCCAGAACGTGGTCATCGGCAGCACGATGTACGTGCAGATCAGCGGCAGCAAGTCGGGCATCAACGCGTACGACCTGAACACCGGCAAGCGCCTGTGGTCCACCTCCGCCCAGTCCAGCAGCGACGACATGCGGCTGGTCTCCGGCGCCACCAAGGACGGCAAGGTCCGGGCGATCGTCGGCCAGGGCTACGACAAGCCGGCCAAGCTGGTGACGCTGTCGCCGAGCGACGGTTCGATGAGTGACATCGGCACCATGGCGATGCCGGACGGCATGGACATCGGGATGGGCAGCGCCGAGTACTTCGTCACCGACGACAACAGCGCGGTCATCGCCTACCGCCGCTCGAGCAGCTACTCGACGCCGATGACGAAGTGGTCGAAGTGACGGTGGCGCCGGTCGCGGGCGGTGACGCCGGTCGCGGTACGGCGAGCGCCGGTCGCGGAACGGCGGGCGCCGGTCGCGGAACGGCGGGCGCCGGTCGCGGAACGGCGAGCGCCGGTCGCGGAACGTCGAGCGCCGGTCGCGGAACGGCGGGCGCCGGTCGGAGAACGGTGACACGGATCGCGGGTTCCGGGGTCTGACCCCGGGACGCGGGCATCCGCCGGGCGGGGCGGGCACGGGCTGAGGGACTGTCGCGGACAGCCCTCCGCTCCGGGCCCGCCCCGCCTGTGATTTTCGGGCCGGTCCGGACGTTGGGCATGCGAGGATTCCGTCCAACAGCCTGACAAAGGAGTGCAGCGAGTGCCCGGCACCAATCTGACCCGCGAGGAGGCCCGCACCCGGGCCGACCTCCTCCGGGTGGACGCGTACGACATCGAGCTCGACCTCAGCTCGCCCCGCGAGGGTGGCACCTTCCGGTCCACCACGGTGGTCCGGTTCACCGCCACCACGCCCGGCGCGGACACCTTCATCGACCTCGTCGCCCCGAGCGTCGAGGAGATCACCCTCAACGGCGCCCCGCTCGACCCGAGCACCTTCGCCGACAGCCGCATCCCGCTGCCGAACCTGGCCGCCGAGAACGAGCTGCGCGTCGTCGCCGACTGCGCCTACACCAACACCGGCGAGGGCCTGCACCTGTTCGTCGACCCGGTCGACGGGGAGACCTACCTGTACACCCAGTTCGAGGTGCCGGACGCCCGCCGGGTCTTCGCCAACTTCGAACAGCCCGACCTGAAGGCCTCCTTCGCCTTCACCGTGACGGCCCCCCGGGGCTGGGTCGTGGTCTCCAACTCGCCGACCCCGGAGCCGGTCGGCGAAGGAGACACCCAGGTCTGGAAGTTCGAGCCCACCGGCCGGATCTCCACCTACATCACCGCGCTCATCGCCGGTCCGTACGTCGGCGTCTTCGACACCTACGAGAACGGCGAGCAGCGCGTGCCGCTCGGCGTCTACTGCCGGCCGTCGCTGCGCGAGTTCCTGGACGCCGAGGCGATCTTCGAGGTCACCAAGCAGGGATTCGACTACTTCCAGGAGAAGTTCGACTACCCGTACCCCTTCGCCAAGTACGACCAGCTCTTCGTCCCGGAGTTCAACGCCGGCGCGATGGAGAACGCGGGCGCCGTCACCTTCCGTGACCAGTACGTGTTCCGCTCCAAGGTCACCGACGCCGCGTACGAGGCGCGCGCCGCGACGATCCTGCACGAGCTGGCGCACATGTGGTTCGGCGACCTCGTCACCATGGAGTGGTGGAACGACCTCTGGCTGAACGAGTCCTTCGCGACCTTCGCCGAGGCGGTCTGCCAGGCCGAGGCGCCCGGCTCCCGGTGGCCGCAGTCCTGGACCACGTTCGCCAACCAGATGAAGACCTGGGCCTACCGGCAGGACCAACTGCCGTCCACCCACCCGATCATGGCGGACATCAACGACCTGGAGGACGTCCAGGTCAACTTCGACGGCATCACCTACGCCAAGGGCGCCTCGGTGCTCAAGCAGCTGGTGGCGTACGTCGGCCAGGACGCCTTCTTCCAGGGCGTGCAGGCGTACTTCAAGCGCCACGCCTGGGGCAACACGCGGCTGGGCGACCTGCTCGGGGCGCTGGAGGAGGCCAGCGGGCGCGACCTCAAGGCCTGGTCCAAGTCCTGGCTGGAGACCGCCGGCATCAACGTGCTGCGGCCTTCCATCGTGCTGAACACGGACGGTGAGATCGAGTCGTTCGCCGTGCTGCAGGAGGCGCCCGCGCTGCCGGCCGGCGCCAAGGGCGAGGCCGTGCTGCGGCCGCACCGGATCGCCATCGGCCTGTACGAGCTGGCGGACGGCGCCCTGGTGCGCACCGACCGGATCGAGCTGGACGTCGACGGCCCGCGCACCGAGGTCCCGGAGCTGGTCGGGCGGCACCGGCCGGCCGTCGTGCTGCTCAACGACGACGACCTCTCGTACGCCAAGATCCGGCTGGACGAGGACTCGATGGCCGTCGTCACCGAGCACCTGGGCGGCTTCGCCGAGTCGCTGCCGCGCGCGCTGTGCTGGGCCTCCGCCTGGGACATGACCCGCGACGGCGAACTGGCCGCCCGCGACTACCTGTCACTGGCGCTGTCCGGCATCGGGCGGGAGAGCGACATCGGCGTGGTGCAGTCCGTCCAGCGCCAGGTCAAGCTCGCCCTGGACGCCTACGCCGACC
Organism: Kitasatospora sp. NPDC048194; assembly: GCF_043202455.1. NCBI lineage: Bacteria > Bacillati > Actinomycetota > Actinomycetes > Kitasatosporales > Streptomycetaceae > Kitasatospora > Kitasatospora sp. NPDC048194. The sequence goes on from NZ_JBIDAK010000007.1 coordinate 143,747, forward strand.
CGGACTGGCGCGAGGAGGGCCTCACCCGCTGGGCCGCCGCCGCCGAGGAGCACCTGCGCGCCGCGGAGCCCGGCAGCGACCACCAGCTGGCCTGGGCCCGCGCCCTCGCGTCCGTGGCCCGCACCGACGGTCAGCTCGCGCTGCTCGCCGGGCTGCTGGACGGCTCCGTGGAGATCAAGGGCCTGGCGGTGGACACCGAGCTGCGCTGGACCCTGCTGACCCGGCTCTCGGCCACCGGCCGGGCGGACGAGGCCGCCGTCGCCGCCGAGCTAGAGCGGGACAACACCGCGGCCGGCCAGGAGCACGCGGCCACCTGCCGCGCCGCCCGGCCGACCGCCGAGGCCAAGGCGGAGGCCTGGGCGGCGGTGGTGGAGTCGGACAAGCTCACCAACTACGTCCAGGAGGCCGTGATCGCCGGCTTCCAGCAGTCCGACCAGCGGGAGCTGCTGGCGCCGTACGCGGCGAAGTACTTCGCCGCCGTCAAGGGCGTCTGGGAGACCCGCAGCCACGAGATCTCGCAGCAGATCATCGTCGGGCTCTACCCGGCGCTCCAGGTGTCCGAGGCGACGCTCGCCGCCACCGACGCCTGGCTGGCCGAGGCCGAGCCGGCCCCGGCGCTGCGGCGCCAGGTGGTCGAGGCGCGGGCCGGGGTGGAGCGCGCGCTCAAGGCCCAGGCGGTGGACCGGGCGGCCGGCGGCCGCTGACCGGGCGTCCGGAAAGCCCGAGGGGGGCACCGGGAGAACGCGAAGGGGCGCCGGACGGGATTCACTCGTCCGGCGCCCCTTCGGGGTCGTGCGGGTCGTGCGGGTGGCGCGGTCGTACGGGTGGCACGCGGCTGGCGCGGTCATGCGGGTCGTGCGAACCGCTCGGGTCCTGCCGGGCCAGCGCGTCCTACCGGGCCTGCGGTCGCGCGCGGGTCCTGGTGGACGTTTCGCGCGCGGCGGGCTACTTCTTCTTGCCCTTGCCGTACGGCAGGCCGGCCAGACCGGCGATCACCGCGAAGGCCACGAGCGGGAGGAACACGTACAGGCCGAGGGTCTGGCCGACGCTCAGGCCGGAACCGGGGTCATCGCCGTCGTCCCGGGTGAAGGCCATGGCGGGCGACGACAGCAGCATCATCAGCGTGACCGTTGCGGAGACCGCGCCGGCTCGCAAAGCGTTCCTCTTGTCCACGTTTCCAACTTACCCGCCGCTTATGGCAGGGCGCGCGTCGGGGTCGGCCTTCCGGTTCCCGGGGCTCCTCCGGGCCCTCGCACGGGATCGGCCGGGGTGGGAGCAGGGGTGGGCGCCGGGGTGGGCGCCGGGGTGGGCGCCGGGGTGGCGGCGGGCAGGGCGAGGAGCTGGGCCAGCAGCCGGGCGGCTGGGACGGCGGCCAGCCGGTCGAGGGTGACCGGGGCCCCCGAGCCGTCGGCGACCGGCAGGCGCCAGTTCGGGTACTGGTCCCAGGTGCCGGGGAGGTTCTGCGGACGCGGGTCGCCGACCAGGTCCCCCAGCCACACCCCGACCAGCTCGGCCGGGGTCGCCCGCAGGAAGCGGTACAGCACCGGCATCGACAGCGGCTCGCCCCCGGGGAGCAGCCCCAGCCGGGCCAGCTCGGCCCGCCAGTCCGCCAGCTCGCTCGCCGCCGCCTCCTGCTCCTCCCCCAGCGGCCGGGCCAGCAGGCCGAGCCGGTGCCGCAGCTCGACGTGCTCGCCGGAGAGCCGGGCCGCCGTGCTCGGCAGGTCGTGGGTGGTGAGGGTGGCCAGGCAGGCCGCCCGCCAGCGGTCCGGGGGCAGGATGCCGCCGCCGGAGTGCCAGTCCCGCTCGAACCAGAGCACCGAGGTGCCGAGGATGCCGCGCGCCGCCAGCTCCTCCCGCACCCCCGGCTCGACCGTCCCCAGGTCCTCGCCGATCACCGCCGTCCCCGCCCGGTGCGCCTCCAGGGCCAGCACCCCGAGCATCGCCTCGGCGTCGTAGCGCACGTAGGCGCCCTCGGTGGGCGGGTGGCCGGCCGGGACCCACCAGAGGCGGAACAGGCCCATCACGTGGTCGATGCGCAGGGCGCCCGCGTGCCGGGTCGTCGCCCGCAGCAGCTCCGCGTACGGGGCGTAGCCCGCCCGGGCCAGCGCGTCCGGGCGCCAGGGCGGCAGGCCCCAGTCCTGGCCGTGGGCGTTGAAGGCGTCCGGCGGGGCGCCCACCGAGATCCCGCCGGCCAGCACGTCCTGGAGCGCCCAGGCGTCCGCGCCGTCGGGGTGGACGCCGACGGCCAGATCGTGGATCAGGCCGACCGGCATGCCCGCCTCGCGGGCACTGCGCTGGGCGGCGGCGAGCTGCTGGTCGACCTGCCAGGCCAGCCAGCGATGGAACTCGACCGCCTCCTGGAGCTCCTTCGCCGCCTGCTCGACGTGCGGGCCGTCCGGGTGACGCAGCCCCTTCGGCCAGTGGTGCCAGTCCGGGCCGTGCACCTCGGCCAGGGCGTTCCACAGCGCGTGCCGGCGCAGCCACTCGCCCTCGCGCCGCTGGTACGCCTCGTAGGCGGCCTGCCGACCCGGGCCGCGCGGCACCTCGTGCAGCAGCTCCAGGGCCTCGCGCTTGAGCGCCCAGACGGCGTCCCGGTCGATCAGGCCGTCGTGGCCGAGCACCTCCTCGCGCAGCCGGGCGGCGCGGCGGGTGAGGTCGTCGGCCCGCTGTCGCTGCTCCGGTGCCAGGTAGGCGTACTCGGGGACGGCCTCGATCCGCAGGTGCACCGGGTCCGCGAAGCGGCGGGAGGACGGACGGTACGGGGACGGGTCGGTGGGGACGCCCGGGGCGCCGGGCAGCGCCTGGTGCAGCGGGTTGATCTGCACGTACCCAGCGCCGAGGTCCGCGCCCGCCCACTCGGCGAGTTCGGCGAGGTCCCCCAGGTCGCCCATGCCCCAGGAGCGGTCCGACAGCACGGAGTACAGCTGGGCCAGGAAACCCCAGCTGCGGCCGGGGAGTTGGGGCAGCCGCTCGGGCGCGACGATCAGCGGCGCCGTGGCCGTCCGGCCGTCGGTGCGCGCCGTGAGCACGTGCCGCCCGAGCGGCAGGTCCGCAGGCAGCCAGTGCGAGTGGCCGCGCGGCAGCTCCCAACTGCCGCCGCCCTCCAGCTCCACCCGCAGCAGGACGTCGGCCGGCACGTCCAGCGCCGTCCGCCGCCCCTGCCGCACCACCACGCACGGCGGCAGCAACCCCGCCCGCTGCTCGGCCCGGTGACGCTCCAGCGCCTCCCGCACCTCCTCCGGCGTCCCCGCCGCCACCCCCAGCGCCCCCAGCACCGCGACCAGCGTCCGCGCCCCCACCGCCTGCCCGCCCGCCCCGGGATGACGGGTGTCCACCCCGTGCGCCTGCGCCAGCGCCACCAGCTCCGCCGGCGGCGGCGGCGCGTCCTGCGCTGGTACCTGCTCGGCTCCGTCACTGTCGTGGTACGCGGCCACTCGCGGCTCCTGCGATGTCTCGGCAACACCCGGGTAGGACAGCCACAGTCCTACCCGGGTGACGGGCCGATGACGCTGCGCGACACGTTGCCTGAGCCCCCGTGACACCCGGGCCTCACGCCTGGGAGTGTCGAAGCGGTGGAGCTCCACTCCGACACCGTGGCCGCGGGCGAACGCCGCAAGCTCCACCGCGGCGCCAGCGCGGCGCTTCGCAAGGAAGTGATCGGCCCTGGGCCTGCCACGGCTCGGGGGCGACGCCGGCGCGGAACTCCTCGTCGCCGCCATCCGGCACCGCCGAGAATTGGAACGCAGTTCACCGCGTAAGGCGGCTGCTGATCACCACATCGCGCGCCCAGTGCAGCTCCGGAACGAAGACCTGCTGACGGCGCCCAAGGTGATGGGCCGCCTCCAACTCGGCCGCTCCGCCGTCTACGACCTGCTCCGCTCTCGGCAACTCGCTACGCCCACGTCCGACTCCGCCTCCAGCGCCAAGCCATCGACACCCTCGGCAGGGCGCTTCGAGGCCCCGAGGAGCCTGATGACCCGCCAAGTGCAAAACCCGTCCGCTGGCGTTGCCGTCAGGAACCCAAGAAGCCGCCATCGAAACTACTTCGGTGGCGGCTTCTTGATTTACAGGAACAACTTTCAGGCTGGGCGGCAGAGAACTAGTCTAGGGCATGGTGCTCGGATTGATCAATCACGAAACGAGAAATTCAGCCCGAGATACTACAAATTCGCCATAGGAGAATTCTTGCCCTAGTTCGACGAACTCTTCATACCGATCCTGGTCGATATTGCAGGAGTACTCTATCAGCACTCTCAGGAGGATCCTAAAGGCGAGTTCAGGGGAAACATCGACGGCGCAGAATCTCAGCGACGTTACGACTTCCGGAATCCCCTTCCAGGAATTCCTCTCGATCGCCTCGGCTAGCCCGGGGCCAATTTGGTCAATTATCTCAACGACCCTCTCCCGGAGCTCGCCATACGGACTCTCGCCGATCGGGGATGACGCTGGCCATCCGAGCCAATTAAGGCGAGATTCGCAAATCGTAGCGATTTCTCGTAACCACGCCAAGGCCATGCCGGCATCGAGTCGGTGATTGGATCCGGTTGCACACTCCCAGAGCGTCGCCACTGCACTGCCAGCACTGCTACCCGCCAGCTTGCATGCATCTTCGGCCAATGCCTCAGCATAAGGTGCTGGCATCTCTTCGACATAGCTCACCACTACATCCCGAGCGCTCCCTAGGGCCCTCCAATCCTGATGGAACAGGGAGGCGAGGTGGGTGACTCCAAAGTCATCCTCGGGGAATCTGGCGCTCATCAGCGACCTCCTACCTGGGATATGCCGTCGACACATAATATCCACCCGGATGTCCGGCGGCACGCTGAAGGACAATCGTATAACCATTCCCGGTTGGCACGATCGATCCGCTGGCGTCCGCCCTTACTCCAATTGGATTATTGGCGCCGAAGCTTCCCTTGATTTCAAGCGGACCAACTCCTCCGCCTCGCAGCCAGTTGCCAATGCGCTTCCGGCTCGAAGCGATACCGTAGTCCACGACCTGTTGGGCCGTCTGGAGATCGACGAACCGGGATTTAACTCCCGAAGATTGAGCCATCTGAACCAACTGCTGGTCAGCGATATTCACATGCTCGTCGAGGACATGCGCGGCAGGGAATCGGCCATCATCCGCTACCAGGTCATTGCAATTGTGTACCAGCACTGGCGTATTTCCAGCCAGTACATAGTACGTGTAGATCTGTTCGACGGTCGGGTTATAGGCGGTGGTCGACGGCCTTGAGCTTGGCCACGTCGGTCCAGATGCCGACGCAGCCAAGGGATGCCTAAAACAGTCGTGGTGGCCCGCTATCCAAGTCAGCAGGCCACCACAAATGGCTGTGGCTAGAAGGTTTTATTTATCATGCACTATCCAGCCAGGGGCGATCAGGGAGGCCCTCCAAGAGAGATTCAACCTTCGCAGCTACAACTCGCATCATGGCTACGAGCTCGTCCATTGAAATTTCTTCTCGTTTGCAGGAGCTGAGCCCTTTATCCAGTACCTCATGTTGCTCGAAGAACCTGTCCAGGAGCTCCAGATCGCCCTCTGACGATCCCGCACTGGAAATCCTCCCAACAGCTGAATACCACCACGATATGCGGGCATCCGCCAGGATGATCCTCCCAGCCAATTCCCTGACCTGATATCCCCACGCTTTCGGCCACGAAAGCAGTTCAATCATCATGTCAGTAAACGAAGGGAGATCATTCATGAAACCAACTCCTCTTCCTTGTTCCTTAGCCGAAGTTAGCCCGCAGCCATGCAACGATACCTCGCCCTTCTGGCAGAGGCTCGCCACCACCAGCCTGAATAGCCCTACTGCAGTAGGTCAGACAGTTATTTGTCAGCGCATCATACGGGCCCTGTCCCGCACTTCCTCGGTACGCCTTCTTGGCGTAGGCGATTGCCGCCTCGGGATTCGGAAGACCAATGTCCACGGATCCTCGATGAGCACCAATGAACGAGGAAGTATGCGGCATCGGCTTCAGGATTCCACCCGGGTCCATTGCGTGAGTGTTATAGGATTCTCCGCTTGCGGTCCTGATTTCAAGGGTGTAATGCGGGCCGTCCTCAAGCTCATACTTGTGAATAGTGGCAGTCCCAGGACAGTTGTGCACGAGGACCGGCGTGGCACCAGCCATCACATAGTACGTGTGGAGCAGGTTGACGGTGAGGTTGTGGGTGGTGACGGCGTAGGGGTAGGTGCGGACGGACTGGATGGTGAGGGTGGTGCCGTCGGGCTGGCGGAGGTGTTCGCCGGGGGTGAGATCGCCGGCGTCGACCCACTGCTGGCGGGTCTCGCTCCAGTAGGGGTGGTGCTGGGTAGAGGTGATCTTCGCCTGGTCGGCCGCAGGCGGGCCGCGGGGGCTGGCGTCGTCGGTCAGGGTGAGGTCGGTGAACTCCTTGTCGTCGGGGGTGGTGATGGTGGCGGTCACCGGCTCGGGTCGGGTCTCGCCGGTCTGGGGGTCGGTCGCCATGACGACGTCGCCCTCGTGGATGTCCTCGATGGGCTTGAGAGTGCCGTCCGCCATCAGGACCTGGGTGCCGGTGGGGAAGCTGTTGCGCAGCGCGCAGCTGGAGGCTGCGGAATCGTCGGCTTCCTGGGCTACTGCCTTGCTCTCTGTTCCGGCTGCGTCGCCTGCTGTTTCCTTCGCGACCTTCTCTTCCGCGGCCTTCGCTGCTGCTGCCTCGGCCGCTCGGGCCTCGGATGCGGCTGTCTTGGCGGTGACGTAGGCGGCTTCGGCTTCCTTGGCGGCGCGTTCGCCGGCTCGGATGGCGTCGTAGGCCTTGTTGATCTCCTTGTAGATCTTGAGAGCCTGGATGCCGACCTTGATGGCCTTGAAGATCTTGCCCCAGGGCAGCGCGTTGAGGGCGGTGTTGATGCAGCCCATCACGTCGCCCTTGGTGAAGCAGTCCCGGGCGTCGTTGAAGCCGATCAGGTCACCGACGACGTCGACCACCTTGTGCACGAGCTCTTCGCGCTTGTGCTTCGCCTCGTTGACGACCTTGTCGGCGGCGTCCTTCCGCCGCTCCGCGGCCTGCTCCTCGGGCGTGGGCTTGGGTAGGTTGGCCAGGGTGGGCGGTGACCAGCTCGCCGGGGTGACGAAGGACTCGCCGTGGCCGTTGTCCTTCGAGTCCGCGAGGCCCTGGCATTCGGCCGGGGTGTCGCAGGTGGGCCGCAGGCCGTTGGCGTCCGACTTGTTGATCGGGCTGTTGTTGGCGTAGGCGTAGGCGTTCCACTGCTGGGGGTCGCCGGGGTCGGTGATGGGGTCGGGGCTGATGAAGCGGCCGGTCCTGGGGTCGTACTCGCGGGCTCCGAGGAGGGTGAAGCCGGTGGCCTTCTCCTTGGTGCCTCCGACGAAGCCCTTGTCGCCGGCCCACACGCCCTGCGCGGGCTGGGTGCCGCGGTCGTTGCCGAAGGGGTCGGTGGGGCGACGGGTGTGGTTGAGGGTTGCCGAGTCGAGCTGGACGCCGTTGGTGCCGTGCGGGTCCGCGCTCTGGTAGACGAGCGTGGAGTTGCCGTTGCTCATCGTGCGGGTGAGGGAGAGGCCGTTGGGGGCCCCGTAGCTGCGGACGTCGGTGACCACCCCTGTGCCGCTGTCCAGGGTGATCTGGTCCGCGCCCAGGTTGAGCATGGTCTTGCCCGGGTCACGGCGGATCAGCTGGTTGCCCGAGACGTCGTACAGGTAGCTGGTGGCACCGCTCTGGCCGGTACCGGTGATCTGGTCGAGCTTGCCCTGGGCGTTCCAGGTCAGCGTCTTGGTACCGGGAGTGTCGGTGATGGAGGTGGTGTTCCCCGCGGCGTCGTAGGTGTACGAGGTCACCGCGGTGCCGGCCGGGCCGGTCTGGGTGGACTTCATCAGTGCGTGCGGACCACCCGTGCCACCGCCCGTCTTCGGGTCGGAGGACGGGGTGTTGGAGCCGGTACCGAAGTTCTGGGTGGTGGTGACGTCCTTGGTCGTGTCCCCGTTGACGTCCTTCTGGACCAGCTTGGTGCGATTGCCGATGAGGTCGTACTCGTACTGCTGCCAGTACGGGGCCGGACCGCCGATGCTCGGCTTGCCGCTGGTCACCGACGGTCCGTCGGCGTTGGTGCAAGCACCGACACCGGGGACACTCGGCTGCGGCCTGGTGGTCTGGGTGCCGGAGTCGGTCCAGGCCTGGGTGAGCCGCCCGAGGTAGTCGTGGGTGAAGCACTGCAGGTCGGCAACCTGGCCGTCCTGCGCGTTGCGGGCCGACGTGACCTGGCCGAGCGGGTTGTAGGTGTAGTCGACCGAGTCGACGTGCGAGGTCTCGGCGGTCTGCTTGTCCAGGATCGAACGCGTCACCCGGCCGGTGGCGTCATCGATCATCATCGTGGCGACCACCTGGACGCCCGCGCCGCCCACCGTGGTGCGGTACGGCCGGCCGTACGGGTCGTAACGGACGTCGGCGACGTAGGTCTTGGGCGTCGCCAGGCCGAAGGCGCCTGACAGGCCACCGAACTGGCCGACGTCGTCCGGCGCGAACCTCAGTGTCTCCCGGGGCATCCCGGCCACCGCCGGAAGCACCGTGGACATCAGGCGGCCGCCCTCGTCATAGGTGTTGTCGGTCTGGTAGACGCCGGCGAGGGCGCCTTCCACGGCGGGAATGGTGGTCTTGGCGCCGGTCTCGCGGTAACCGATGTCGTAGCCGGTGACCTCCGACTTGTACGCGGCTCCGCTCGCCCCGCCGACGTACCGGGTGGAGGAGGTGGGCTTGCCCAGGGCGAGGCTGTCGTACGTCCAGGACGCCACCTGCTTGGCCGGGTCGATCGCCGTGCCCTCGTAGGCCGCGACATTGCGACCGAGCAGGTCGGTGACGCTGGTCGCGCTCCTGCCGCGCGAGTCCGTGGTGGTGACGAGGTTCCTGGTGTCGTCGTACGACGTCGTTCCGACGCCCGAATCCGGGTCGGTGGTCTTCACCGGGCGGCCGAGCAGGTCGTACTCGTAGGACCAGGTGTTGCCGGCCGCGTCCTTGCGCCACGATTCCCTGCCGTCCGGCGCGTAGCCGTAGGTGGTCTCGTCGTACGCACCGGTGGGGGTGTTGGACTTGTACTGGCGCAGCGCCACGGTGTTCCCGCGGGCGTCCTTGATGGTCGCCGAGGCGAAGCCTCCGGCCGGCGGAGTGGTGCGGACCTCGTCGGCACCGACGTAGTCGGTGTGGGTGCGCCACTGCTCCACACCGAACGACTGGAAGATCGAGTCGGTGGTCCGTCCCATGCCGTCGAACTTCTGGACGGTCTGGGACGGGATCTTGCTGTCCGGGTTCACGCCTCCGTTGGGGAGGAAGAGCTGACCGCTGGGCTGTGCCTGGTCGTTGTAGTAGGCGGCGCTGGTCTTGGTCTGTCGGCCCTGGGAGTCGAACAGCGCATCGGTGATCATGCGGCCGGTGGCGCCCGAGGGCGGAGTGGCCTGGGTCTGGCGTACCCGGGCGAGGCCGTCGTAGATCGTGTAGGTGGACGTGTAAAGCTTCAGGCTGCCCATCAGGGCCTGGCTGAGCACCTGCGAGGGCGCGTTGGTGCCGTTCACCGAGTAGGAGAACTTGCGGTTCGGGCGGTTCGGGTTCTTGGTCCGGTCGTTGCCCGGGCTCCAGGCCGCGACCGCGCGACCGAGGGCGTCGAAGTCCTGCTCGCTGATCCGGCCGTTCTCGTCCTTGATCTTGAGCGGCGAGCCGCGGCCGACGTCGAGGGTGCTGACGGTCTGCCAGCCCAGGGGGTTGGTGTGGGTGACCTGGGTCGGCAGCTGGCCGGTGGCCGGGGAGTACGCCGTCTTGGTCTCGGCGCCTGTCGGGTGGGTGGCGTCGGTGCGGGTCGGGTCGACGGTGCTGATGACTCGGCCGTACGCGTCGAAGCTCGCGCGGGCGGTGGCGCGGTAGACCGGCTGTCCGTTGGCGTCGTAGCGCTCCAGGACCTCGGTGGAGGTCTGCTCGGCCTTGGCTCCGGCCTGGCCGAGGGGCAGGCCGTCGAAGTACGCCCGGGTGTCCGCGACGGTGTTGTCCTTCGTCGCGGTCTGCCCGCAGGCGCCCTTGAGGACCAGGGTGCGCGAGGCCAGCTGCGTCGGGACACCGCCGGGGCCGGTGGCGTACTCGAAGGAGGTGCAGAGCAGCTGCTCGGGGTGGGCCAGGTCGCCGTTGTCGTAGACGGTCAGCGGACGGGCGAACGGGGTCGAGTCGTAGGAGGTCGAGCGCTCGCGGGTGCGCCAGCCGTTGGCCAGCTTGTCCCGGTTGGTCACCTTGAGGACGTTGACGGCGCGGGCGGTGATCGCCGGCATGCCGCCGGACTGGTTGCGGGTGGCCGTGACCGGACCCACCCACGGGTCGGAGACGGCGGTGGAGACCAGCTCACCGTTCTCTCCGTTGTACTCGGAGGAGTCGCGGATGAACCCGGCCAGGACGTTCTCGTCCTTGATGGTGCCGCCGTGGGCGTCCGCCACGGACACCTGGCGGGTGCTTCCGTTGGCGAGGACGTCGCCGTCCATGCCGCGGAGGAAGGTGGCGACGGACTTGGTGCGCGGCGCCTCGACGCCACTGCCGTTGCCGGTGAGGGTGGTGACCGTCGCGTAGCCGCGGAACTGGTCCCAGGTGCGGGCCTTGGGGTCGGCCATCTCGGAGTCGTTGCGGTGCCAGGCCGCGCCGCCGCCGTAGACGTAGTCGGTGACGACTGCGGGGCTGCCGCCGGCGACCGAGTCCTCCTGGGTCACCGACTGCACGATGATCTTGTTGAACCAGTCGTTGACCGGGTCCGGCGCACTCTGCCCGGGCAGGTACCACTTGACCGGCATGCAGGCCATCGTGTTGCCGTCCTCGGACGCCGGCATCGTCCCGCCGGCTTCGCGCGAGCACTCGGCAGGCCGGTACACGACGTTGATCACACCACCGGTCTCGGTGGTGATCTTCTGGATGCGGGGGCGGTTGTACGGCTCGATCGACGCCGTCGAACCGTCCGGGCGCACGATCGGGCCCTTGACGCGGTTGGCGATCTGCAGCGGCTGGAAGTAGACCGCCGGCAGTGTGATCGGAGTGCGGTTGTTGGTGCCGGTGTGCTGGACCGAGTCCAGCCACAGCGACGGGGAGGTGCCGTCGCCAGGGTCCTGGAAGGACTGGTTGAGGGCGAAGGAGTCGACCGGGCGGTACGAGGAGCCCGTCCAGACCTCGGTGTCGATCTTCGTGAGGCGCTTGGTGGTCCAGAAGGTGGGCGAGTAGACGGTGCAGTCGCCGGTGGCGTCGCAGTTCTGGTCGACCGGGGTGTCCGGCCAGCGCTTGGCGTTGGCCTTGTTCCGCTGCGACGGGTCACAGGTGAAGGTGCTGTCCGGCAGGCAGCGCTCGGCGGTTCGGAACCACACCTGCGCGGCCGGATTGGCCTTGCCCTTGGCGGCGATCTGGTCGGGCAGGCGCTGGCCGTAGCCGACCCAGGTCGGGTAGCTGGCGCGCTGGTACTGGGCCCGCGGGCCGGTGCCGTTGTTCTGGCCGCCGCCCTGGACGTAGTAGTTCTGCTCCTGGTCGTACCGGTAGGTGATCAGGTTCTGGTGGGGGTCGACGACGTAGTCCAGCGACCACTGCCAGCCCATCTGGTTCCAGGTGTTGGTGGCCGGGGAACCGCTCTTCAGGCACGGGTCCTGACCGCCGGGCCAGTAGACCGGGAGAGTGGAGACCGAGTTGCTGGCCTGGTCGGTGCCGTCGCCACCGGGCAGGTGGTTGGCGCCGAAGTAGTACTGGGTGCCGTCGACGGTGGTGATCCGCCAGGCCTCCCCGTTCCACGCACCGTTGTTCTGGCCGGTCAGCCGCTCGACCTTGGTGCCGTCCTCGCCCTGCAGGTGCCAGTCGCAGGACTTGTCGTCCTTGACCAGCTGGCCCGCGTGACCGGCGAGCGACAGTTGGAGGAGGTCACCGCCCCAGCACTGGTCGCCCGACTTGTCGATCCCCGCGTCCTTGCAGCTCTTGTAGCCGCGGACGATGGAGCCCGGGTGCCACTCCCAGCCCTCACCGATCCAGGACGGCTGGGCGTTGGTGGAGGCGGTCTTGCCGTCCACCGCGGAGGAGTCGTAGCCGAGGGAGACGGCGGGAGCCGGACCGGCCAGCGCGGAGGGCAGCTCGACGGTGTAGCCGTAGGTGAAGTTGCCCGCGTTGGCGCCGGCCTGCCAGGAGGCGGACGGGGTGATCGGCGAGGCGGTGAAGTCACCGCTGCTGCCCTTGGAATCCGCTTCGACGGCGAGCGCCACGGTCGGGGAAGCCGTCGCCGGGCTCTCGAACGCCCCGGCCGAGAAGGACGTGGCGCCGGAGGACTTGGCGGCGGAGGACTTGGCGGCGGAGGCCTCGGGGATCTCGACCTCGGCCACCAGCCGCCCGGTGGCGGCGTCGCGCTCGGACTGCACCGGGGTGCGTGTGGTGCAGCCGGCGGCGCCGGGAGTGGTCAGCGCGCAGCCGGGCAGCTGCACGATCCGGGCCCGGGAGCCCCAGTCGGCACCCGCGTTCTTGGCCCAGGCCTGGATGTCGATCCCGACCTGGACCCGACCCGCCCGGCCGCCCTCACCGGTGTCGGTGAGGGCGAGCAGCGCGCCGTTCACGCCCGCGGCCCTGGTCCGCCCCTGGTCGGCCAGGTCGACCTGGACGGTGGCGGCGGAACTCGGGCCGTCGCCGGCCGGGGCTGCGGCCGCGGCCTTGGGGGCCGACCTGGCACCGGCCGGCGGCGCGACCCAGACCGGCAGCGAACCGGCCTGGACCGGCTTCGCGGGCACGGCGGCCGGGGGTGCGTCGGCGGCGCCCGCTGCCAGGGCCGCCTTCGCGCCGACGGCGGCGCCGCCGACCACCGCGGTCGCTCTGCCTGACGGTGGACCGGAGTCGGCTGGTGGTGACCACTTCTTGCCCTGATCGGGCGTTCGGCCGGGAGTCTTGCTGCTCGTGCCCTTCACCGGATGCGACTCCGGCACCGGTGTGTTCGGCGGCACCCACACCTCGGGCGGGGTGGCGGCCTTGGCGACCGCTTGAACCGAGGGAAGCGTCACCACCGACATGCACACGGCCAGGGCGGCCGCCGTCGCCAGGCGCGAGCTGCGCGCGCGGTTGAACAGCCGGAAGCGACGAGACACCTGAATCCCCCACGGATTGCCGAGCCTTGACGGGCCGACCACGCCAGCCCAGGCCCACGGCACCCTAGGTGCACACGACCTATCGAAGGTAGGGAAAAATTAAAATCGCATTGAGTGATGAACGTCACTCCGTGAGCAATGTGTCACCACTCCCGACAACTCGGACAGGTTGTCGACAAAACGCTTTGACAGCGAATCGAATGTGCAGGCAGCGTGCGCCTGATCTCTGCTCACATCACCATTGACGACGGGTTCTTCATGCCGAGGCCACAACGTCCATCTCCTCCGACTCCCGAGCGGAACACCAGAAGCCGGACATTCGGTGCCGCGCTGCTTCCGCTCGCCTGTACGGCCGTCCTCTCGCTCGGCGCGGGCCTGCTGGGCGTTCCGACCACCGCCGCCGCGGCCCCGGCCGACCGCAACCACGGCCCCGCCGACCCCTCCTGGCCCGCTACGCCGGCGGCTCCGGCCAAGGACCAGTCCGATCCCCGGTCGGCGCAGGTGTCGGCAATCCGAGCGGCCCAGGCCAAGGCGAAGAGCACCGGGAAGCCCGTCGTCGTCGACGCGCTGACCACGGGCAGCAGCCAGACCACGGCGAACCCGGACGGCACGGTGACCAGCGACTCCACCCCGGTGGCGGAGCGGGTCAAGAACGCCGACGGCAGTTGGCGCCCGGTGGACGCGACGCTGCGTGCCAACCCGGACGGCACGCTCGCTCCCACGGCCGTGCCGTCCGCGCTCACCTTCTCCGGCGGCGGCAGCGGACCGCTGGCCACCATGGTGACGGCGGACGGCAAGAAGCTGTCGGTCAAGGCGCCGTTCACGTTGCCGAAGCCCGAAGTCAACGGCGGCAGCGCGCTCTACCGGTCAGTCCTGCCCGACGTCGACCTGGAGCTGAGCGCCACCCCCGCCGGTGGATGGCGTCAGGTCCTGATCGTTCGCACCGCCCGGGCCGCGGCCGACCCCAAGGTCAGGAAGCTCCACCTCGACACCGTCGCCGACGGGCTGACCGTCAAGGCGGACGCCAGCGGCAGCCTGACGGCCGAGGACGCCTCCGGCAAGGCCCGTTTCACCGCGCCGGTGCCGGTCATGTGGGACTCCACCACGACCGCAGCCGCCCCTGCGGCGGCAGCCCAGCCGAGGGCACTGAGCAAGGTCGCGGCGGCGCCCGCGGCGGACGGCACTCCGAGCGCGCCAGAGTCCAGCAGCAAGGCGCCCGGCCCCAACGCGAAGACGGCGCCGATCGCCACGACCGTCACCGGCGGCGGCATCGACCTGGTGCCGGACGCGTCGGTCCTCGGGCAGGGTACCGGTCCCTGGTACATCGACCCGGGCTGGAACCCCAGCGTCGACAACGGCACCCAGGCCTGGGCCCAGGTGGAGTCGGCCTACCCCGAGAACCCCGAGTACAACGGCACCCAGTACGGCCAGGACAAGCCGGGAGCCGGCTACTGCGGCTACATCGACACGAACAACCGCTGCGAGAAGGAGGGCAAGGAGCGGGCGTACTTCCAGGTCGGCCTGAACTCCGTCTTCTGGGACTCGGCCGTGCAGAGCGCGACGCTGTACGCCACCATCGCCGCCTCCTCGAGCCCCTCGACCCCGACACCGATGGGCCTCTACTCCACCGGCTCCGGCAACAGCAACCCGATCAACCAGTGGACCCGCTGGAACGCCCAGCCCTGCCCCGAGCTGTGGAACTGCGGAAAGGTCGGGACGCGGACGATCCAGGGGACGGGCGGCACCGACTACGACGTCCTCGGTCAGATGGCCCAGGCGGCGCGCGAGCACTGGGCCGGCTGGACGTTCATGTTCGCCCCCGACAACGAGACCAACAAGCTCTACCACCAGCGGTTCGCCAACAACCCGCACATCGTCGTCACGTACGACTTCGCGCCGCACGTCGGCAGTCCGGGCACCAGCCCCACGCCGGGCTTCGCCCGCGACGCGGCCTACAACCAGTGCCAGACCCCCGGCACCACGAACCCCTGGGACAACCCGGGGTGGGTCGGGATCAACACCGACATCAACGTCGCCGCGGACACCTGGTCGCCGACCGGTGAGCAGCTCTGGACCATCTTCAAGATCTGGGACGACGACGACAACGGTTCCTCGAAGATCTACGAGACCGGCTGGGCCGCGAGTTCCGGCCGCCGGAGCCTGAGCGTCGGCTCCCTGATCGACGGTCACCAGTACGGCTGGTTCGCCCACACCGGCGACGGCACGCTCGACAGCGACAACACCGCGATGTGCTTCCTGCGGATCGACCGCACCCCGCCGACCGCCCGCATCACCTCGACGGACTTCCCCGAGTCCGGCACCCTGGGCGGTCACCCCAAGCTCGTCGGCCAGGAGGGCGTCTTCACCCTGACCGGCACCGACCCGGCGCCGGCCACCGGCGGCCGCTCCTCCGGTCTGGCCTGCGCCCGTTGGACCAACGACCCGATCCAGGCCGCGGCCACCGGGTGGAGCTGCAACGACGGCGGCAACGTCGTCAAGATGAACGGCGACGGCAGCTTCCAGCTGAAGTACACCCCCTGGCACTGGGGGACCAACTTCCTGTACCTGCAGACGCAGGACAACGCCGGCAACATGTCGCAGCCGGTCGCCTACACCTACTTCGTGCCCAGCAACCCGGCCGCCGGCGACCCGGTGATGGGCGACATCGACGGTGACCGCAAGGGCGACGTCCTGCTGCCGGACGGCACCGGCTCGCTGCGCCTCGTCGGCGCCAACGCCGACCCGTACGCGGCCCCGAACACCAGGCCGGCCTCGGCGCCCGGGGCGGCCGACAACCAGGACTGGAGCACGGCCCAGATCACCCACCGGGGCTCCTTCAGCGATCGGAACGTGGATGACCTGGTCGCCCACGCCCCCGGCAACCCGTTCCTCTCCCTGTATCCGAACGACGACATCGCGGGGCACCTCGACGGTCAGGCCGCGACGACGCTGACCAAGAGCCGGACGTGCGTCCTGCCCGACAGCACGCCGATCGACTGCGCGGCCTACGGCAACGGCGCCGACTGGTCCGCCGTCACCCAGATCGCCGCGTTCGGATCGCCCTTCGGCGACACGCCGGACAGGCCGGGCACCTCGACCGTCGGTCTGCCACGCTCCTCCCTGCTCTTCGTCGAGCACAGCCGGCTGTGGCTCGGGCTGTCGTACAACGTCAAGCAGCTCGACGGGCCCGCCATCCTGCTCTCGCAGAGCCAGGCCTGGGACTCCTACGACCTGATCACCCCCGGCCCGACCAAGGGCACCAACCTGCCAACCGTCTGGGGCCGCTCCAAGTGGGACGGCACCATCCACGCCTACCAGTTGGCCAAGGGCAGCACCCAGGGCACCTTCGACGCCTCGGCGTTCGCCGACCCCACCAAGGGCTGGCTGGCCAACGGCGCCGACGCGAAGCTCTACCCGAAGGTCGGCTCCAACGGCGATGTCACCGGCGACGGCGTTCCGGACCTCTGGGCCGTCGACACCAACAACCAGCTGGTCGCCTGGGCCGGTATCGGCACCAAGGCGCCCGACGTCAACAGCGGCCCGACGGTGACCGGTCTGGAGACGCAGCCGGTCGCGCTCGGCAACCTCAACCACCCGATCGGCAACTGGCTGGCCGCTCCGAACGGCAGCAACACCGTCGCCGACGGCCAGAAGAGGGCCGACGGAACGGCCTCGGGCGTCAGCTGGGTCGGGGACACCGTGGACGGACGCGCCACCACCGTGGGCGCCTTCAGCCCCGGGGCCGGCTCGACCGTCACGATGTCGCGTCCGGTGGTCGACACCCGTAAGAGCTTCACCGTGTCCACCTGGGCCAAGACGGGCCCGAAGGGCGGCATCGTCGCCAGCCAGGACACCGTGCACGGCAGCAACTTCATCCTGTACGCCGACGCGACGTACGGCTTCTGGGCCTTCGCGCTGTCGGTCAGCGACGACGACACCTGGTCGTACGACTTCACCGACACCAGGAACGCCGGTGCCACCTTCCGGACCGGCGTCTGGACGCGGCTGACCGCCTCCTACAACGCCGACACCGGCGCGATGTCGCTGTACGTGGACGGTGTCCTCGCCGCGACCGGGCACCACCGGGCGAGCACCAGCCCGCCGTCCTCGGGGCCGTTCGTCCTGGGCCGGTACAAGTACCAGTCCAAGCCGACCGACAGCTTCGACGGGAGCATCAGCAGCACCGCCGTCTACCCCTTCGCGGTGGCGCCGTCCGCGCCGAGCACCGCCAGTGTCATCCGCTCGCACGTCGACGGCAACAAGTGCGTGGACCTGAACGGCGCCACGGCCGCGAACGGCACCGCGGTCCAGCTCTGGGACTGCAACGGGAGCTCCGCCCAGCAGTTCTCCCTGGGCAACGACGGCACCGTCCGGGTCATGAACGGGTGCCTGGCACCGGTGAGCGCCGGTACCGGCAACGGGACGCAGATGGAGTACCGCACCTGTGACGGCACCGCCGCGCAGAAGTGGATCCCCCTCGCGAACGACGCGCTGTACCACCCGGCCTCGGGCCGCTGCCTCGACCTGCCGGGCTGGCAGGCGACCAACGGCAACCGGCTGCAGCTGTGGGACTGTCACTACGGCGCCTCCCAGCAGTGGTCCGTCCCCAACCTGCGGACGGCCGTGCTGCCCGCTCCCCCGCGTTCGTGACACCGCCGTCGTGACGTCCGGGCCTCCGACGCCCGCGTTCTGACGTAGCGCCTCGGGCCCGTTCCGCCGATTCGGCGGGGCGGGCCCGAGGTGGTGTCAGGAGCAGGGCCGACCGGGGGAGGAACGGGGGCAAAGTGGGCATAGCCGTCGGCGGCGTTGACACCGGGTTGGGTAGCTGGTGGGGTTTGCTCGCGATGTGGTCCAGGCCTGTTGAGGAGGCTCCTGTGCAAGCCCGTGTGTCCGTTGTGGCCGGGCGGCGGCTGCGGCAGCAGCTGGAGCGGAGCCCGGCGCTGCGGGAGGTGCTGCAGCATCCGGCGGCGTTGGGTGCGCGGCGGGCGACGGCGCGGACGTGTCGTCAGTTGGCGCCGCGGACCGCGGACCGGCTGATCGCCGATCTGAAGGGGACGGAGCCGCTGTTGGCGTCGGTGCGGGCGGAGCGTGCGACGGGGCGGCCGGGGCGGCGGGCGATGCAGATCGCGGCCGGGGTCGCGGCGGCGGCGGTGGTCGGCGGGCTGCTGGCCGGGCCGGTGCCCTCGGCGGCGTACGCGGCGACGCCCGGGCCGGACGCGGTGAGCACCGCGCCGCAGACGCCGCTGGGCAGTGTGACGAACCCGCAGGTGTTCCCCCGGCCGCAGGAGCAGACCGTGGCGGGCAAGGCGGTGACGGTGCCCGCCGAGGTGACGCTGGTGCCCGCGCCGAAGGTGGACCGGGGTGCGGTGGACGCCGTGCGCGAGGTGCTGGCCGTCGCCGGCGCCACCTCCGTGGTTCCGCAGCCGGACGGCGGGACGCCGGCCGCCGGGTCGCTGGTGGTGTACGTCGGCGGCCCCGCCGAGGACGCCGGGGGCGAGGTGGACCGGACGCTGCGCCGGCTGGCGGCCGCGGCCGGCGCGAAGGACGGCTCCGCGCCCTCGCCGGCGGGCATGCCGGCCGGCGGCTACGTGCTGTCGGCGGGTCAGCTGCCCGCCCAGGGCGGCGGGACGTACGGCGCGGTGGTGCTGGCGGGCGTGGACCCGGCCGGCACCTTCTACGCCGCGCAGAGCCTGCGCCAACTGCTCGCCGCCGTACCGGCCGAGCAGGGGCAGGGCCCGGGCGCGGCCGGGCTCGGGCTGCCCGGGGTCGCGCTGCGGGACTGGCCGAGCGGGGCGGCGGTGCGCGGGACGGCGGAGGCCTTCTACGGCACCCCGTGGACCGCGCAGCAGCGGCTGGAGCAGGTCGACTTCCTGGGCCGCTCCAAGCAGAACTTCTACCTCTACGCGCCCGGTGACGACCCGTACCGGCTGTCCCGCTGGCGGGACGCCTACCCGGCCGCCCGGCAGTCGGAGCTGCGCGAGCTCGGCGACCGGGCCCGGCAGAACCACGTCACCCTCGGCTACGCGATCTCCCCGGGGCAGTCGCTGTGCTTCAGCTCCGACAAGGACGTCAACGCGCTGGTCGCCAAGCTGGACGGGCTGCGCAAGCTCGGCTTCACCGCCTTCCAGCTGCAGTTCCTGGACGTCAGCTACGACGAGTGGCACTGCGACGACGACCACGACGCCTACGGCAGCGGCCCGGCCGCGGCCGCCAAGGCGCAGGCCGCGCTGGTCAGGAAGGTGCAGGAGCGGCTGATCGCCCCGAACCCCGGCCTGGCACCGCTGTCCGTCGTACCGACCGAGCTGTACAAGCAGGGCGCCACGCCGTACCGCAAGGCGCTGGCCGAGGCGCTGCCGGCCGGGGTGCAGGTGGCCTGGAGCGGCGGCGGGGTGATCCCGGAGAAGGTCACCGGCGCCCAGACCTCCGACACCGGCAGCCTGTACGGGCACCCGCTGCTCACCATGGACAACTACCCGGTCAACGACGCCAGCCCGGACCGGCTGTTCCTCGGCGCCTACACCGGCCGCGAGCCCGAGGTCGCGACCCGCTCGGCGGTGCTGCTGACCGGCGCGATGCAGCAGCCGGTCGCCTCCCGGATAGCGCTGGCCACGGCCGGCGACTTCGCCTGGAACCCCACCGGCTACAAGCCCGAGGACTCCTGGCAGGCCGCGGTGCGCTCGCTGGCCGGGCCGACCGGCGGCGGCGCCACGCCCGCCGGGTCGGCGCTGGCCGCCGTCACCGCGCTGGCCGGCAACAGCACCTCCTCCCCGCTGTCCAAGCAGGAGTCCGGCTACCTGGCGCCGCTGCTGGAGCGGTTCTGGGCGGCCGCCGAGCCCACCTCGGGCGCCACCCCGGACCTCGCCAGGCTGATAGAGGCGGCGGCCCCGCTGCGGGACGCCTTCGCCGCGATGGCCACCGCCCGGCAGACCCTGTCCGACACCCAGGCCACCGCCCAGCTGGCCGCCGAGGCCGGCCCCTGGCTGGCCCCCCTGCGCGACTACGGGCTGGCCGGGCAGGCCGCGCTGGACATGTTGCTCGCCCAGAAGGGCGGCGACGGCGCGGCGGCGTGGAAGGCCCGGGTGCGGCTCAACGGGCTGCGCGCCCAGCTGGGGCAGTCCCCGGCGACCATCGGCGCCGGCGTGCTCGACCCGTTCCTGGAGCGGGCGGTGCGCGCCGCCGACAACTGGTCCGGCGTGGTCGGCGGCGGGGTCACCGCGACCAGCAGCATGGGCACCGCGCAGGACCACCTGCCGGCGCTGATGACCGACGGCCAGGCCGACACCTTCTACTGGAGCTCCGCTCCCCCGCAGCCCGGCGACTCGGTCGGCGTGGACCTCGGCGCCGGCCGGCCGGTCACCGGCGTGACCGTGCTCATGGGCGGCTGGGGCGACGGCCCCGACGCGCGGACCGCCGTGGACGACTACATCCGCGACGGCGTGCTGGAGTACAGCACCGGCGAGGGCGGCTGGAAGCAGCTCGCCGTGGTGAAGAACCAGAAGACGGTCAGCGCCCAGCTGCCGCCCGGCACGGTGGTGCGGGCGGTGCGGCTGCGGGCCACCGCCGCCCAGAAGACCGCCGTCGCGGTGCGCGAGTTCACCGTCACCGCCCCGGACGAGGCCCCGGCCAGTGTCTCCGGCGGCCCCGAGGCACTGCCCGGCTCCTCGGCCGCGGCCGTGCTGGACGGCAACCCGGACACCGCGTACCGCGCGGCCAAGGCGCCGACCGCGCAGGACGAGCCGCTCACCGTGGAGCTGGGCAGCGCCCGCCCGCTGGACCGGCTCACCGTGCTGACCGACCCGAACGTGCACGCCACCGCGACCGTCGCGGTGCGCCGCTCGGACGGCACCTGGACGGACATCGGCACCGTCCAGCCCGGTTACAACGAGCTGCCGGGCGGCGGGCAGCCGGCCGACGCGTTCCGGCTGACCTGGAAGCCCGGCGGCGACCCGCCGGTCGTCAACCAGGTGATCCCCTGGTACGCGGACGTCCCGGCGGCCCGGCTCGGCCTGGCCGACCCGGCGGTGGACGTGGTCACCGGCGCGTCCGCGCCGGCCAGGACCCAGGCCACCGTGGAGGCCGGCCGTCCCGAGGGCACCAGCGGCGAGCTGCACACCGAGGTGCCGGCGGCGGCCAAGGGCCTGACGGTGACCCCGGCCGGGGCGGTCAGCGTGCCGCGCGGCGGCCGGGTGGGCGTGCCGCTGCTGGTCACCGCCGCCCCGGGGACGCCGTCCGGGACCTACCAGGTGCCGGTGTCGTACGTGGCGGGCGGCACCACCGTGAAGCAGGTGCTGGAGGTGCACGTGGTGCCGCCGACCGGCGGGCCGGACCTCGCCGTCGGTGCGAAGGCGACCTCCTCGGGCGACGAGACGCCGGCCTTCCCGGCCGCGGCGGTCGCCGACGGCGACCCGAAGTCCCGCTGGTCCTCGCCGGCCAAGGACGACGCCTGGGTGCAGCTGGAGCTGCCGCAGGCCGTCCACCTGGGCGCCGCAGTGCTGCACTGGCAGTCCGCGTACGCCTCCTCGTACCGGATCCAGGTCTCGCCGGACGGCAGCACCTGGACGGACGCGGCGAAGGTGGACATCGGCAAGGGCGGGGACGAGACGGTGCGGTTCGACGCCCCGGGCGTCCGGTTCGTGCGGATGCAGGGCGTGGCCCGGGCCACCAAGTTCGGCTACTCGCTGTACGGCATCGAGCTGTACGCCGTCACCGCGCCGGCCGCCCCGCCGCAGCCGCCGGTCGCGCCGCCGGCCCAGCCCGGCCAGCCGGGTCAGCCCGGCCAGCCCGGTCAGCAGGGCTCGGGGCAACCGGGGGCCGTACCCGCGACGACCCCGCCGGCGGCGCCGAAGCAGTAGCGGCGGGCCGGGGCCCGGGAAACCTCGTACTCAGGCGGCCCTCCGGCCCGCGGAGGAGGCGGGAACGCGGCGGGCCGCCGGGCTCCCCGGTGCGGGGGGCGCGGCGGCCCATGAGGCGCGTACCGACGGTGTGACGGGCGGGCCCTTGTGGTGCGGTGGTCAGGCGGAGAGCGGCTCGGGCTGCTCGCCGCGGCGGACGGGGGTCGAGTGGGCGCCGTGCGCCCGGCCGATCGGGACGGTGTGGCTCGGCTCGGTATGGTCGTGGTGCTCGTACTCGCCCCACTGCGGGGCGCGCAGCTGGTCCGCGCCGCCGTACGGCTCCAGGTAGGGCCGCCAGCGCGGGTCCTTGATGCCGGTGCCGATGATCCGCCAGGCGAGGCCGCTGGGCGGTGCCGGCGGGCGCTTCATGCGCCAGCCCAGTTCGGTGAGGTGGCGGTCGGCCTTGGTGTGGTTGCAGCGGCGGCAGGCGGCCACCACGTTGTCCCACCGGTGCTGGCCGCCCCGGCTGCGCGGGATGACGTGGTCGACGCTGGTGGCGGCGGCCCCGCAGTAGACGCAGCGACCGTGGTCCCGGGCGAACAGCGCCCGGCGGGTGAGCGGGACGGGCCCGCAGAAGGGGACCCGGACGAAGCGGGTCAGACGGACGACGGACGGCGCCGGAAGGGCGCTGGTGGCGCTGTGCAGAGTGACTTCCGAGTCCTCCAGGCTGACCGCCTTGTGATTGAGGACGAGGATGAGTGCGCGGCGCATCGATACGACGCCGAGTGGCTCGTAGGACGCGTTGAGGACCAGGACATGCGGCACGGATGCCTCCTTGGACGCCTGCGGCGCGTGGCTCGCGCCGGGACGAGCGGTTGGATCGCACAACGAGTGCGCGATCTCCCCCAGTGTCGCCTTACGCCTTCGTACGGCGCCACCACTCCTGTGTAACGGACCTGACGTGAACTCCGGGTGTGGCTCCCGTCATACCCCGTATGCCCTGCGAAGGGTCCGGTTGCACCCCGGGGCGGACGGGGCCGTCAGGGTGTCCCGCCCGGGGGACGGCTCGGCCGGTCGGAGCAGCGTCCGGGCCCGTACGGCGGCGCCTCCGGGGCCGTCGGGAGGCTGTTCCGGGTGGGGCGGGGCATTGCGGATCGGTACCACAGGGGTGGTGGGGGCGGTGCGCCCGAGGAGCGCACCGGGGCGTTGACGGGGCGTCCGGGGCCCTCCGTACGCCCGTCGGCGTGTCCGGGCGGGTGTTCGGCAGCGGCTAGGCTGAGGCGCACGGTCCGCGGGCCGCTCGCGGCGGCGCGGACCCCGTCACGCTCCCAGCCAGGAAGGTCCCGCACGTGTTCCGCTCCGGCGCCACCGGTCCGACCGACGCGTCCCCGACGCTCTCCACTCCGACGCCGGCCCCCTCACCCACCGCACCCGGCCTGCCGCAACTGGACCTGCGCATCCCGACCAGCGCGCAGGAGGTCACCGACACCACGAAGCAGGCGGCCAGCTGGTTCGACACCCACTGGCAGAGCTGGCTGGCGGGCGGTCTGCAGATCGTCCTGATCATCGTGCTGGCGCTGGTCCTGCGGACCGTGGTGAACAAGTTGATCACCCAGCTGATAGCGCGGATGGCGCGCAGTCACGAGAACCGGGAGGAGAGCCGCCTCGGCGGGCTGCTGGCCAACACGGGCGTGGTGAACCCGGAGCGGCGCCAGCAGCGCTCGGAGGCGATCGGCTCGGTGCTGCGCAGCGTGGCCTCCTTCACGATCCTGGGCACCGCGGCGCTGATGGTGCTGTCCGCACTCGGGGTGAACCTGGCGCCGCTGCTGGCGAGCGCCGGTGTGGCCGGTGTGGCCATCGGTTTCGGCGCCCGCAACCTGGTCACGGACTTCCTCTCCGGGGTCTTCATGATCATGGAGGACCAGTACGGCGTCGGCGACGAGATCGACACCGGGGTGGCCAGCGGCACGGTGCTGGAGGTCGGGCTGCGGGTGACCAAGCTGCGCGGGGCGAACGGCGAGATCTGGTACATCCGCAACGGCGAGGTGAAGCGGATCGCCAACATGAGCCAGGGGTGGGCGACCGCCTCGGTGGACGTGCAGGTCGGCTACAAGGAGGACCTGCAGCGGGTCGAGGACCTGATCCTGGAGACGGCGGAGTCGCTGGCCAAGGAGGCGCCGTACGACGAGCTGGTGTGGGCGCCGGTGTCGATCCTGGGCGTGGAGTCCGTGGCGGCGGACTCGGTGGTGGTGCGGGTCGAGGCCCGGACGGCGCCGGGCAAGGCCGGGGTGGTCTCCCGGGCGCTGCGCCAGCGGCTGAAGGCGGCCTTCGACCGGGCCGGGATCAAGGTCAAGGAGGAGGCGGCGGTGGCCACCGGCGTGGCGATCACCGCGGCGGAGCCGTCGGCGCCGTCGGCCCCGGCCGCGGTGGCCGCGCCGGCCGACCAGGCCCCTCCCGCCTACCGGGCGAGCGAGCCGGTGGCGCTGCCGAAGCCGGCGGACGACCCGGCGGCCAGCAAGCCGTAGCGTCCCGCCGCGCCGCCGGACGAAGCCCCGCCCCCCTCGAGGAGGCGGGGCTTTTCGCTGCCCGGGCGCTCCGACCGGGCGCTCCCGGCCGATGCCTGACCGCCGCCGGGCCGCCGCGCGGTAACGCTTCGGCATCCTCCGCTCCACGGCCCATTGACACCCCGCTGACGGGGCCCGTACGGTCCTGTTCACGCGGACTGGAAAGTTTCCTAACAGTTCACGCCGCCATCCCGTCACGCCGCACCGCCGTCACGTCACGCCGCACCGCGGCACCGGCGCCGCTGCACCACCCGCTCCACCGCCATCCCGTCGCGTCACCTCGGTTCACGTCGACCCCCGTCGCTTCACGTCGGACAGCCGGAAGGGGAGGATCCCGGTCATGACCAACAGCACCGCCAAGGCCCCCCTCGCCGGCACCCCGAGCCTGCTGCGCGCCATCAACGACCGCGCCGCCCTCGAACTCCTGCTGGCGAACGGCCCGCTCTCCCGCACCCAGATCGGCACCCTGACCGGGCTGTCCAAGCCCACCGCCTCCCAGCTGCTGGCCCGTCTGGAGACGGCCGGGCTGGTCCTGCCGGTCGGCACCACCGCGGGCGGCCCCGGCCCCAACGCGCAGCTGTACCAGGTGAATCCGGCCGCCGGGTACGCCGCCGGGCTGGACGTCACCAACAGCGGCATCAGCGTCGCGATCGCGGACATCACCGGCACCACCCTGGCCGAGCACACCGTGTCCACCAGGGGCGTGCCGGCCGCCGGGACCGTCCCCGCGGTCGCCGCCGCCGTCGCCGAGACGGCCCGGGCCGCCGGGCTCGCCGAGGGGAGCCTGCGCACCGTGGCGATCGGCGTCGGCGGCGCCCCCGACCCGGTCACCGGCAAGCTGCGCTACGCCTCCCACCTGCCCGGCTGGCACTCGCCGCGGCTGGTCGAGGAACTGTCCGAGGCGGTCGGCGCGCCGGTGTCGATCGAGAACGACGTCAACCTGGCCGCCGTCGCCGAACAAGCCACCGGTGCGGCCGCGGGCTTCGAGGACTTCGTCCTGCTCTGGGCCGGGTCGGGCACCGGCGCCGCGGTGGTGATCGCCGGGCGGCTGCACCGCGGCTTCACCGGCGGCGCCGGCGAGGTCGGCTACATGCCGGTGCCCGGCTCGCCGGTCGAGTGGGACGCCCGCCGGCGCAAGTTCGGCGGTTTCCAGGCCCTGGTCGGCGCACCCGCCGTCCGGGCGCTGGCCCGGGAGCACGGCCTCGGCGCGCCCAGTGCCGAGGAGTCCATCACCAGGGCGCTGGCCACCCCGGGTGCCGGCGACGCCTTCCTCGGTGAACTGGCCGGGCGGCTCGCCGTCGGGCTGGCCGTGATCGTCGCCGTGGTCGACCCCCAGCTGGTGGTCCTCTCCGGGCCGGTGCCGAGCGCGGGCGGTGAACGGCTCCGCGCCCTCGTGGAGGAGGAACTGGCCCGGATCTGCCTCGCCCGCCCGGAAGTCCGCAGCGGCGCCCTGCCCGGCTCACCCGTCCTGCACGGCGCCCTGCAGCGCGCCCTCGCCGACGCCCGTGAGGCGGTCTTCTCCACCCACTGACCCTCCCCCCGCCCCCTGAACCCTCCCCTCCCCCTCCCCGCACCCGCTCCCTCCCCGCACCCACCTCTCCCGACCCCCGACGCGCGACCCGAGGCGATGAGGCCTGCCCGCGCACCACCAGGAGGATCCCGAAGTGCACGCCACCACCTCCCGCAGAGGCCGCCGCGCGATGGCCGCCGCCACCGGCACCGCCGTGCTGGCCCTGCTCGCCACCGCCTGCACCGGTTCCGACGGCGCGGGCGGCACCGACGACTCGGCCTCCGGCAAGGACGTCACCATCACCTTCTGGCACGGCTGGAGCCAGGACAACGAGGTGAAGGCGATCGACGCCAACATCGCCGCCTTCGAGAAGGCCCACCCCAACATCCACGTCAAGACCGTGGGCAACATCGCGGACGACAAGGTCAACCAGGCCCTGCGGGCCGGCGGCGACGACGCGCCGGACGTGGTGTCCTCCTTCACCACCAACAACGTCGGCATGTTCTGCTCGACCAAGGCCTTCGTCGACCTCCAGCCGCTGCTCCGGAAGAGCGGCATCGACCCGGCCAGGACCTTCCCGGCGGCGATGCTCAACTACACGCGGTTCCAGGGCGACCAGTGCTCGCTGCCGCTGCTCGGCGACGCCTACGGGCTGTACTACAACAAGAAGGCCTTCGCCGCCGCCGGCATCACCGCCCCGCCCCGGACCTTCAGCGAGTTCGCCGAGGACGCCAGGAAGTTGACCATCGCCGACGGCGACTCGTACCGGCAGCTCGGCTTCATGCCGCTGTACCACGGGTACGAGTCGACCACCGAGCACTTCCTCGGCCAGTACGGCGCCACCTACTTCGGTGCCGACGGCAAGTCGAACATCGCCACCGACCCGAAGGTCGCCGCGATGCTCGACTGGCAGAAGGGGCTGGTCGACCAGCTCGGCGGCTACGCCAGGCTGGAGAAGTACCGGGCCACCTTCGGCGAGGAGTTCAGCGCCAAGAACCCCTTCCACACCGGCCAGGTCGCGATGGCCATCGACGGTGAGTGGCGCACCGCCTCGCTCGCCGAGAACAAGCCCGACTTCGACTGGGCCACCGCGCCGTTCCCCGTCCCGGACGACCAGGCCGGCACCTACGGCCGCGGCTACCAGACCGGCACCATCATCGGCATCGCCGGCACCAGCAAGAAGCAGGCCGCGTCCTGGGAGCTGGTCAAGTACCTGACCACCGACACCGACGCGGTGGTCGCCTTCGCCAACGCGATCCACAACGTGCCGAGCACCTTCGACGCGCTCAACTCGCCGAAGCTGGTGAGCGACCCGAACTTCAAGACCTTCCTGGACGTCGCCAGGAACCCCGACTCGGGCACCACCCCGGCCAGCGTCAACGGCGGCGGCTACATCGTCTCGCTGCAGAACCTCGGTTACGACTACGAGTCCGGCAAGCAGCCCGACCTGCACGCCGGCCTGGCCGCCACGGCGAAGCAGATCGACACCGACATCGCCCAGGCCAAGTAGCCGGCGGGAACGGTCAACGGAGCTCCCATGTCACTCGCGTTCGGCACCCGCAAGGGAGGCGCCCCCGACGGCGGCGCCTCCGAGGGCGGCGGTTCCGCGGGCGCCGGGCCGGCCCACCCGGCGGCGGCCTCCTCGCAGCGCCTGCTGCGCCGGAGGCGCCGCCGGGAGGCGGCCCGCACCCTCGCCTTCCTCTCGCCCTGGCTGATCGGCTTCGGCGTCTTCTTCGTCTACCCGCTGGTCTCGACGGCCTACTTCTCCTTCACCCGGTACAACGGCTTCGGCGCGCCCGCCTTCGACGGGCTCAGGAACTGGGATTACGTCCTCGGCCAGCTGCCGGC
The DNA here is from genome assembly GCF_043202455.1 of Kitasatospora sp. NPDC048194. Classification (NCBI taxonomy): domain Bacteria; kingdom Bacillati; phylum Actinomycetota; class Actinomycetes; order Kitasatosporales; family Streptomycetaceae; genus Kitasatospora; species Kitasatospora sp. NPDC048194. Next base: position 171,601 of record NZ_JBIDAK010000007.1, read on the forward strand.
CTTCTGGCAGGGCCTGCGCAACACCCTGTGGCTGGTGGTCGTCATGGTGACCCTGCGGGTCGCCTTCGGCCTCGGCGTCGGGCTGCTGATCACCAAGATCAGGACCGGCGTCGGCTTCTTCCGCACGGTGTTCTACCTGCCGTACCTGGCCCCGCCGGTGGCCGCCACCGTCGCCTTCGCCTTCCTGCTCAACCCCGGCACCGGCCCGCTCAACCACCTGCTCGGCGAGCTCGGCCTGCCGCAGCCCGGCTGGTTCGCCGACCCCGACTGGTCCAAGCCCGCGCTCACCATGCTCGCCATGTGGGGCGTCGGCGACCTGATGGTCATCTTCATGGCCGCGCTGCTGGACGTCCCCAAGGAGCAGTACGAGGCGGCCGAACTGGACGGCGCGGGACCGCTCCAGCGGTTCCGGTACGTCACGCTGCCGAACATCTCGCCGATCATCATGTTCGCGGTGGTCACCGGCGTGATCCAGACCATGCAGTACTACACCCAGGCGATCGTCGCCGGGAAGGTGGCCAGCGGCATCGCGGGCAACTCCGGCCAGCAGTTCGAGCCGGGCTTCCCGCAGGGCTCCACCTGGACCCTGCCGCAGATGGTCTACAACCTCGGCTTCCAGCGCTTCAACTACGGCGCGGCCTGCGTCGTCGCCCTGGTGCTGTTCGCCATCTCGATGGCCGTCACCTCGATCCTGCTCCGCCGCCGCTCCGGCTTCATGGCGAGCGACGACTAGCGGACCCCTGAGGACTCCACCATGACTCTCAGCTCCACGCTCCCCGGGGCGCCCGCCCGGACCGGCACCCACCGGGCCGGCGGCCCCGCCGCCCGGGCCGCCCGGCGCCGCGCCGCGCTCAGCTGGGTCGCCGTGCACTCGCTGGCGATCGCCGCCGCGCTGTTCTTCCTGCTGCCCTTCGTCTTCGTCTTCCTCACCTCGGTGATGGACGACCAGCAGGCGCTCACCACCGACTACTGGCCCACCCACTGGGAGTGGGGCAACTACGGCAAGGTCTGGAACACCCCCGGCTTCCTCACCTGGTGGCGCAACACCCTGCTGTACGCCGGGGCCGGGACCCTGCTGACCGTCGTCTCCAGCCTGCCCGTCGCCTACGCCCTCGCCAAGTTCCGCTTCCGCGGCCGCAACCTGGCCCTGATGGCGGTGATCGCGATGATGATGCTGCCGCCGCAGGTCACCGTCATCCCGATGTACCTGTTCTGGGCCAAGCAGCTGGGCCTGGGCGGCTCGCTCTGGCCGCTGATCGTCCCGATGGCCTTCGGCGACGCCTTCTCCATCTTCCTGCTGCGCCAGTTCCTGACGACCATCCCCAAGGAGTACCTGGAGGCCGCCCGGATCGACGGCTGCGGCGACCTGCGCACCCTGCTGCGGGTGGTCCTGCCGATGGCCAGACCGGCCGTCGCCGCCGTCGCCCTGTTCCAGTTCTTCTACTGCTGGAACGACTACTTCGGCCCGCAGATCTACGCCAGCAACAACCAGGGGTCCTGGACGCTCAGTTACGGCCTCGAGTCGTTCAAGGCCGCCCACCACACCAACTGGAACCTCACCATGGCCGCCACCCTGCTGGTGATGGCACCCGTGATCGTCCTCTTCTTCTTCGCCCAGAAGGCCTTCATCGAAGGCGTGACACTGACAGGGGTCAAGGGCTGATGTCCGCCACACTCACGGCCGCCGGCTCCGCACCCGGGCCGGCCCGCTCACCGCTCAAGCTCGCCATCGTCGGCGGCGGTTCCACCTACACCCCGGAGCTGATCGACGGCTTCGCCCGGCTGCGCGACACCCTGCCGGTCGGCGAGCTGGTGCTGATCGACCCGGCCGCCGAGCGGCTCGAGCTGATCGGCGGCCTGGCCCGGCGGATCTTCGCCGCCCAGGGCCACCCCGCCGCCGTCACCACCACGGCCGACCTGGCGGCCGGGGTCGCGGACGCCGACGCCGTCCTGCTCCAGCTGCGCGTCGGCGGGCAGGCGGCCCGCAACCAGGACGAGACCTGGCCGCTGGAGTGCGGCTGCGTCGGCCAGGAGACCACCGGCGCGGGCGGGCTCGCCAAGGCGCTGCGCACCGTCCCGGTCGTGCTGGACATCGCCGAGCAGGTCCGCCGGACCAACCCGGACGCCTGGATCGTCGACTTCACCAACCCCGTCGGCATCGTCACCCGGGCCCTGCGGACCGCCGGCCACAAGGCCGTCGGGCTGTGCAACGTCGCGATCGGCTTCCAGCGCAGGTTCGCGGCCCACCTGGGCGTGGACCCGGAACGCGTCCGGCTGGACCACGTCGGACTCAACCACCTGACCTGGGAGCGCGGGGTCACCCTGCTCGACGCCCCCGGTGCGGCGACCGGGCGCGAGGTGCTGCCCGCGCTGCTGCGCGACTTCGGCAAGGAGATCGCGGACGACCTCCACCTGCCGCAGGCCTTCGTGCAACGGCTCGGCGTGGTGCCCTCGTACTACCTGCGGTACTTCTACCAGCACGACGCCGTGGTCGAGGAGCTCAGGGCGCAGGGCTCGCGGGCGGCGCAGGTCGCCGAGATCGAGCGCCAGCTGCTGGAGCTGTACGCCGACCCGGCCCTCGACACCAAGCCCGAGCTGCTCGGCCGGCGCGGCGGGGCGTTCTACTCGGAGGCGGCCGTCCAGCTGATCGCCGCGCTGCTGGGCACCGGCGGCGGGACGTCCGTCCAGGTGGTCAACACCCGCAACGACGGGGTGCTGCCCTTCCTGCCGGACGACGCCGTCATCGAGGTCCCCGCCGAGGTGGACGCCGCCGGGGTGCGGCCGCTGCCGCAGCGGCCGGTCGAACCGCTGTTCGCCGGACTGATCGCCGCCGTCACCTCGTACGAGCACCTCGCGCTGGAGGCCGCCCTGCACGGCGGCCGCGACCGGGTCTTCGACGCCCTGCTCGCCCACCCGCTGGTCGGCCAGATCGAACTCGCCGACCGGCTCACGGATCGGCTGCTCGCCCACAACCGCGAGCACCTCGCCTGGGCCTGAGCGCCCGGCCGCGGGGGGGGCCCCCCCCCCGGCGGGGGGGGGCGGGGGGGCGGGGCCCCCCCGCCCCCCCCCCGGGGGGGGGCCCCCCGCGGCGAGGAGACCGACCACCCCCGGCCGGGGCTTGCGGCCGGGCCACGTACGAGCCGCGGGGACCTGATGACCCACCAGCCCGAACCACTCCTGCCCGGCGTCCTCGCCATCGACGCGGGGAACTCCAAGACCGACGTCGCCCTGATCGGCGCCGACGGCACCGTCCTGGGCACCGCCCGCGGCGGCGGCTTCGCACCCCACCGGATCGGCGGCGCGGCCGCCGTCGCCGGGCTCGCCCCGCTGGTCGAGGAGGCTGCCGCGGCGGCCGGCCACCCCGCCGCCGACGGCGTGCTCACCAGCCACGTCAGCGCCTGCCTGGCCAACGCCGACCTCCCGGTGGAGGAGCAGGCCCTGAGCGCCGCCCTCGCCTCGCACCCCTGGGGCGTCAGCAGCACCGTCGTCAACGACACCTTCGGGCTGCTGCGGGCCGGCACCGACGGCCCGTGCGGGGTCGCCGTGGTCTGCGGCGCCGGGATCAACTGCGTCGGCCTGCTGCCGGACGGGCGCACCGCCCGCTTCCCCGCGCTCGGCGAACTCACCGGCGACTGGGGCGGCGGCTCCGGGCTCGCCGCCACCAGCATGTGGCACGCCGTCCGCTCCGAGGACGGGCGCGGCGGGCCGACGGCGCTGGCCCGGGCCATCGCCGAGCACTTCGGCCTGCCGAGCGCCGGGGCCGTCGCGGAGGCCGTCCACCTCGGGCACCTGCCGAGCGCCCGGCTGCACGAGATCGTCCGGGTGCTGTTCGCGGTCGCGGAGGAAGGCGACGCCACCGCGCTGGAGCTGATCGACCGGCAGGCCGACGAGATCGTCCGGCTCGCCGTCGTCGCCCTCAAACGGCTGGACCTGCTGGACACCCCCACCCCGGTGGTGCTCGGCGGCGGGGTGCTCGCCTCCCGGCACCCGCTGCTGCTCGACAACGTCGAGGCCCGGCTGGCCGGGACCGCCCCGCTGGCCGAGCCCCGGGTGGTCGTCGCGCCGCCCGTCCTCGGCGCGGCGCTGCTCGGGCTCGACCACCTGGGCGCGGGCCCGGCGGCGCAGGCGCGGCTCCGCGCGGCGTACGAGGCCCAGCGGCCGGTGGCGGCCTGAGGGGCCGTCCAAGACCTCCCGCCCCCGCCGGATCCGCACGTCCGGCGGGGGCGGGAACCGCTCCCTCGGCGGCGGGCGGGAACCCCTCCACCGACGGCGGGCGGGAACCCCTCTCCCGACGGCGGGCGGTACCCGGATGCCGACGTCAGCCGCCGCGCGGGAGAGACTTGTGCCATGGCCGTGCCCCGCATCCTCCTCGCCGCCGCCGCGCTGACCGGTACCGCCCTGGCCTGCCTCACCGGCTGCACCCCCGCCGAGTCCCGCCCGACGGTGGCCGAGGCCTCCTCCGCGGCCGCCCTCGCCGACAAGGGCGGCGACCAGGGCGCCGACGACCTGTTCGACGACGACCTGTTCGACGACGATGACGACCTGCCGGCCGACCTCGACGGTTCCGCCGCCGACAGCGCCCCCGGTGACAGGACGGCCGGTGACAGGGCGGCCGGCGCTCCCGCCACCGGCCCGGTCTCCGTGCCGAGCGGCGGCCGGCCCTGCCCGGCTCCCAGCCGGCTGCCCGGCCACCAGGTGCTCGTCGTGGTCTCCGCCGGTCCGGGCGAACTCACCGCCCAGCCCGGCCGCTACACCTGCGAGCCGCCCGGTTACGAGGCCACCGGCGAGCCCGTCCACTACGGATTCGCGGCGGCGGGCGTGACGGCGACGCTGGTCGACCGCCCGCACGGGGACGCGGCGAAGAGCGTCCGCCTGGACGAGCTGATCACCCACCTCGACGACTGCCTCGCCGAGTCCGACCCGGCCGATCCCTTCGGGTGCTACGGCAACGCCTACGACGTGGTGCTCGACTCGCACGGGCGGATCATGCGGATCGGCGAGGTCGGAGCGAGCGGGGCGAGCGGCGGGACCGGGTCGGAGCAGACGGGGGACGCCGGGCAGCCCGGGCAGACGGGGCAGACCGGGCCGGCCGGGGCGCAGTAGACCGCCCTCGCCGCGGGTCGACCGGTGCCGACACGGTAGGGCATCGGCGCGGAACCGGGAAGGCCCGGTGGTGGGCTTTCCGTGCAGGTCACGGGGAGGGCGGGGGCTGACCAATACGGTGTAAAGGGCACCCTCAACTGTTGAGAAACGCCTGCGCTACGCGTGTCAACGCCCTGTCAACTGCGGCCTTTTGATCTTCCATACCTTTGCCGGGTGTTCCCTTGGGCTTGGTCTTACTGTCGCCGTCGTTGACCCGGTTCCGGCGGCGGTGCTTTGCTTCCCGCCGTCGACGGTGAACGGGCCCCCATCCCCACGTCATCGGCGGGTCGTGACGGGCCGCCAGTCCTCCCGTGCCACCGTCGCCGCGCTCCCCCCTTCGTCCCCCACAGTGCCGTCCGCGCCCTACCGGTGTGCGGTCGGCATGAGAGAGGAACCCTCACGATGGGCATGTCCCCCACCTCCCGCCGGGCGCGAGTCCGGGCCCTGACCGGGCTCAGCGCGGTGGCGCTGGCCGCCGCCGGTCTCGCCACCGCCCCGGCCGCCCAGGCGACCCAGCCGGGCAGCGAGTTCGCCGGGAACAGCCACCCGTACCGGCACGGCGCCGTCTCCACCAGGGAGAGCGCCGAGCACGCCAACGCCAACTCCGCCGCCGCGGCCCGTACGACCAACCTGAAGTACGGCGGCGGCGTCGACGGCATCGGTGTCACCACCGGCGCGCCGAAGGTGTACCTGATCTTCTGGGGCTCCCAGTGGGGCACCCCGGGCACCGACGCCAACGGCTACACCACGCTCTCCGGTGACCCGAAGGGTGAGGCCGTCCGCACCCAGCAGCTGTTCAAGGGCCTCGGCACCAACAACGAGACCTGGTCGGGCGTCATGACCCAGTACTGCGAGGGCGTCGCCAAGGGCTCCACCACCTGCGCGTCCACCGCCGCCCACGTCGGCTACCCGACCGGCGGCGCGCTGGCCGGCGTCTGGGTGGACGGTTCGGCCGCCGCTCCGGGCCAGGCCACCGGCAACCAGATCGCCGGCGAGGCCGTCAAGGCCGCCGGGCACTTCGGCAACACCACCGCCGCCGCCAACCGCAACGTCCAGTACGTGGTGCTCTCGCCGACCGGCACCCACCCGGACGGCTTCAACACCTCCACGGGCAACTTCTGCGCCTGGCACGACTGGAACGGCGACACCACGCTGACCGGCGGTGCCGCCGCCTCCCCGTACGGTGACGTGGCGTTCAGCAACGACCCGTACGTGCCCGACATGGGCACCTCGTGCGGCCAGAACTACGTCAACAGCGGCACCGCGGGCCTGCTGGACGGCGTGACCATGGTGTTCGGCCACGAGTACGCGGAGACCGTAACCGACCAGAACCCGGCCGGCGGCTGGACCGACTCGTCGGGCGCCGAGAACGCCGACAAGTGCGCCTGGAAGGGCGTCGGCGGCACCGGCGGCTCGCAGAACGTGGCCTTCGCGACCGGCTCCTTCGCGATGCAGGGCACCTGGTCGAATGCGGTCAGCGCCTGCCAGATCTCGCACGCGATCGTCCCCTGACGACGGTCCGACGCACCCCGGCGCACTGACGCCGGGACAGCAGGCGCCGGGGTGGGTTGTGCGGGCCCACCCCGGCGCCCCCGCGTTTCCGGGGCCGCGCGTTTCGGGGCCCTACGAGGGCGTGACGAGCCCGAACTCGTAGGCGTGGATGACCAGGTGGACGCGGTCGCGGGCGCCGAGCTTGGTGAACAGCCGGGCGACGTGCGCCTTGGCGGTGGCCACGCTGATGGTGAGCTCCTCGGCGATCTCCGCGTTGGACAGCCCGCGGCCGACCAGGGTCAGCACCTCGCGTTCGCGTTCGGTGATGCCCTCGACGACCGGGCGCCGGGCCCGCGGGGCCTGCGGACGGGCGGCGAACTCGCCGATCAGCCGGCGGGTGATGCCGGGGGCGAGCAGGGCGTCCCCGGCGGCGACCGCCCGTACGCCGTCCAGGATGGTCTCCAGGGCGAGGTCCTTGACCAGGAAGCCGCTCGCCCCGGCGCGCAGCGCGCCGTACACGTAGTCGTCGTCGTCGAAGGTGGTGAGGATGAGCACGTGGGTGGGCAGTCCGGGATCCGCGGTGATCCGGCGGGTGGCCTCGATGCCGTCCATGACCGGGGGCACCTCCCGGCCGCCGGGCTGGGGGCGCATCCGGATGTCCATCACGGCGACGTCCGGGCGCAGCCGGGCCACCAGCTCGACGGCCTCGGCGCCGCTGCCGGCCTCGCCGACCACCTCCAGGTCGGGGGCGTCAGCGATGAGCACCCGCAGGCCGGTGCGGATGAGCGGCTGGTCGTCGACCAGGACGACGCGGATCACGGTCCCACCTCCGGGGCGGCCCCTTCGGGCAGCGGCAGTCGGGCGGCGACGCGGAAGCCGCCGCCGGGGCGCGGCCCGGCGCTGAACCCGCCGTGCAGCAGGGTGACCCGTTCGCGCATCCCGGCCAGGCCGTAGCCGGTGACGGGAGCGGCCCCCGTCGAGCCGGTGCCCTGGTCCTCGACGGTGACGGCGAGTTCCTCCGGCCCGTACTCGACGGTGACGTGGCAGTCGCGGGTGCCGGCGTGCTTGACCACGTTGGTGACGGCCTCCTGGACGATCCGGTAGGCGGCAAGGTCCACCTCGGGCGGGACGGGACGGGCGGTGCCGCGCCGGGTGAGCGCGACTCGCACGCCGGCACCCGCGGCCCTCTCCACCAGCCGGTCCAACTCGGCGATGCCCGGGGTTACTTCGAGCGGCGCGGAGTCCTGGTCCCCCTGCCGCAGCGCGCCGAGCACCCGGCGCAGCCCGGCCAGGGTCTCCCGGCTGGTGGCCTCGATGGCGTTCAGGGCGTTGCGGGTCTCGGCGGGCTGGGTGTCCATGACCCGGCTGCCCATACCGGCCTGGATCGCGATGATGCCGATGTTGTGGGCGACCATGTCGTGCAACTCGCGGGCGATCCGCAGCCGTTCGGCGGTGACGGCCTGCTCGGTGGCGCGCCCGCGCAGGGCCTCGCCGTGGGCGCGGCTCTGGTGGACGGTGTTGCCGACCAGCCAGGCGATCAGGACGGTCGCGGCGAGGCCGGTGTACGCGAGCGGGTTGACGGGGTAGCCGTTGACGGCGCCCTGGAGCCACAGCGCGGCGAGCACGGCGAGCGGCAGCGCGAGGGCGCCCAGCGAGACCGCGCGGGAGCGGACGGCGGCGCAGTAGCCGACCACGGCGTCGGCGATCAGGAACTGCAGCACCGAGGCCTCCGGGACGCGGTTCATGCCGAGCGAGAAGACGCTGCCCGCGAGCGCCCCCGCGACGGCCGCCAGCGGCTGCCGGACCAGCAGGGCCGCGACCAGCGTGGTGACCACGGCCGTGACCACCAGCGGCATGTCCTCGGGATTGCCGTGGTACTCGAACAGGTGGCGCAGTTCGTCGTCCCGCGTGAAGAACCGGAACACCACGACGACCGTCCAGAACGCCGCCACCCACACGCCGGCGGGCAGGCGTCCGAGCAGGGGAGGGCGGGCGTCGGTGATCATGGCGCGATGGTAGCCGCGGGCGTCGCGGCGGCGCATCGGCCCGCGGGCGTAATCCCGGGGGCGGGGGCCGGGGGCGCGGTTGTGGCCCGCGGCCCGATGCCCGGTCACCGCGCCGGGCGGCAGCGTTGCCCCCGTGATCGAGATCGAGCGACTGACCAAGCGGTACGGGGCCACCACAGCCGTCGACCAGTTGACCTTCACCGTCCGGCCCGGTGCCGTCACCGGCTTCCTCGGGCCCAACGGCGCGGGCAAGTCCACCACGCTGCGGATGGTCCTGGGCCTCAACGCCCCCACCGAGGGCACCGTCACCGTGGACGGCGCGCCCTTCGCCGCCAGGCCGCGCGGCCTGCGGCACGTCGGCGCGCTGCTGGACGCGGGCGACGTGCACGGCGGGCGCAGCGCCAGGGCGCACCTGTCGGCGCTGGCCCGCAGCAACCGGATCCCGCTCGGGCGGGTGGACGAGGTGCTGGCGGAGGTCGGCCTCGCCGAGGCCGCGGGGCGGCGGATCGGCGGCTACTCGCTGGGCATGAAGCAGCGCCTGGGCATCGCCGGCGCGCTGCTCGGCGACCCGCCGGTGCTGCTCTTCGACGAACCGCTGAACGGGCTGGACCCGGAGGGCGTGCTGTGGGTGCGCGGGCTGTTCCGGCGGCTCGCGGAGGAGGGGCGGACGGTGTTCGTCTCCAGCCACATGATGGCCGAGATGGAGCACACCGCCGACCATTTGGTGGTGATCGGCCGCGGCCGCCTCATCGCCGACCAGAGCCTGGCCGAGTTCTCGGCGCGCAACGCGGTGGCCTCGGTGACCGTCCGGTCGCCGGAACTCGGCACGCTGGCCGAGGTGTTGCGGACCGAGGGTGCCGAGGTACGGCGGACGGAGGCGCAGTCCGGGGCCGTCACCGGGCTGGCCGCCGAGCGGATCGGCGAACTCGCCCTGCGGCACGGCCTGGTGCTGCACGAACTCGCCACCCGCACGTCGTCCCTGGAGTCCGCGTTCCTGTCCCTGACCGCGGACAGCGTCGAATACCCGGCAGGAGAGGCCCGATGAGCACCGTGACCCCTGGCCGTACCGTGACCGACGGCCGTACCGTGACCGACGGCCGTACCTCGGGTGTCCATCCGGCCGAGCCCGCACCCCGGTTCACCGATCTGCTCGCCGCCGAGTGGATCAAGCTGCGCTCGCTGCGGTCGACGTACTGGGTGCTGGCGCTCGCCTCGCTGGTGGCGATCGCGGTCAACCTGAACGCGGTGCACACCGACCTCGTCTACATCGACCACCCGCCCGCGCCGGAGCCCGGTACGGCGCCGTACCGGTACGACCCGCTGTTCCACGGCCTCGGCAGCATCGCGGGCGACCTGATGGCGATCGCGGCCGGCAGCCTCGGTGCGATCACCGTGTTCGGCGAGTACACCACCGGCATGATCCGCACTACCTTCGCCGCGGTGCCGGACCGGCGGGGCGTGATCGCGGCGAAGGTGCTGCTGATCGGCGGGATCACCGCGCTCGCCGGTGCGGTGGTGTCGACGGCCTCCTTCTTCGGCGTCAACGCGATGCTGGCCTCCCGGCACGTCGGGCTCTCCATCACCGACGAGGGCTGCCTGCGGGCCGTCCTCGGCTACGCCGCGATCGTGCCGACCTGCGCGCTGGTCGGGATGGCGCTGGGCGCGCTGCTGCGGCACGCCACCGCCTCGATCGTGGCGCTGGTGGTGCTGATGTTCATCCTGCCGCTGATGTTCGGCGGCGACCGCTACCACTGGCTGAAGGAGATCGGCACCCACCTGCCGCTGGCCACCGTCCACCGACTCACCATCAACCCGGCCTCCGCCACCACCATGGGGAAGTACGCGCCGAGCGTGCTGGACTCCTGGATCACCATGGGGGTGTGGGCGCTGGTCGCGGTGGCGGTGACGGCGGTCGTGGTCCGGCGGCGGGACGTGTGACGCCCCGGGCGTGCGGGCGTCCGGGCGTCCGGGCGTGCGGGCCGCGGGCTGCGGGCGTGCGGGCCGCGGGCCCACCGGATGTCCCGGGCGCCGGTCAGCCCGCGCCCGGTCCTCCCGGCGGCTCAGACGGCCGGGGCCGGGGCCGCGGCCTTGGCGCGGAAGGCGCCGAGGGTGGCGGCGTCGACGCCGCAGGCGGGGAGGAACGCCGCCGCGCCGCCGTGGTGGGTGCGGACGCGGTGCGGGAAGACGCTCATCGCCTCGGCCGGGGCCTCCAGCAGGGGTGCCGGGATGGTGAGGTGCCGGCCGTCGGGCCCGGTGACGCGCGAGGAACCCGGGCGGTTGAGGGCGGTGCGGTGGCGTTCCGCGAGGTTGGCGAAGATCTCCGGGAGGGCGTCGGCGGTGCGGGCGTAGTCGGCGACGATGCGCTCGACCGGCACGTCGAGCAGGTCGAGCAGCAGGGCGGTCAGCAGGCCGGTGCGGTCCTTGCCGGCGGCGCAGTGGAGCAGGACGGCGCCCGGGCGGGCGGCGGCCTCGACGGCGGCGGCCACGGCCTCGGGGGCGGACTCGGCGAGCAGCACGTAGAACTCGCCGAGGTCGGCGGCGGTGGTCATGGTGCTCATGTGCGCGGTGAGGGCCTCGGTGGCGGGGTTCACCGGGGCGGCGACAACGGCTATCCCGGCGGCCTCGGCGGCGGCCCAGTCGGCGGGGTGGGTCTCGCGGGGATCCCGCAGGTCGACGACGGTGCGGATGTCGCAGGCGCGCAGCTGGGCGACGACGGCCTCGTCGGCGGCCGGGTAGGGCTGGGCGGAGCGGTACAGCACACCGGGGCGGATCCGCAGGCCCTCGGGGTCGCTGAGGACGGCGGAGTCGCGGAAGTTGACCAGGGGCATGCGAGGGCCTTTCGGTGGAGCCGCACGGGAGCGAACGACATCTAGATGTCTGGATGTCTAGCCCCTCCCGGGGGTGCCGGGCAAGCCTCGGCCCGTGGCACCCCTCCATCCCACCCCCGTCGGCGCGCCGCGGCGAGCCGGAGCGAGGGCGGGCGGGCCGGGTGGGATCCAAGGCGGCCGGGGCGGGCCGGGGCGGGGGCCGCGGCGAGCGAGCCGGGCTCCGGCAGGCGGGCCGGAGGGCAGCGGGCCCGGCCCCCGGGCGCCGGCTCCGTAGGATCGGTCCGTGGCGACGAACCCCCCGAGCACTCCCCCGCGCGTTCCGCTGTACCGCCGGCTGGCCCGGCGGCTCCAGGAGCGGATCGACGCCGGCGGCTACCCGGCGGGCGCGCGGCTGCCCAGCGAGCCGGAGCTGAGCGCCGAGTTCGGCGTGAACCGGCTGACCGTGCGGCAGGCGGTCGCGGAGCTGGAGCGGGCAGCCGTGGTGGAGATCCGCCGCGGTGTGGGCACCTTCGTCCGCCCGCCCGCCGTACGGGCGTCGATCACCGTGGACCCGCGCAGCCAGCGCTTCGACCTCGGCAGCCTGCACGAGGCGCTGCCCGGGGGCGACCGGGACACCACGGGCCGGGGCGACGCCGATCGGGACACCGCCGACCGGGGCGACGCCGGCCCGGGCGACGGCGAGTTCGTGGTGGCGGCGCCCGCCGTCACCGGCTCGGCGGAGGACGAGGAGGTGGCCCGGCAGCTGGGCCGTGCGCCCGGCGAGCTGTCCCGCCTGGACTCGGTGATCCGCCTCGGCGGGCGGGCCCGGGCCGCGTGCAGCTACTGGGTGCCGTTCGGCCCGCTGCCCGCCGAGCTGGTCCGGCCGGGCCGAGCCGGGAACCTGGTACTGGAGCTGGCGCGGGCCGGCGGGGTGGAGCTCGAGTACGACTGGCGGGCCTTCGGCGCGATCGGCGCGGACCTGGCGGACGCCGAACTGCTGGGCGTGCCGGCCGGCACCCCGCTGCTGGTGCGGGAGGGGGTCAGCTGCACCCCGGACGGCACCCCCGCCCTCTACGTCCGGCGCCGGATCGACGGCAGCAGCGCCCGCTTCGTGCTGCACTTCCGGGAGCGGTGAGCGACCGGCTCCGGCTCGTGCCGGCCGGTGGCGGCGCTGCCAGGGGTCACCGCCGGCCTTCACGCCGCACGGGGGTCGGTAGGACACGGTGACCGACGGGCACGAGGGCGACGGCGTGCCGACCGAACCGGCCCGGGTCCACCTCGGCATGCCGGCCGACGTCTCCCGCACCGGGCGCCTGCCGCGCCGGGAGGAACCGGAGGGCCTGCGCCGCCTCGGTGAGCGCTGCGCCGAGGCCGGTCACGGGCTGCGCGGGGTGGTCGCCCACCAGTGCCCGGCGACCGCCGCCGGCAGCGTCGGCGAGCTGCACCGGACGGGCGACGCCGTGCCGGCCGCCACCGAAGCCGCGCCGGCCGCCCTCGGCGTGGGGCACCAGCGGGCGCAGCGGCTGGCGACCCGCCAGGAGGGGGCGCGGCGGGAGTCCGTCGACGACCTGCTGTTCAGCTGCGGCGACCAGGGCCTGCTGGCGGAACGCGCGGAGCGGTTCGGGCTGCGGGCTGGCGGGCAAGGACGGCCGGTGTGCATCGCGCCGGCACGCCGGACGACGCCCGGCGCCTGAACCCGCCGACCGGGCGGCCGAGGCGCCCTGGTGCGCACCGTACTCGCGCCGCCTCCGCGCTCACGTGGCGACGGCCCCGTTGTGCCCGCCGACCACCGTGACCTGGTCCGCGCCGGGTCCGAGCGCCGGGTCCGGCGCTCGCGGCCCGTGGCGGTGGGGAGTCCGGTCAGGGCGGAGCGAGCCGGTGCGGGCAGATCGGGCACCCCGTGGGCCACGCTTCCCCCGACACCGCGCCCCCGGCGGCCCGTCCTGCGGCACCCTGCCGGGATGGTGTCGCAGCGCCGCCCCACGCCGAGGTGCTCAACCCCGTCCGGATTCACCGTGCCGGAAGAGCCCGACGGGGCCGACGGAACCGGGCCTGGGTTCTCCTGGTCGGATGGTCCGACGACCGTACCTACCCTCCCGGCGGTGGACTCCCCCGTGGCGCCGCCGGGAGCGGCGCGGGGCCGTCGGTAGCGTGTCCGCATGGGCGCTCAGGGGCTGGATCTCGCCGGGCTGCGCCGGGTGTACGGGCGGGCCGGGAGCCGGTGGTTCTACACCCGGGTGGCCCGCAACGCCCGGCACTGGGGGTGGACGGAGCCGGGGCAGTCGAAGTGGCGGTTGTGGCGGGCGCAGCGGCAGCTGGAGGACGTGCTGGGGCACAAGCTGGCGCTGCCGCCCGGTTCGCGGGTGCTGGACGCCGGCTGCGGGGCGGGCGTGGTGGCCCGGGCGATGGCCGCCCGGTTCGGCCTGCGGGTCAGCGGCGTCGACGTCCTGGACTTCCACCTGGCCGAGGCCCGCCGGCTCAGCGCCCGCACCGCACTCGCCGACCGGACCACCTTCTGCTTCGGCGACTACCACGAACTGCCTTTCCCCGACGGAGCGTTCGACGGCGCCTACTCGATGGAGACGCTGGTCCACTCCTACGACCCGCCCCGCGCGCTGGCCGAACTGCACCGGGTGCTGCGCCCCGGCGGCCGACTGGTGCTGCTCGGCCCGATGAGCACCGCACCGCTGGACGAACTGCCGCCGCACGCCCGGGCCGTGCTCGAACCGTACCTGGACGCGATGGTGATGACGGGCGCCAAGGTCTACCACGCCCGCAATCTGCCCGCGCTGCTCACCGGAGCCGGCTTCGAGGTGGAGGAGGCACTCGACGCGACGGCGTACTACACGCCCACCACCGAGGCCGTGCACGCGTACTTCCGCCTGCCCTGGGAGCTGCTGCGCCGCCTCGGCGATCCGGCGAGGTGGCTCAACCTCCGCTCCACGGTGGAGATGTACGGGGTGCGCGAGTTCGTCGCCTGGTACGTCCACACGGCCGTCAAGCCGGTGCGGTGACCCCGGCCCGTCCCGGGGGCCCGTCGGGCGCCGGAGCCACCGCGGAACTACTCACATCCGCCCAACGCGCCCCTTCCGCACCGGGTCACGTGACGTCAACCGGGCGGCCCGCGGGTGAACCCCGCGCGGGCCGCCCCGGCTCACCGGCGGGGGAAACCGCCACCGCCGTACCACCCGCTGCTCACCGCCGCCGCCCCGCCGCCAGCAGCTCCGCCACCGTGGCCAGCTTCACCCGCGGCCGCCCCTGCGCCTCGCCCCGCGCGCGCTCCGCCCGCTCCACAGCCCGCAGCTCTCGCAGGCCGACCGCGTCCGGCCGGCGCCGCCGCACCAGCCGCTCGAAGTCCTGGCGCCCCGCCGCCGGTACGGGCAGCGCCCGGGCCACCGCGTCGTCCAGCAGCGCGTCCACCGTCTCCCGCGCGCAGGCCCGGTTGGCGCCGATCCCCCCGGACGGCCCGCGCTTGGCCCAGCCCACCACGTACGCACCGGGCAGCGCCCGCCCGGTGGCCGGGTCGACGACCCGCCCGCCGCGCTGGGCGACCGTCCCGGTCCGCTCGTCGAAGGGAAGGCCGGCCACGGGCACGCCCCGGTGCCCGATCGAGCGCACCACCAGTGCGGTCCGCAGGGTGTCGCGCTCCCCGGTGGTCTCGGCCCGGCCCTGCGCCGTCATCCTGGTCCGCTCGACGGCCACCGACTCGACCCGCCCCTCCCCGAGCAGGGCGAACGGCGCGGACAGGAACCGCAGCACGATCCGCCGCCCCGGCCCCGGCTCCGCGCCGCCGTCGTACGGCACCAGCGGCAACCCGGCCAGCAGCGCGGCCCGCGAGTCCGGCGCGGCCGTCTCGATCGCCGCCCGCACCTGCGGGTGGTCCTCGATCACCAGCTCCACGCCCGGCAGCCGGCGCAGCGCCAGGAACTCCGGCCCGGTCCAGGCCGCCTGGTCGGGTCCGCGCCGTGCCAGCAGCACGACCTCCCGGACCCGGCTGCGGCGCAGCGCGGCCAGGGCGTGGTCGGCGATGTCGGTGGCGGCGAGCCGGTCCGGATCGGTGAGCAGGATCCGGACGATGTCCACCGCGACGTTGCCGTTGCCGACGACGACCACGCGCTCGGCGGACAGCTCCACGGCTTCCCCGGGCACCGTCGGGTCGGCGTTGTACCAGCCGACGAAGGCGGTCGCGGGCAGGCTGCCCGGCAGGTCCTCGCCGGGGATGCCGAGCCGCCGGTCGGCGGCGGCGCCGACCGCGTACACCACCGCGTGGTGGTGGGCGGCGAGTTCGGCGTGGCTGATGTCGGTGCCGACCTCCAGGTTGAGGTGCATCCGCAGCCGCGGGTCGTGGAACACGCTCGCGAAGCTCTCCGCGATCCGCTTGGTGGACTGGTGGTCGGGGGCGACGCCGTGCCGCAGCAGGCCGCCGGTGACGGGCAGCCGGTCGATCATGGTCAGTTCGGCGCTGGTGCAGCGCAGCAGTTCCTGCGCGGTGTACCCGGCGGCGGGCCCGGTGCCGACCACGGCGATCCGCAGGGTGCCGAGCTCGGCGGGCAGACTGCGCGGGAAGCTGGGCGCTCCCCAGGCGTGGTCGTTGGGGTGGTCGCGGAACCAGTCGCGGTTGAGGTCGCCGAACACGGTGTCCGGCCCGCGCAGCCGGTCGACCGGGAACACCGCGTCCACCGGGCAGGCGTCCGCGCAGGCACCGCAGTCGATGCACGCCCGGGGGTCGATGTAGAGCATGTCGGTGGTGCCGAACTCCGGTTCGTCCGGAGTCGGATGGATGCAGTTGACCGGGCAGACGGACACGCACGAGGCGTCGTTGCAGCAGGTCTGGGTGATCGCGTAGGCCATGGCCGGAGTGGGGTCCTCGCTGTGTCCGAACGGTCCGATTCGACGTCAGGGGATGCGGACCCGGGGGGTCCGCGCGCCTGGGGACGGCGTGCGCCTCGGAGGCGGTGCACCCCGGGGCGGGGCGCCTCAGAGCATGTGGACGCGGCGGTAGACGGCCGCCGAGCGGCTGGTGAGCAGCCCGGTCTCGGCGAGGAAGGCCATCAGGTGCCGTGAGCTGGTGCGCATCATCGCCTTGCGGTGCTCGTTGCCCTTGACCTCGGCGAGCGCCCGGGCGACGTCCAGCCCGGCCGCCTTGTACACGCCGGGGTGGACCATGCTGGTGACGATGACGTACGCGCCGACGGCGATGCCGGTGGCCGAGGTGCGGCGGCGGGCCGGGCTCGCGTGGCGCATCCGCTCGCGGATCTCCTGCCGGGCGAACTTCATGTGCCGCGACTCCTCGACCACGTGGATCCGGGAGGTGCCGCGGACGATCTCCAGGACGTTCTCGCCGCGCATCCAGTCGCGCTGCATGACGTCGAGCACCTCCTCGGCCACCAGGATTCCACCGTAGGCGAGTTCGCCCTTGGCGAGCGCCTTGAACGCGCGGCCGGCCTGGGCGATCACCTTGTTCGGCCGGTAGGCGGGGACGCCCATCTTCTGGCAGGCGCGGGCGAACATGATCGAGTGGCGGCACTCGTCGGCGATCTCGGTCAGCGCGAACTGGAACTCGGCGTTGGCGGGGTTCTTGAGGTACTGGTCGCGCAGCACCATCTGCTGGAGGATCATCTCGAACCAGATGCCGGTGTTCATGATCGAGCAGACCTCGTGCCGGGTGAGCGTGACCCGCTGCTGCTCGGTCATCTCGTCCCACAGCCGGGTGCCGTAGAGCGTGCTCCACTCCGGGTTGAGGCCGTAGTGCTCCTCCGGGAGGGGCGCGTCCCAGTCGATCTCGGTCGAGGGGTCGTAGGAGAGGGTGGCGGCCGACTCCAGCAGCCGCTTCGAGACGTCGTCGTCGGCCGCGGTGTGGCCGTGCTCGGTCTGCCAGGTGAGAGCCATGGCTGCCTCCAGGTGCCTGCCGCTGCGGGTTCCCGCTCACCCGCTTATTAGACGGACAGTACAATAAGAGCCTGCCGCCGAGAACCCCCCGCGCACCGGCATCCGGCGCACGGGAGCGGAACGCGCGCCGGGAAGGTTCCGGGCCGACGGCCCCGGCTCCCCGCGGTGGGGGCGCCGACCGCCAGGGCGCCGACGCCCTGCGTCCCACCGGTTGACGACCCGCGCGGACGACCGGCACCCGGCCCGATCCCGCTCGGCGCCGTGCGGTGACGGGTCGGCCCGCGTTGAGCGGGACCTCTCCGGGCCCCTTCAGCAGCCGCGCCGGTCCGCGGCGTCGAAGGCGGCGAGCACGCCCGCCCCCGGCTCCAGGGCGCGGCGCAGCGCGGTGCGGACGGGTTCCTCCAGGCCGCCCAGGGCGCCGGCGAGTTCCTCGGCGACATCGTCGGCGATCTCCGCCGC
This sequence comes from Kitasatospora sp. NPDC048194, assembly GCF_043202455.1. Lineage (NCBI taxonomy): Bacteria > Bacillati > Actinomycetota > Actinomycetes > Kitasatosporales > Streptomycetaceae > Kitasatospora > Kitasatospora sp. NPDC048194. The sequence goes on from NZ_JBIDAK010000007.1 coordinate 189,395, forward strand.
GACCGCATCGGCGGGCGTGCGCGGACCGAGCTTGCTGACGGCCGCGGCGGCGCGGGCGGGGGTGAGCAGGGCGGCCGCCCGGACCAGGAGCCAGGCGGGGACTCCGGCGGCGCCCTCGGGCGGAGGCAGGTACGGGCGGGCGCCGTCGTAGCGGCCGTCCTCGGCGAAGGCCTTCTGCTTGACCTTCACCACCGGGCGCGGCGCGTCCGTCTCGGACCACTCGCCGGCGGGCTTGAGGACGTAGCCCTCGGCGAGGTTCCCGGGCAGTTCGGGCAGGCCGAACAGGGCGGGGACGCGGCTGGGGAAGGAGACCGGCAGGTCCTGAAGGGTGGTCAGCGGACCGCGGCCGAGCAGGGGCACGCAGCCGAGCCCGGCGAGGGCGGCGGCGGAGCGCAGCTCGCGGTCGGAGACCCAGCGGCGTCCGGCGGCCGTCTCGACCGTGGCGTCGAAGGGCAGCCAGTGCAGTCCGGGGGCGTACCAGACGCCGGTCTGCACGGGCTCGGCACCGGCGACGGCGGATACGTCGGGGTGGGGGTAGCGGCCGCCGACCAGTTCGCCGTAGACGGTGACGGTGGCGGCGGTGGCGGTGGCGGCGCCACGTTCACCGTCCGCCCGATCACCGCCCCCTCGTTCGCCGTCCCTCCGCCCGGCGAGGACCGCCGCTGCCAAGCGCCCCGCGGCGACGGCGAGTTGCGGCCAGATCCGGCTGACGCCGAAGAAGGCGTCGAGGTCGCCGTCCGCCAGCAGCTCGCGGCGCTTCGCCGGCCGCACCGCGCCGCCCTCGCACACCACGGCGAAGTGCGCGCCGTGCACCTTCTCCGTCGCGCTCCACTCCCGCCCGCCGGGCGCGCCGGACCCGCCCCGCGCGGGGATCTTCGGGTAGGGCCGCAGCTCGGGCCGTTCGAACGCCGTCTCGGACACGGTCAGATCCTCGCCGGGGCGCCCGCGCACTGCAACGGCCTTTCGCGGCCCGGCCGGTGGGCTCAACCGCGCGCCCAGAGCCGGGCCAGGTGCGCATGCAGCAGTTCCTCCGCCTCCCGCGCCGTCCGGTGGCCGATCAGTACGTGGGCGGTGAGCCCGTCGGCGAGGGCGAGCAGCGTCCGGGCCTCGCCCCTGGCGTCGACCGGAGCCACACCGTCCGAAGCCGCGTCGACCGGAGCCGCGCCACCCGAAGCCGTGTCGCCCGCGGCGGACGCCTCCGCGACCAGCCGGGTCAGCAGCCCTTCCAGGTCCGCGTAGCCGTCCCGCAGGCCGGCCGCCAAGGCCGGGTCGACGGCCGCGGCGGCGAGGAAGGCGAGCCAGGTCCGGGCCTGCGCCCGGTGCTCCTCCCGCAGCAGCGCGACCTCGCCGACGACGTGTCCGACGGTGCTCGCCGCCGACTGCGCCGGAGCGGCGAGCAGCCGCGCGCGGGCCCGCTCGGTGACCTGCTCGCCGATGTGGGCGAGCGCGAAGCGGAGCATCTCGTCCTTGCTGCGGAAGCAGCGCTGGACGGCCCCCATCGAGACCTCGGCCCGGGCGGCGACGTCCCGCAGGGTGACGCCTTCCAGCCCCTGGGCGTCGATCAGCGCGCACACCGCCTCGGCGATGTGGCGACGGCGTTCCTCGTGGTCCACCTGCCTGGGCACCCGCGCCCACCCCCTCCTCTTCCTCGGCGGATCCGCCGCCCGCTTAATCCGATGCAAGCGTATCGGACCCGGACTATCGTTCCGATGCAACCGCATCAGAACCCTGGAGGCCCCCCGTGTGGAAGCTCCCCGCCACCGCCATCGCCGCCGCCGTCCGCGCCGGCGAACTGTCCGCCCTGGAGGTGGTGGACGGCCACCTCGCCCGGATCGCCGAGGTCAACCCGCACGCCAACGCCGTCACCCAGCTGCTCGCCGACCGCGCCCGCGCCGCCGCCCGCGACCTCGACCGCCGGCGCGCCGCGGGAGAGGCCCTCGGCCCGCTCGCCGGCGTGCCGTTCACCGTCAAGGAGTGCACCCGCATCGAGGGCGTCCCGACCACCTTCGGCACCCCGCGCTTCCGCGGCCTGACCGCCCCGGCCGACGCCGTCCCGGTGGCCAGGCTGCGCGCCGCCGGGGCGGTCCCGATCGGCCACAGCAACATGCCGACCCTGGTCCTGGCGGGCATGCACACCCGCAGCGAGCTGTACGGGGACACCCGCAACCCCTGGGATCCGACCCGCACCCCCGGCGGCACCAGCGGCGGCGACGCCGTGGCGGTGGCCACCGGCATGGCCGCGCTCGGGCTGGGCAACGACTCCGGCGGCTCGGTCCGCATCCCCGCCGCCTTCTGCGGCGTCGCCGCGCTCAAGCCCACCACCGGGCGGTTCGCCGCCGACCAGCGCGCGTTGGGCCCGGACGACCCCGGCCCCGCCTCCCAACTCCTCGTCACCGACGGACCGTTGGCGCGCACCGTGGCCGACCTCCGGCTCGCCTACGAGACCCTGGCCGGCCCCGACCCCCGGGATCCGCGCGCCGTCCCCGCGCCGTTGTACGGCGACCCGCTCGACGGCCCGCTCACCGTCGCCGTCGTCGCCGACCCGGGCGGCCACGGCGTCCACCCCACCGTCCGCCGCGTCGTCGAGGCCGCCGCCGAAGCGCTGCACGAGGCCGGGTACGACGTCCGCGAGGTTCCCGACGTGCCCCGGCTGGACGAGGCCCTGGACGCCTACCACCGGCTCGCCGTCACCGAGTTCGCGCCCACCTGGCCCGCCGTCCGGCAGCTGCTGGGCGAGGGCGGCGACCGCTACATCGAGCTGACCATGCGCAGCGCCCCGCCCGCCGACGCCGCCGGGCTGATCGCCCTGATGGGCACCTGGATGAACATCCGCCGCTCCTGGACGGAGTTCCTCGACCGGTACCCGCTGCTCCTCGGCCCGGTCTTCACCGAACCGCCCGTCGAACCCGGCCTGGAGTCGCGGGACCAGGCGGGCCGCGACCGCGTCGCCTCCGCCATGCGGCTCTGCTCGGTCACCAGCTTCGTCGGCGTCCCCGCCGTGGCCGTCCCCACGGGCCCGGCCGAGGACGGCCTGCCCACCGGCGTCCAACTGGTCGGGCGCCCCTTCCGCGAGGACCTCTGCCTGGCCGCCGCCCAGCACCTCGAGGACCGCCTGGGCACCCTGACCCCGATCGACCCGCGGCCGTAGCCCTCCCGGCTGGCCCGCTGCGCTGGTCGCCGCCGGTCCGCAGGCGGACTCCTCGGCGCGCTGCCGGAGTCGACCGCGCCGACCGTCCGGTCCGCAGGCGACTCCTCGGTCCGCAGGCGGACTCCTCGGCCCGGCCGCCGACGTCGGCAGCGCCGGCCGCGCCCGCCACCCGGACGTCGCGCCGAGGGCCCGCCCGGGGACGGACGAGCCCTCGGTCACCGGGTCAGCGCAGGACGCCGAGGTCCTTCGGGTCGGTGACGCCGCTGAAGGTCAGCAGGTGCCGGTCGGCGGTGACGGCGTACAGGTCGGGCTTCCCGTCGCCGTCGCCGTCGCCCGAGCTGCCGAGCGTCGGGTACTCGGCGACCGGGAAGGTGCCGATCACCGTGCCCGCCGCCGGGTCGGCCAGGGCGGCGAAGTCGTACGTGCCGTCGGCGCGCTTGGCGATCGGGTACGTGCGCAGCTCTCCGGTGGCCCGGTTGCGCGACCAGAGCGCGAGCGAGCCGTCGGCCGCCTTGCCCGGGGCGACGAGGTCGTACCCGGCCCAGGCACCCGAGGTGGAGAGCCGCACGAAGGTGTTGTAGTCGTACAGGGGAGCCGGATCGGTGAACAGCCAGAGGTTGCCGTCCTCGACCGTGAGGATCGAGGTCCGCTGGTCCGCGCCGAGCGCGCCCAGCGGCACCAGCTGGGTGGCCTTCGACCAGTCGGCGTTGAAGCCCTCCGGGAGCACCGGCGGGTCGAACGGGTTCACGTCCCGTCCGAACGAGATCACGCCGCGGGCGAAGCCGCCCATGTCGAAGTTGCGGTAGAGGCTGAGGTTCGCGCCGCCGGGCTGGTGGGCGATCAGGTCGTCCACGGGTGCGTGGGCCCGGTCCCAGCCGCGGTGCAGCAGCTGCACGCCGTTCCACCCCGCGCCACCCGGCGCCCGGACGGCGGCGACGGTCGAGGTCGGCGCGGTGGTGGTGGCGTCCGCGCTGATGATCTGGAGGTTGCCGGCGGCGTCGGGCAGCAGGATGTCCGGGACGCCGTCGCCGTTGACGTCGCCGGGGGCGACCGGCGGGTTGGGGTTCGAGGGTGCGAAGAAGGTGTAGCTGACCGGCGGGGTGGTGTTGCCCGCCTTGTCGACGGCCTGCACGGTGAGGACGTTGGTGCCCCACTGGGTCGGCCTCAGCCGGAGCGTCGCGGTGCCGTCGGCGCCGGCAGCCACGGTGCCCGCGCCCTGGCACGGCGAGCCGACGCTCATCGTGCCGTTCAGGACGTACTGGTAGCAGGCCACGCCCGAGCCCTGGTCGGTGCCCTTGAGGGTGAAGGTTCCGGTCTGGCCGGCGTACTTCAGCGGGGTCGCCCCGCTGCCGGACGCCGGGAAGTCGGTGGACTCGACGGTGAACTGCGGAGCGGTGGCGTCGATCCCGAAGTGGCAGGCCGCCGTCGGCTTCCCGCCGCCCGGGCCGTAGTCGGGCCAGACCTGCCAGGAGTAGCCGGCACCCTCGGCGAGGCCCGTGGGCCGGACCTGGACGGTGCCGTCGCCGGCCGTCTGCGCGGTGTGGTCGAAGACCTTGTCGCCGGCTGCGTTCCACACCTTGAAGCGCGCGCCCGGCGCGGTGGTGCGCGCGGTGAGCGTGGGCTCGCCGGTGGTGATCCAGCCCGGCGCCGTGGTGTCGTCGCAGGCGTCGGTGGACCCGCCGGTGGCGAGCGAGCCCGGGCTCGGGACGGCCTTGGGGTCGGTCACGGCCGACTGCCCGCCGTCGGCGGTGGCCGTGGGCACACCGATGGTCATCAGGACGACGGCGGCGGCGCCGAGCGTGGCGGCCAGACGCCCGCCCATGGTCGCTGACATGCAGTTTCCCCCCGTGTTCGAACGCGTTCGGTCTTGTGGCGGGAGCACTCTGTCAGTGGGCAGCACCGGCGTCAAACGCATTGCGGGAGGGGTACCGGGCGGGCAGCGGTTACCCTCGGCCCAGGTCGCCGCCAGGCCCCCCGGCCGCCCTCAGGAGTCACAGGAGTCCCCATGGCACAGTCCACCACCGCACGCGCCGGAGACCGGGCGGCCGCATGAAGCTGCTCGTCACCGGGGGTGCCGGGTTCATCGGCTCGCACTTCGTCCGCACCCTCCTCGACGGGGGCTACCCGGGGCACGAGGAGTCCCGGGTGACCGTCCTCGACAAGCTCACCTACGCCGGGAACCGCGCCAACCTGCCCGCGGCGCACCCCCGGCTGGAGTTCGTCCGCGGCGACGTGTGCGACGGCAGGCTGCTGGCCGGGCTGCTGCCCGGACACGACGCGGTGGTGCACCTGGCCGCGGAGTCGCACGTGGACCGCTCCGTGCTCTCCGCGGCCGAGTTCGTCCGCACCAACGTGCTGGGCACCCAGACCCTGCTGGACGCCTGCCTCGCGGCGGCCGTGCCGCGCTTCGTCCACGTCTCCACCGACGAGGTCTACGGTTCGATCGCGGAGGGCGCGTGGACCGAGGAGTGGCCGCTGCTGCCGAACTCCCCGTACGCCGCCTCCAAGGCCTCCTCCGACCTGATCGTCCGCTCGTACCACCGCACCCACGGCCTGGACGTGTCGATCACCCGCTGCGCCAACAACTACGGCCCGTACCAGCACCCGGAGAAGCTGATCCCGCTGTTCGTCACCAACCTGCTGGAGGGCCGGAGCGTCCCGCTGTACGGCGACGGCCGCAACGTCCGCGAGTGGCTGCACGTCGACGACCACTGCCGGGCGATCGCCCTGGTGCTCGACCGGGGCCGGGCGGGCGAGGTCTACAACGTCGGCGGCGGCGACGAGCGGACCAACCTGGCCGTCACGGAGCGGCTGCTCGACCTGTGCGGCGCCGACCGGTCGAGCGTGCGGCGGGTGGCCGACCGCAAGGGCCACGACCTGCGCTACGCCCTGGACGGGACGAAGATCCGCGAGGAGCTGGGCTACTCCCCGCGGATCCCGTTCGAGCAGGGCCTCGCCGACACCGTCGCCTGGTACCGCGACAACCCCGGCTGGTGGAAGCCCGCCAAGGCCGGCCGCCCCGCCGAGTCGGCCCGCCCCGGGCCCGGCAGCGGCAGGACCGGCAGCGACAGGACCGGCAGCGGTCGAACCGGCAACGGCCGAACCGGCAGCGGGGCCGCTCAGCCGTCGTAGGGGCGGGCGGCGCGCCCCTCGCGCAGGGTCAGGCCCCACCAGGCCAGCTGGTCGAGCAGGACGGTGGCGGCCTTGGCGACGCCGTCGGCGTCGTCGGGGCGGCCCTGCTCGTCGAACTTCTCCCAGGCCATGTGGAAGCTGACGGTGTCCCGCAGGGTGACGGCGTGCAGCTCGGCGAAGACCTGGCGCAGCTGCTCGACGGCCCGCTGGCCGCCGACCATGCCGCCGTAGGAGACGAAGCCGACCGGCTTGGCCCGCCACTCGCTGTAGACGTAGTCGATGGCGAGCTTGAGGGAGGCCGGGTAGCCGTGGTTGTACTCGGGGGTGATGACGACGAACCCGTCGAGGCCCGCGATCCGCTGGGCGAGGGTCAGCGCACCCGGCTGCGGCTCGTGGGCGTCCAGGGTGAGCTTCAGCTCCTCGACCAGCGCGGGCTCTGACAGGTCGATGACGTGGACCTCCATGTCGTCCCGCCCACCGATCTGGGAGAGGAACCACCGGGCGACCTTGTCCGCGAAGCGGCCGGTGCGGACGCTGCCGATGATGACGCCGATCTTCAGTGGGGCGGCGGTGGCGGCAGAAGTGGCGGTGCTGGTCATGTGTACTCCGTGAGGTGTCGGTCGACTGGACGTGCGGACAACGGGGGTGGCTCAGCCGGTGATCAGGACGATCTTTCCGCGGCCGTGGCCGGTCTCCAGCTCGCGGTGGGCCTCGGCGGCCCGGGCGAGCGGGAGGGTCCTGCGGATGTGGATGGTGAGCTTGCCGGCGGCGGCCAGGGCGGCCAGCTCGGCGAGCCGCTGCGGGGAGCGCCGGCTGCCGATCCACCGGACGCCCAGCTCCTGGTAGACGTCGAAGGCGAAGATGGTGCCGACCCGGTCCTTGTCCTTGACCAGCTCGGCGGCGACCCGGAGGCCGTCGGCGCTGGCGGTGTCCAGGGCGGCGTCCACGCCGTCGGGGGCCGCGGCGCGGACCCGGTCGATCAGGCCCTCCCCGTAGGTGACGGGGACGGCGCCGAGCTCCCGCAGGTAGGCGTGGTTCTCCTCACGGGCGGTCGCGATCACCTTGGCACCGCGGGCGACCGCGAGCTGGACGGCGACGGTGCCGACGCCGCCGGCGGCGCCGTTGATCAGCACGGTCTCGCCCGGGGCGACGCCCAGGAGCTCGATCGCGGTGTGAGCGGTCTGACCGGAGGCGGACAGGCAGCCGGCGACCTCCCACGGCAGCGCTCCGGGCTTGGGCACGATCTGGTCGGCGGGGGCGACGACGTACTCCGCGTAGGTGAGCTGGGTGCGGTAGCCGAGCACCTCATCGCCGACCGCGAGGCCGGTGACGCCCTCGCCGAGCGCGTCCACCACGCCGGCGAAGTCGCCGCCGGTGACGTGCGGGAAGGTGATGGTGAACCCGGGCGGGTTCCAGCCCTGGCGGACGGCGCAGTCGGTCGGCTGGGCCCCGGCCGCCTTCACCTTGACCCGCACCTCGCCCGGGCCCGGCCGGGGTGTCGGCAGCTCCATCAGCTCCAGGACCTCGGGCCCGCCGAACGCGCGGAACGCGACGGCCTTCATGGTGGATCCCCCTCCGTGTCGATGCAGTTGGCCCCGGGCGTCCCCTTCGCCCGGGTGCAGAGCGACGATAGAGTCTCAAGTCGACTTGAGGTCAAGGAGGCCTGGCCGGGGCCGTTCCCGGCGCCGTCCCGCCGGCCACCCGGTGCGTGTTTGCGCAGGTCAGTGCCGGATACTGCTGCCATGGCCCGGGCACTGGTGATCGATGACGACTCCGAACGCGGTTTCGGCTACCGTTGCGGACCGCTGTGACGATCGCCCCCGCTCCCCCGACCGAGCGCCCCGCTCCCCAGCCGGACCCGCACCCGCCCCGCCTGGTCCGGCTGCGCCGCGCCGTCGGCGGGCTGCGCCCCCGGCTGGTGGTCGCGTTCGTCGCCGTCGCCGCCCTGAGCGCGCTGGCCACGGCCGTGCTCACCTACCGGGCCGCGACCACCTCCACGCTCGACCTGACCAAGGACACCGCCCTCGACGAGCTGCGCCGCCGCATCGACGTCCTGGCCCCGGCGCTGCCCTTCCCGCCGACCAGGAGTGAACTGGACCGCCTGGCAGGCCAGTTGTCCGGCACCGACGGGTTCCGCGACTGGCACGTGCTGGCCTCGTACGACACCGGCGCCGGCAGCGGCACCGGCACCGGCACCGGCACCGAGCGTTCCCAGTGGACCCAGCCGGTGGCCGTCCCGCCCACCCTGGAGGCGACCGTCGGCCGGGGCCGGGCCGCCTTCCAGCGCTTCACCTCACCGGACGGCCACCCCTGGCTCGCCGTCGGCGTCCCCGTGACCTACGCCGCCACCGCCCCCGCCGGCCAGGCCGGCACGCCCTCCGGGCTGACCGTCTACGCCGCCCTGCCGCTCGACCGCGAGCAGAGCGCCGCCGACGCGCTGCTCGCCGGCGCCGCCGGGGCCGGCGTGCTCGTCGCCGTCCTCGCCGCCGGGCTGGGCCTGCTGGCCGCCCGCCAGGTGCTGCGGCCGGTCCGGGCCCTGGGCGACGCCGCCCACGCCCTCGCCCGGGGCCGGCTGGACACCCGGCTCACCGTCACCGGGCACGACGAACTCGCCCAGCTCTCCAAGACCTTCAACCACACCGCGCGCACCCTCCAGGGCACCATCGAGGAACTGCGCGCCGTCGAGTCCCAGGGCCGCCGCTTCGCCGCGGACGTCTCCCACGAGCTGCGCACCCCGCTGGCCGCGATGCTCGCCGTCACCGACATCCTCGACGAGGACGCCGAGCACCTCCCCGCCGACACCGCCACCGCCCTGCGCATGATCAGCAACGAGACCACCCGCCTCAGCCGCCTCGTCAACGACCTGATCGAGATCTCCCGCCTGGACGCCGGCGCCGCCCCGCTGCGCGCCGAGCCCGTCGACGCCGCCACCGCCGTCCGCGAGACCCTCGACCTGCGCGGCTGGAACGACCGGGTCGAGCTGGACCTGCCCGCCGCGCTGCCCGTCCGGCTGGACCCGCGCCGCTTCGACGTCATCGTGGCCAACCTGGCCGGCAACGCCCTGCGGCACGGCCGGCCGCCCGTCCGGGTCGCCCTGCGGGGCTCCCGGGACGGCCTCGTGCTCACCGTCACGGACCACGGGCCTGGCATTCCGCCCGCCGAACTGCCGCACCTCTTCGACCGGTTCTACAAGGCCGACCGGGCCCGGGCCCGCTCCGAGGGCAGCGGCCTCGGCCTGGCCATCGCCCAGGAGAACGCCCGGCTGCACGGCGGCCTGATCGAGGCCGCCAACTCCCCGGACGGCGGCGCGGTGTTCACCCTCGTCCTGCCCCGCGGCCTCGACCCGGAGGAGGACCGGTGAACATCCCCGGGCGCCTGGCCGCCGTCGTCGCCGCCCTGCTGCTGGCCTGCGGCTGCTCGATCTCCACCACCGGCCCGGTGCGCAGCGGGCAGCCGGCCACCGGCATCGAGCCGGGCATCCGGCTGTACTTCCTGGACCAGCACGGCATCCGCCTGGCCATCCGCCCCGGCACCCGCCGCGAGGACCTCCAGCAGACCCTGAACACCCTGGTCAGCGGGCCGGACCAGGGCGAGAAGCGCTCCGGCCTGTACAGCGACCTGCCGGCGGGCGGCCGCGTCCAGGCCACCGTCACGCCCGGCGCGGTGACCCTGCGCCTGTCCTGGTCCGCCGCCTCGCTGTCCTCCCCCGCCGTCCAGCAGCTCGTCTGCACCGCCGAGGACGCCCCGACGACCGGCCCCGTGCCGAGGATCGCGATCGTCAGCAGTGACGCCCCCTCCGCCATCCAGCAGGAGTGCGACCTCCACCGCACCGGCTGAACGCCGGCCGGAGGACGACCGGAGGCCGCCCGAGGCCCCGGGGAGGGAGGAGGAACGAAAAGAAGCGGCCGGCCGACCCGAAGGTCGACCGGCCGCTCTCTGTGCGCGAGGGGGGAGTTGAACCCCCACGCCCTTTCGGGCACTGGAACCTGAATCCAGCGCGTCTGCCTATTCCGCCACCCGCGCATCTGGGTGATGGGTTAAGCATAGACCATCCCCAGGGGTGCCTCTGACCACCGCCTGGTGGCGACGAGACGCCCCGGAGGAAGCCGGCACGGCAGGACGGCGCCAGGACACCGGGACACCGGGGCACCGGGACGCCGGGGCACCAGGGCACCAGGGCACCAGGGCACCAGGGCACCGACGACGCTGCCACCCGCGCCCGCCCCCGGGCCAGCGCTGCTGACCGATTGGAGTGACCGGCCCCGCGCCGGGCCCCGGCCCTGCTCGTTTCGGGCGTAGCTCGCCGCGCCGCCCGCCGCAGCCCTGTGCACGCTTGACCGGGGTCCGGAAGCCGAGCCCGGCGTCGGCTCCAGCGGTCCACCGCCCCAGGGCCCACCACCGCACCGACGGGAGCGCAGCATGACCAGGACCCCCGAACCCTTCGACGACGCCGCCGGGCCGCCGCCCCTGCCGGGCTGTGCCGAGGACCCGGCCGGTGCCCTGAAGCGGATGTTCGTGGACCTGACCCAGGGCGCCCGGACGGCCCGCGGCCAGGACCCGGTCAAGCGGCCGGTGTTCCTCAAGCCGCACGGCGTCGCCCGAGGCACGCTCACCGGCGCCGAGGACCTGCCGGCGGACCTGCGCGTCGGCTTCCTGGAAGCCGCCCGCACCCGGCCGGGCGGCCTGGACGCGTGGGTGCGGTTCTCCAGCGACACGGTGCCGGGCAGCCCCGACCTGAGGACCACCCTCGGCATCGGCGTCAAGCTGTTCGGCGTGCCCGGCCAAAAGCTGCTGGAGGGGTACGCCGAGGCCGGCACCCAGGACCTGCTGCTGCAGAACCACGACGTCTTCTTCGTCGACACCGCCCAGGACATGTGCGAGTTCACCCGGGCCGGTGTCGTCGACGGCGATGTCGACCGGTACCTGGCGGCCCACCCCGTCACCGCCGAGATCCTGGCCGCGATGGCCGCGTTCGAGGCGAGCGCGCTGACCGCCGCGTACTGGAGCGTGCTGCCGTACGCCTTCGGGCCGGACCGCTTCGTCAAGTACAAGCTGGTTCCCGCCGGTTGTGAGCCCGCCGACCCGGGCGCGACCCCGCCCGACGAGGACCCGGGCTACCTCGCCGCCGACCTCGCCCACCGGCTCGCGGCCGGCCCGGCCGCGTTCGACCTGATGCTCCAGTTCCGCACCGACGACGAGGCGATGCCGCTGGACCGGGCGACGGTGCGGTGGGAGGAGTCCGCGAGCCCGCCCGTCCGGGTCGCCCGGCTGACCCTCCCGCAGCAGGACGTCTCCGCCCGGGGCCAGGCCGCGTACGGCGAGAACCTCGCCTTCAACCCCTGGCACTGCCTGGCCGAACACCGCCCGGTCGGCAGCATCTCCGACGCCCGCCGCACGGTCTACCTGGCCTCGGCCGAGCAGCGCCGCGACGTCAACGGCGTTCCCACGGCCGAGCCCGGCCCGGCCCGCCCGCAGCTCACCCCGCCGCCGGCCCGCGACACCCGGATCGTCCGGGCCGCCGTGCACCCGGCGATCGGCATCGCCCGGGTCGGCGACAGCACCATGGACGACTTCGTGCTCGCCCCCGAGGTCGACGACCCGCCGCCGCTGCCCGTCGGCAGCTACAAGGACGTCACCGGCGCCCTGAGGCGGCAGGCCGTGCGGTTCCGGGTGTACGGCTACAACGCCGCCGGCGAGCCGGTCGCCGAACTGACCGCCGACAACGCCGACCTGCGCTGGAAGGTGCACGTCGTCAACTCCAAGGCCGCCTGGTACCAGTTCCAGATCGCCCTGGACATCCCGGAGGCGGCCCAGGCCGACCCCAGCAACCTACGCAACCCCACCGTCCCCGCCGACCGGCGCAAGGACCTCCTGGTCATCGACCCCGGCCCCCGCTGGGTGCGCGGCCGCAACCGCTCCGGCCGGCCCGAGTACGCCTTCGACACCGGAACCTTCATGGGCGAGCCGGTCTACCTCGGCGAGCTGCGCACCGACGACAGCGGCCGGCTGGTCTTCCTCGGCGGCCGTGGCGCCTCCGCCTCGGCGGACGGCAAGCCCGCCGACACCTTCGCCAACAACGACGGCTGGCACGACGACGTCTCGGACGGCCCCGTCACCGCCGAAGTGAGCATCGGCGGACGCCCGATCCCGGTCGAACCCGCCTGGGTGGTCACCGCCCCGCCCAGCTACGCGCCCGAACTCACCTCCGTGCGCACCATGTACGACCTCGTCCGGGACGCCTTCGTCACCGAAGGCCGCCTCCCCGAGCCCGCCAAGGTGTCGTTCACCAGGGACGTCCTGCCGGTGCTACGTGCACTGTGCGAGCTGCAGTGGGTCAACAAGGGCCTGGCCGTCCAGTTCGGATTCGACGGGCGCGAGGACCTGCTCGCCCGACTCGACGACCTGTCGGATCCGTCCCCGGCGCGGCGGGAGTTGCGCCGCCAGGCCTGGCTGGCCGTCCGCGACTACGACCGCGACGGCATGTCCCCCGTGCCCTGGCCGGCGGTGTACGGCGACGCGATGAACATCCCGCCCCAGTCCGTGCGGCAGCACGTGACGCTCTCCGCACTCCAGCGCCGGCTGCTCCAGCGGTGGGCCGACGGGGACTTCACCGACGACTACGACCCGCACGCGACGCCACCCGCCACCCTGGACGACGTCCCGTTCGCCGACCGGCCCGCGACCCTCGACCGGGCGGCCCTGTCGTTCTGCCTCGCCGACGCCTTCCACCCCGGCTGCGAACTCACCTGGCCGATGCGGCACACCACGATGTACAGCGCCCCCTTCCGGATCCGCCCCCGCGACCCGGACAAGCCCGACCCCTCCTACGGCCCGACGCTCACCCCGGAACTGGCGCTCTCCTTCGACGGCCCGCTGTACGGCCAGGCGCCCGGCGACCTGACCCGGTGGATGGCGGTGCCGTGGCAGACCGACACCGCCAGCTGCCGGGCCGGTTACGAGTACGGCTCCGGTCTCGGCCCGTACGACCCGTACCTGCCCACCTTCTGGCCCGCGCGGGTGCCCAACCACGTGCTCGCGGAGGAGGACTACGAAGTGGTGCTGGACACCGCGCGGCCGCTCGCGGACCGCCTGGTGGCGTTCGGGAGGCGTCGGACCTGGCTGCGCTGGCTGCCCGCGCCGTACCTGGAGAACATCAACGCGATGGTGCGGGACTTCGGCAAGCTCGGCGTGGTCGAGCGCCGTCCGGGCCCCACGGACGATCCCCGGCTCCCGTCGGAGGTCCTGGTGGAGTCGGAGGTGACGTTCCCGCGCGAGCCCGCCCCGCCCGCCGGGCGCAGCCTGGTCACCGTGCACGTGGACGCCGGAGCCGACCCCGCCCTCGGAGCCGCTGCGCTGGCGAGCGCGGCCACCTTGGCGGAGGCCCCGGACGAGGAGGTCTCGGTCGGGTTCATCGACAAGGTCAAGCGCCTGCGGCCGCCCGGTCGGTAGAACGGGTGTCGGCCGTCAGTCGAGCGGGAACTCGCCGGCCTGCACACCGGAGAGGAAGGACTCCCAGGCCGAGGCGGGGAAGACCAGGACCGGGCCGTGGGGGTCCTTGGAGTCACGCACCGGGACGGCGCCGGGCAGGGATTCGAGGGCTACCTCGATGCAGTTGCCGCCGTTGGTGCCGCTGTAGCTGCTCTTCCACCAGACGGCTGTGCCGAGCTCGTTGCTCATCATCTTTGAACCCCTCCAATGCCTCGGCAATCAGCCGTAGCGACTCACCCTCTGACAGGCATTCGCCACGAAGCCGATCATAGCGACGCTGATGCCTGACGACGGTGGTGGAATCATCGCTCAAGTGACCTCGGTCGAGGCTCTCCGAGTACACCAATCGCTGCCCGTCCGGCAGCTCCAGCAACACCATAGCCGTGTCAATGACAGTGCGCCGAGTCGAAAACGGCGCCACGTGGATGACGATGTTCCGGAGCTGGGCCACCTTCAGGAGGTGTTCCATCTGGCACCGCATCACGCTCGGTCCGCCCACCACCGTCCGGATCGCACTTTCGTCGAGGATGACGAGCAGCAACGGCCCGTCAGGCACGAGGAAGCGGCTCTGTCGACTGATTCGGGCTCTGGTGAGTTCCTCGACTTCCTTCGAGTCGCCCGCCGCATCGCCGGCCGCGAAGACTGCACGCGCGTACTGCGGGCACTGCAACAGGCCGTACATCACGCTGTCCTGGTACGCCCGCACCCCGATGGCGATCGCTTCCTGGTCCACGTACTCCTCGAACCAGTCCGGGTGCTCGATCGACGCGTTCCAGTCGACCCGGCCGTACAACCGCTTCAACAGGTCGCCGGTGTTGAACAGCCGGTCGAGCGCCTCGACTTCCTCGAGGGACGGCTTGCGCCGACCGCTCTCGATCCGCGAGATCACCGTCCGGTCGCAGTGGAAGAGCTTGCCCACCTCTCCCTGCGTGAAGCCCGCCGCCTCACGCGCGTAGCGAATCTCCTCGCCGAACATGATCGCGGAGCTCGCCGTGGTCCCCCGCTTGCTCTTCCGGTGTGCCATCACTGCCCCCAGTTGTGCGCCACGCGTCCCGCACGCCGATTTGGCGTCACGCTACCTCTCCAGCCCCGATGATTGACGCCAGAACGCAATCATCTGCATGCACAGCGTGATTGCGCGCGCCTGTCGCGCTCCCTTATCCGCCCCCCGAGGAACTACGCCATGCTCACAACCCACCGCCCCCGCACGTTCGCCGCGCGCCTCGACTCCCGCACCGAGTCCACCCCCCCTCGCCCGGCACCTCCTGCGCGCCTACCTCTCCGCCCTCCCCGCCGGCCACCGCTACGCGGACATCGCCGAACTCCTCCTCGGCGAACTCTTCGCCAACGCCGTCCAGCACTCCGACGCCCCCACGGACCGCCTCATCGAAATCCGCTTCGCCCTCGTCGACGACCGCCTCCGACTCGAAGTCCACGACGCCGGCACCGGCCGCCCCGCCCTCCGCCCCACCACCCCCACCGACGAGCACGGCCGCGGCCTTCTCCTCGTCAACGAACTCGCCGAACGCTGGGGCTGCTGCCCCCGCGCCGGTGGCGTCGGCAAGTTCGTCTGGGCCCTCGTCGCCCCCGCCCACCCCCTCCTCGCCGCGTGAAAGCACCCCCGATGAACCCGCACCTCGACACCCTCGCCCGCCGCGCACTCGCCCACGGCTCCACCCCCGCCCAGGCCTACACCCTCCTCGCCCGCCGCACCGGCCGCCCGCTGCCCGCCGCCCGCGCCGTCTGCCTCGCCCTCGGCATCCCCCTCACCGAAGCCACCCGCCGGCTCAACGACTGCCACCGCGCGCTCCTCGCCCGCCCCCGCCCCGGCTCCGAAGCCGACACCGGCGAACTCCTCGAAGCCCTCGGCGTCTTCGACGTCCCCGCCACCCTCACCCCCACCGAACAGACCGTCGTCGAGCTCCTCCTCACCGCCGTCGACGCCATGGGCGGCATCCGCGCCGGCCACCAGCACGGCCTCGCCCGCTGGTTCACCACCGGCAACCTCACCACCGCCTACCTCTCCCTCACCGCCGCCCGCCCCCTCCCCCGCACCGGCGACCCCGCCCGCTACTGGACCACCCTCGTCACCGTCGGCGAGCTCCTCACCACCACCCCCGCCCCCGACCCCCGCATCAAGCCCGCGCTCACCCACTGCCGCGCCCAGGCCGCCTCCCACACCCCGCCCTGCGCTCTGGAAGTCGACCCCGCCGACGCCCCGCGCACCTCCCGACCGTCCGGCCGATCGACCTGAGGATGCGGCGGCCAACCCGGTGGTGGGTGGTAGAGACACCGCCGCCCGGGCGCTCAGGGCCCGGGCGGCGGCTCATGGGGTGGCCCCGCCCGCGAGGGGCGCGGCTGGGACGGCGGTCCTCAGGGCCGGGTCACTGCGCGTTGCAGTCGGTGACCTGGCGGAAGCCGTCGTAGTGGTTGGGGCTGAAGTAGACCGCGCCGGTCTGCTGGACGCGGACGAGGCGGGCCGTGCCGCGCTGGGCGGGCTTGGGCCTGGTCGCGTAGCCCCGGGCGTCGTACTCCTGGTAGGTGCCCTGGGGGAGGCCGGCCCACTTCCCCTTGTCGGTGTAGCCGTTGTACCGGCCCCCGGTGTAGATCTCTCCGGCCGCCGGGAAGAGGTCGGTGGGCGGGTGCTTGTCGTCGTACGCGTGCCAGCCCGCGGCCTGGTTCCAGCCGATGAGGTTCCAGGTGTGGCAGCCGGTCTGGATCAGGACGCGCTCGCCGGCCGGGAACTTCGAGGTGTCCCAACCCGGGGTGAACACGGTGGCCGGTACCGCGGAGGCCGGTGGCGCCGTTGCGGCGACTCCGGCGGCCGCGAGCAGGAGCGCGGCGGCCGTACCGGCGGTCCGGCGGGTGATGGGGGTGAGCCTGGGGTTCATGCGCGTGCCTCCTTCGGTCGGCGCACGGACTGCAGCCTCGAAAGGGGCCTCGGAAGGGCCCGGCCTGGGGCGAAGGCGTTCGGCTGCTGCCCCCCATCGAGTGTCCACGGGCCGGTGGGAGGCGCCCGGCGTACGGGGCATTCGGGTGAAGTCCGGGTCGCGGGCGTATCCGCTCCCGCCGGGGGGTGCCGGCTCATGCGCCGATGCCCAAGGAGCGGATCGGTCCAGCGGCGCTTCACTGTCGGGTACTGAGCCTGAGCCGGCACCGCGCGGAAAGTCGGCCCGGCCCAGCAGAGTCGGCCCGGCCGACTTCCTGTGCGGCCGACCGGTCCGCCGCCATGGCCGCCGCCCGGTTCACCGCCCGTGGGCGCCGCACACCCCGGCAATCGCGACGCTCAACTCCGCTACGTACAGGGGAAGGTGGGGCTACTCTGGTTGGTATGGTTGCAAACTACAAAGAAGAAGTGGCCATGAACGACGCGGAGTTCGTCAGCGCCCCCGCCCTGATCCTCCGGTCCCTCTCCTGCGACCCCGCCCGACCGGCCCTCACCACCCCCGACGGTCTCCGCATCACCGCCGGCGAGTTCGCCGCCGCCACCTACCGGCTCGCGCACGAGCTGATCGCCCGGGGCGTCACCCGCGGCACGACCGTGTCGCTGCTCACCGGCAACACCGCCGAAGCGCTCAGCGCCCGCTACGCCGCCGGACTCGCGGGCGCCCGCGTGGTCAACCTCTACGACGGCATGAGCGCCCCGGTGCTCGCCGAGATCGTCACCAGTGTCGACACCGCCGTGCTCCTCGTGGACGCCGAACGGTACGCCGGCGCACCCGAGTTGCTCGCCCTGACCGATGTGCCCACGGTCCTCACGCTGGGGCCGGGACCGGAGGCCGTCAGCGCGGGCCCGAGCGGCACGGACGGGAGCGGCGCGGACGGGAGCGGCGCGGACGGAAACGGCACGGACGGAAACGGCACGGACGCGATCGGCGAAGACGTGATCGCCGCCTCCGCCCACCGCCCCGCGGAAGCCCCGGCCGTCCGGATCGGCCCCTACGACGACCTGAGCATCCGGCACACCGGCGGCACCACCGGCATCCCCAAGGGCATCCTCAGCCTGCACGGCCCCTACCGCAGCGCCTTCGACCTCCCCTACGGCCCGGAGAACGGCGGCGCGCCCCGCCTCCTCGCCGCCACCTCGCTCGCCCACCTCGCCGGCGTGATGTCCGACCTGACGCTGTACCACGGCGGCTCGGTGGTCCTCCAGCGCTCCTTCGACCCCGGCGAGGTGCTGGCCGCCATCGAGCGCGAACGCATCACCGACCTCTGGGTCCTGCCGCCGCTGCTCTACCAGCTCCTGGACCACCCCGCGATCGCCCGCACCGACCTGTCCAGCCTGCGCCGGATCATGTACGGCGGCTGCGCCTCCTCCCCCACCCGCATCCGCGAGGCGCTCAAGGTCTTCGGGCCCGTCCTGGTCGCCGCCTACGGCATGTCGGAGGCGCAGAACATCTCCGTCCTCACCCCGCAGGAGCACGACCGCGTCGGACGGGGCGGCCAGTTCTCCGTGGGCCGCCCGTTCCCCGGCATCGACGTGGTGATCCGCGCCGCCGACGGCAGCGAACTGCCCACCGGCGAACCCGGCGAGATCCACGTCCGCTCGGCGAACCTGATGGCCGGCTACTGGAAGCGCCCCGACCTCACCGCCGAGGTGCTGCGCGACGGCTGGCTGAACACCGGCGACATCGGCTACTTCGACGAGGACGGCTACCTCTACCTGGCCGACCGCCTCAAGGACAAGATCATCGTCGTCGGCGGGCACGTCTACCCCTCCGAACTGGAAGACCTCCTCCTCACCCACCCGGCGATCGCCCAGTGCGCCGTCTTCGGCGTCCGCGACGCCCAGGAGGCCGAGCACGTCCACGTCGCCGTCGTCCCGGCCCCGGGGCACCACCCCGAGCTGGAGGACCTCCGCACCTTCGTCACCACCGAGAAGGGCCGGATCTACGCCCCGGCGGCCCTCCACCTGCTGCCGGAGATCCCCCTCACCTCCGTCGGCAAGCCCGACAAGAAGAAGCTCCGCGACACCCTCGCGGCTGCCTGACTCCACCCGCGGCGCTCCCCTCACGGGCGGAAACACCCCGCCCAGGGCCCTCGATCCACAGGAAAGCCGCAGAATCCCGCCGGGATCACCACCGGACTTCACCCCACCGTGGGGTTTGGCTCAACGAACCCCGACCCGGCTGCCGAGAACGCAACGGGGGGTGGCGGCGCTGAGGGCCGCCACCCCACCCCTCACCGGGCCGCCGCGACCGGGCACGGGCCCCGCGCGGGCGAGGCCCGGACACGACGCCGGTGCGACGCGCCCTCAGCACGCGTGCAGCCGTCGCCCCCGTGTACGACCCGGCCCGAACGGTGTGGAGCCGCAGGTCGAACCACATGCCGACCTGCCCGCACCCGCACTTCTGTGATGCGCTTCAGCCCTCCGCCCGGCCGCGGAAGGTCCGACGGTACTCCCGGGGCGCCACCCCCACCCGTGCCGTGAAGACCGGCCGCAGCGACACCGCCGAGGTGAAGCCGCACTGCACCGCCACCGCGTCGACCGGCAGGTCGGTCTCCTCCAGCAGGCGTTGGGCCGTGAGGATCCGCTGGTCCAGCAGCCAGCGCAGCGGGGTGGTGCCGGTGGTGGCGCCGAAGTGGCGGGCGAAGGAACGCTCGGACATCAGGGCAGCGTCCGCCATCCGGCGGACGGTCCACGGGGTGTCGAGCGAGGCCAGCACCTCCGCGCGCAGCCGGGCGAGCGGATCGTCCTCGGCGGGCGCGGGCACCGGCGTCGGGATGAACTGCGCCTGGCCGCCGGTCCGGAACGGGGCGGTGACCATCGCCCGGGCGATGGCGGCGGCGGCCCGCTGCCCGTGGGCGCTGCGGACGAGGTGCAGGCACAGGTCGATCCCCGCCGCGACCCCGGCCGACGTCCACAGGCCCTCGCCACCGGTGAACAGCACCTCGGGCCGGACGGTCACCGCGGGGAAGCGGCGGGCCAGTTCGGAGGCGAGCGCCCAGTGGGTGGTCGCCTCCCGGCCGTCGAGCAGTCCAGCCTCGGCGAGGACGAAGGCCCCGGCGCAGAGCGAGGCGATCGGCACGCCGCGACCACGCGCCTCCCGCAGGGCGGCGAGGACCTCCGGGGCACGCTCCGCACCCGGCTCCTCCACGCCGGGCACCACCACCAGGTCGCAGTCGGCCAGCACGGCCAGGCCCTCGTCCGGCACCCGCTCCAGCCCGCCGCCCAGCCGCACCCGGGCCCCGGCGGGCCCGCAGACCCGCAGATCGAAGTCGGGCGGACCCGGCCGGGAGGCCCGGTTCGCCCAGACCTCGCCGACCACCGCGTAGTCGAAGGCGCGTACGCCGTCGAAGATCAGACACCCCACCGTTCGCATGGCTGAAGCATGGCGGATGCCGGCCGGACGCACCGGGGGGCGGGTGGCGGACGCCGGCCGCACGCACGGGGGTGGGCGGACGGCGGACGCGCGGGCGACGGTAGACGGCGGGTGGGCGGCGGTGGCAGAAACCTATCGATGGGTGGCATTCCCGCCCCTCACCCCCTCCCGGCCCCGCGCAGCACCATGGACGGCATGACGAACACCGACGCCTTCGACGCCCCGCTCACCCTCGACAGCGACGCCGTCCTCCTCCTCATCGACGTCCAGCAGGGCTTCGAGGACCAGGACTTCTGGGGCCCCCGCGACAACCCCGACGCCGAGCAGCGGATCGCCGAGCTGATCACCGCCTGGCAGGCCACCGGCCGCCCGATCGTCACCGTCCAGCACGCCTCCCGGGTGGGGCCGCTGGTCGAGGGCACGCCCGGCTACCGGCTCAAGCACCTCGCCGCCGCCCTCACTCCCGACCTGCACGTCACCAAGACGGTGAACAGCGCCTTCTACGGCACACCCGACCTGCACGCCTGGCTCCAGGAGCGCGGCGCCCGGCAGCTGGTGATCACCGGGATCATGACCAACGTCTGCAACGAGACCACGACCCGGATGGCAGGGAACCTCGGCTACGACGCGATCTTCCCGACCGACGCCATGCACACCTTCGACATGACCGGCCCCGACGGCGTCACCGTCCCCGCCGCCGAGCTCGCCCGGGCCACCGCGACGACCCTGCACGCCATGCGCTTCGCCAAGGTGGTCACCACGGAGACCGTCCTGCGGGCCGCCAAGGCCTGACCCGGCCACCGCCCCCGGCCGCACGCCGTTACGGGCGGAACAGCGGCGCGTAGGCGCTGCCGTCAGCCGCGTCCGGCAGCACGTACCGCTCCCCGAGGCCGGACGCGACCTTCCGCAGGCGTCCCAACGCCTCGGCCACCGCGGTGACTTCGGGACTCAGCGCAGTCGCTGCCGCATCCCGGTGACCGAACAGGCCTGGCTCGTCCTCCAGGTACTGCTCGGCCGCCTCGGCGCCCGCGCCGAACGTGACCACCACTTCCAGGGCCTCCCCGGAGGTCGGCACGACCTCCTCCCCGTGCGGGTAGGCGTCGAGCGAGAAGTCCCCCGGCCGGAGCAGGTAGTCGAACGCGTGGGGGTGGGGCGCACACATATGCGAGGAACGACACGGCGGTCACCCGACGACCGGACGCCGCGTCCGGGCCGGTGATCGATCCGCCGATGGGCCCGGCCGGCCAGGACGGCCGACCGGGCCCCCTGCCGGGTCGTCCCGCCGACCGGGGCGGCCGGTCGAGACGCTGATCGGTCCGCCGCCGATCGGTCCCGCCGGGTCGGACCGCCGTTGCCCACGGCCGATCGAGCTGCCGGGTCAGGCCGCCAGCCGTTCGGCCAGGAACTCCTCCCAGGTGCGCCGCCCGTGCTCGGCGCCGGCCAGGGTGAGGTTCGCGCCCGACCGGTAGGCGCGGCCGACCTTGCCGGGCACCCGGACCGGCAGCATCCTGCGGCTGCGCCCCCGGGCCGCAAGGTAGCGGCGGGTCAGCTCGTCCATCCCGTACACCGCCGGCCCGGCCAGGTCCGGCACCGGGCCGGCGGGCTCGCCGAGCGCCAACTCGACCAGCCGGGCGGCGACCTCGCGTACGTCCACCGGCTGCCAGCGGACCCCGCCCGGGGCCGGGACGAGCGGCAGCTTCGCCATCTTCTCCACCACGGTGAACGCCAGGTCGTGGAACTGCGCGGCCCGCAGGACGGTGTACGGCAGACCCGAGCCGGCCACCGCCTCCTCGGCGGCGAGCTTCGCCCGGAAGTAGCCGAGCGGCACCTTGTCCGCGCCGATCACCGAGATGTGGACCAGGTGCCGCACCCCGGCCCGCCGTGCTGCCGCGACCAGCCGGCGGGTCGCCTCGTCGTCGCCCTTGGGCCCGCCGGCGAGGTGCAGCACCGTGTGGACGCCCGCCAGCGCCTCGTCGAGCCGGGCGTCCGCCTCGGCGGCGTCACCGAGCAGGTCACCGCGCACGTACGCCACACCGTCCTCCGCCGGGCGCTCCCGCCGGCTCAGCACCCGCACCGGCCGGCCGGCCGCCCGCAGCAGCGGTACGACCTGCCGGCCGAGGGTGCCGGTGCCTCCGGTGACCAGGACCAGGTTGTTCGTCACGATCGTCTCCGTTCCGTCCCGGGCCGGGAGTTGATCTCCCCGCCGCAGCCGTTGTTGGGTGGCTCCTGCTGCCCTGACCCGAGGCGACGAAGGAATGTGACACGGTGGACGAGAAAACCTCCCGGACGGCGGCGTTCGAGGAGCACCGACCGCACCTGCGGGCGGTCGCGTACCGGATGCTCGGCTCGCTCAGCGAGTCCGAGGACGCGCTCCAGGAGGCCTGGCTGCGGTACGACCGCTCCGACACCTCGGGGGTGGAGAACCTCGGCGGCTGGCTGACCACGGTGGTCTCCCGGGTCTGCCTGAACCTGCTGCGCGACTGCGCCCGGCGCCGCGAGGAGCCGCTGCAACCGGCCGGGCCGGACGGGGAGACCGGCCCCGAGCGCATCCCGGACCCGCTGCTGGGCCGCGAGGGCGTGGTCGACCCGGAGCAGGAGGTGGTGCTCGCGGACTCCGTCGGCCTGGCGCTGATGGTGGTGATGGAGTCGCTGTCGCCCGCCGAACGGGTCGCCTTCGTGCTGCACGACCTCTTCGCGGTGCCGTTCGAGGAGATCGCCCCGCTGATCGAGAAGACCGCGGCCGCCACCCGCCAGCTCGCCAGCCGGGCCCGCCGCAAGGTGCAGGGGCAGGCGCCCGCCCCCGATCCCGACCTCGGCCGCCAGCGGGCCGCCGTGGACGCCTTCTTCGCCGCCGCCCGCGACGGGGACCTGGGGGCCCTCGTCGCGGTGCTCGACCCGGACGTGGTGCTGCGCTCGGACGGCGGAGCCGCGCTGGCCCGGCACACCGTGGTGCTCACCGGCGCCGCGACGGTCGCCGGACAGGCCGCCCTGTGGGGCAGCCTGTCGCCGTTCGCCCGCCCCGCGCTGGTCAACGGCACCGCGGGCGCCGTGGTCATCGGCGACAACGGCCGCGCGCTGTCGGTCATGGCGTTCACCGTCGTGGCCGGCAGGATCGCCGCGATCGACGTGATCGCCGATCCCCAGCGGCTGGCCGCCTTCGACCTCTCGGCCTTCCGCGACTAGGAACTCCCGCGTCCGTTCCCGGATGACGCGGCCGGCGACGGCGACGAGGAAGCGGAATGGATCCGCGCGACGAAGGCCCCCTCCCGTGGGTGGCGGTTTCCAGGGGGCCTTCGCGCCACCTCTTGCCGTCGCCCTTCCTACCGCTCCGGAGCGCGCACGGTGTCGTTCATCGGCTCTCCAGGTCCCACCCGGCCACGTGGTCGGCCAGCACCGACGCCGCGTCAGGGGTGGTCGCCCGCAGTGCGACCATCGCCGCCGCGATCACGTCGCACAGTTCGGCCTGGAGATCCGCCATGGTGTGGCTCACCCCCTTGCGCGGGTTCGCGCCGAGGACACCGAGCAGCGCCTGCGCCGCCTCGCCCGCCTCCTCCTGGACCTTCAGCACCTGGAGCGCGAGGAAGTCCGTCCGCTGCCCGGCCGTCGCCTCCTTCAGCGTCCGATGGAGGCGGTCGATCTGCGCCCAGACGCGGGGCTTGCCCACCAGCAGGTGCCCTCGGAGCTGCCGGACGTACTCCACCAGCGTCGACGGGATCTTCTCGGGCAGGGCGTCCATCGGCCAGAACCGCAGATCCTGTCCTTCCCCGCACACCAGCTCGCTCTCGTCGCCGTCCCACACCATGTGGAACCAGCGGCTCCGCGCGAACTGCGCATCGTCCGCGAGCGGGACCAGGTCGAGGGGGAGGAGCGCGACCGCCTTGAGGCCGGTCTCCTCCTCCAGCTCGCGCGCCGCCGTCTCGTACGGCGTCTCGCCGTCCTCCCTGCCGCCTCCGGGCTGCATCCAGTACCCGGGCCAGCAGATCCCCTCGATGTCGTCGCGCAGCTGGAGCAGGATCTCGCCGCGGCTGTTGGTCACCATGATTTCGGCGCTCTGGAAGTCGCTGGTCATCGAACCAGTGTGGCGCTTCCGGGAGTTGATCGGCAGGGGTGCCACCCGGACGAGCGACGGCCCCTCGAGTCCGTTCGACGGCGCCGGCTCCGACCCCCGCCGCCGGTTCGGGCAACCGAGGGTGTTGCGCCGTCAGCCGTCTCGTCTAGGGTCGCCCGCATGGCCGAGCCCTCCTTCCTGACCGCCGTCCGCGAGTCGTACGACACGGTCGCCGCCGACTACGTCGAACGCGTCCCGGCTCCCGCCCGGATGGACCCGCTGTCCCGCGCGATGCTGGCGGCCTTCGCCGAACTGGTGCGGACGGCCGGTCTCGGGCCGGTCGCCGACCTGGGGTGCGGCCCGGGACGCGTGACGGCGCACCTGGCCGGGCTGGGCGTGCCCGCCTTCGGCGTCGACCTGTCGCCGGCGATGGTCGCGCTGGCCCGACAGGCCCACCCCGAACTGCGGTTCGGGGTGGGCTCGATGACCGCGCTGGAGACGGGCGACGACGAGCTCGGCGGCATCCTCGCCTGGTACTCCACCCATCACACGCCCCCGCAGTGGCTGCCCGCGGTGTTCGCCGAGTTCCACCGCACGCTCGCGCCCGGCGGCCACCTGCTCTGGGGGGACTACGTCGGCGACGAACGGCTGCAGCCGACGCAGGGCTACGGCCGGCCGGTGTCGTACGAGTCGTACCTGCTGCCCCTGGACCGCGTGGCCGACCTGCTGGAACAGGCCGGACTCGTCGTCACCGCGCGGCTGGAGCAGGCACCCGGCGGACTGGCGAACAGGCCGCACGCCTGCCTGCTGGCCCGCAAGCCCGAACAGCCCCTGAGCCGCTGAGTCCCTGAGCCCCTGACCGGGGCTCAGCGCCCGACCGCGCCGTCCAGCTGCTCGCGGATGATGTCCGCGTGCCCGGCGTGCCGACCGGTCTCCTCGATCATGTGCACCAGCACCCAGCGCAGCGACGGCCCCTCGGTGGCGTCCGGGCGCAGCGACCGCACACCCGGGCGGTCCAGGTCGGGGGCGGCCGCGGCCACCGCGTTGGAACGGGCGATCGCGTCCCGGTAGGCGTCGACGGCCTCGGCCGTGCCGAGGCTCTCCAGGGGGAGGTCGTCCGACTCCGACGGCGCCTCCCCCAGCCCGGCGTAGGCCCACTCGAACCAGTTGCGTTCGACGACGGTCAGGTGTCGCACCAGCCACAGCAGGCTGGTGCCGGAGGCGACGCCGGGGCGCCGGGCGTCCTCGTCGGAGACGCCGGCCACCTTGCCGATCACGGCCTCGCGCAGGTAGTCGAGGAAGGCCAGCAGGGTGGTCCGCTCGTCGGCGTTGACCGACGGCGGCCGGACGTCGGAGAGCTTGCTCGGTGCGGTGTTCGGTGCGGTGTTCGGTGCGGCAGTGTTCTGATTCACCGTGCCACTCTAGGGCCCGGGCCGGACCCGACCGACCGTCACCAGCCCTGGGCGTTCACCCAGTCCGCGAGGTGCCGGGCGCAGCCGTCCACCGACTCCCGCCAGGTCTGCGCCGCACCCTCCCCGGCCTCGTCGCTGACGTACTTCACCAGCCGGACCGGCACCCCGGCCCGGTGGGCGGCGGTGGCGACGGCGTAGCCCTCCATGTCGACCAGGTCGGCGTGCTCGGCCAGCCGCTCGCGGGCCGCCGGGGAGTCGACGAACAGGTCGCCGGTGGCCAGGACCGGCCCGTCACCCTTGCCGACGATCAGCGGGGCGCCGTAGACGTGGCCGGTCAGGGACTCCAGGACCTCGGTGTCGAGGTCGTGCTGGATCACCTGGACCACGTGGTGGATGCCCTCCCAGCCGGGGCGCAGCGCGCCGGCCGTCCCGAGGTTGATCACCTCGGAGGGCTTCTCGCCCTGGGCGAGCGCGGTGGCCAGGGCCACGGCGGCGTTGACCTTCCCCATCCCGGTGAGCAGCACCGGCAGTCGCTCGTCGAGGTGGGCGGCCTCCTCGCGGACGGCGACGACGAGCAGCGGGCGGTCGGGCGAGATCGTTCCAAGCAGTCGCATGCGGCCATGGTACGGAGCGGGCGGCCCCGGAACCCGGGAACCGGCATCCGGGAACGCGCGGCGCGGAACAGCGCGGGACGGAACCGCGCGAAGCGAACTCCGCGAAGCGAACTCCGCGGGTCGAACTCCGCGGGTCGAACTCCGCGCGGCGCAACGCCCGGGGCGGACCCCGGGCGGAACCGCGTGGGCCACCGCCCGCGTCGCACGGATCGCCACCTCCCGTGCGTGCCGCACAAGACGTACCGAGCCGTACGGAGCCGTGGCGAGCCGGACCGAGCCGGACCGAGCCGGACCGAGTCGGACAAGTCGTACCCAGCCGTACGGGGTGGTGCGGAAACCGTGCACGACATGCTCAAGATCAGCGCAAGTCAGGTGTGGCCGGAGGGAGTCACGGCCATACTGCTGCCATCGGTCGGGCCCCGGGTGTCGGGTCCGCCCCCAGGGGAGGATGAGGCGGGTGGCAACACCAGTAGGCAACGGCGCACCGGGCGCCGCGTTCCCGGCGCAGCCGGGTACGCCGCCGGGCGTGCCGGGGACGCCGCCGGGCGCAGCCCCGGGGTCGGTCCTGACGGTGGCGGCCGGAGCGGCTGGCGGCGTGCCTGGTGCCCCGGCGCCGTCGCCCGGGGCGGCACCGCCCGCGAAGCGGCCCCGGGCGGGAGCCCCCGGACGCGGCGTGCGCGCCCGGCTCGCCCGGGCCACCCGTACCGCCCCGGGCCGGCTGCGGCTGGCCGGCGCCCTGCTCGCCGTGCTCACCGTGGCCTTCGGCGGGCTGACCGCCTGGCAGTTGGAGACCAGGGCGTCGGCCGCCGACCGGGTCGTCTCCTACAGCCAGCCGCTGAGCCGGGACGCGGCGGAGATCCACCGCTCGCTGGCGGACGCCGCCACCACCGCCGCGACCGGCTTCCTGCTGGCCGGCACCGAGCCCAAGGACGTCCGGGACCGCTACGAGCAGGACCTCGCCCAGGCCGCCAAGTTGATCGCCCAGGCCGCCGCCCGGACCACCTCGACCTCGCCGGCCCAGGACTCACTCTCCCGGCTGAACCAGCAACTTCCGGTGTACGCCGGTCTGGTGGAAACCGCGCGGGCCGACAACCGGCAGGGCATCCCGCTCGGCGGCGCCTACCTGCGGTACGCCTCCGAGCAGATGCAGGGCGTCCTGCTGCCGGCCGCCGCCGAGCTGAAGGGCGTCGAGGACAAGGAGCTGGCGGCCGACTACGCCCAGGCCAAGGCGGTGCCGTGGGGGGCGTACGGCCTGGCGGTGCTCACCCTGGCCGCGCTGGGCTGGGTGCAGCTGACGCTGTTCCGCCGCACCAACCGGGTGTTCAACATCGGCCTGCTGGGCGCCACCGCCGCCGTCCTCGCGGGCACGCTCTGGCTCACCGTCACCGGGTTGACCACCAGTTCGGCGCTGGAGCGGAGCGACCACGACGGCGCCGGCCCGCTGCGGGCGCTCGACAACGCCCGGGTGGACGTGCTGACCGCCCGGCTGGCGGAGAACCTGCACCTGGTCGCGCGCGGCTCCACCACCACGTACGCCGACCAGTGGACGAGCGCCACCAAGCACCTGGCGGGCGACGCCGGCGGGGACGTCCCGCTGGAGCGGCGCGACGGCTCGCTCCCCGAGGCCGTCCGGCTCGCTCCGGCGGCCGCCGCCCAGCCCGTCCGCGAGGCCGCGCAGCAGTACGACGAGTGGCGCCGACGGCACGACGCGGCGCGGTCGTCGGAGGTCGACGACGCCGACTACCAGGCCGCGTTGAACGCCACCGTGTCGACCACCGACACCACCGGCACGGCCGACGCCGCCTTCAACGCCACCGACAGGGCCCTCGGCCGGGCCGCCGACGCCGAGCAGGCGCAGTTCACCGACGCCGCCGAGGGCACCGCCGCGGACCTGCGCCTGGCGGCCGGCGCGGCCGCGGTGCTCGCCCTGGGGGCCGCGACCGCGGCGCTGCGCGGCCTCGGCCGGCGACTGGCCGAGTACCGGTAGAGGGGGAACGGACACCATGCGCACCAGAACCGTACGGACCAGGAGCGCCGCCGTGCTGGCGGCGCTCGCCGCCTGCGCGACCGTGCTCGGCGGGGGCGCCGCACCGGCCACCGCGAACGGCGCGAACGCGGCCACCACGGCCGCCGCACCGCAGGCCGTCCAGCAGCCCCAACAGGGCCAACAGGGCCAACAGTCGCAGGACGACGCGTGCGACGTCTACAAGAGCGTGCCGCCGAGCACCGAGGACGGCCGGGCGGTGAAGGCCATCAAGGCCAAGCACAGCCTGGTGATCGGCGTGGACCAGAACAGCTACCGCTGGGGCTCCCGCAACCCGAACACCGGTCAGATCGAGGGCTTCGACATCGATCTGGCCCGGGCGATCGGCACCGCCATCATGGGCAACCAGGGCCAGGTGGTGCTCAAGCCGGTGGCCACCGCCGACCGGGTCGACGCGGTGAAGAACGGCCGGGTCGACCTGATCGTCCGCACCATGACGGTCACCTGCGACCGGATGAAGGACGTCGCCTTCTCCACGCCGTACTTCAGCATCTCCCAGCGCGTGCTGGTCCCCAAGGCCAGCCCCGCGACCAACCTCGACGACGCGATCAACGGCCACCGGGCGTGCGCCGCCAAGGGCTCCACCGCCGCGAGCGTGCTGGACGCCAAGAAGACCGCCAAGCAGGTCGTCACGGTCGAGAACCAGCTGGACTGCCTGGTCCTGATGCAGCTCGGCAAGGTCGACGCCACCATGACCGACGACGGCCTGGCGGCCGGTCAGGCGGCGCAGGACCAGACCGTGCGGATCGTGGACGGCGACACCCAGCCGGCGGTGATCGGCATCGCCATGCTCAAGACCAGCCCCGACCTGACCGCCCGGGTCAACCAGGTGCTGGCCGACTACCACGCCGGCGGAGAATGGGGGCGCTCGTACGACCGTTGGCTCAAGCCGTACATGCAGAACGACGCCGAGCACTACTGGCCCGTCCCGCACTGAGCACCTCGCGCGGCGGCGCCCCGCTCGCACCGCTCGCGCTGCGGCGCGCCAAGCGGGCGGCGGAGCGCCGGACGGCGGCGCACCGGGCGGAGGACGTCGACGCGGCCTTGACGCCGTCCTGACGCCCCGCGCCCGTACCGCCCGGAGGGCCACCGGCTAGGGTTCGGGACGATCACCACGGGGAGACCGGTGGTGGACGGGGGCTGTCGTGGGATCGCGCGTCACGGACGCCGGGATCGCACGCGAGGGAAGAAGGAAGGACACCGTGGTGGCGGCATCGGCTGGCCCGGTACTGAACCGGGAGGAGGTGGACCGCGCGCTGGCGCGCCTCGGCGCGGAGCGGGACGCGGTCGAATCGGCGCTGCTCGCCCTGCAGGACCACCCGGGGCTGCGGCTGCTGGACGGCGCCGAGCTGTCCGGCCGCACCCTGGAGCGCTGGTCCGTCGCCGGCAAGGGCCTGCCGCTGCTCTGGGCACTGTTCGACCGCTACTCGGAGGCGCTGGCCTCGGCACGCGCCGTACGGGCCCGCAAGGCCAAGCCCGGTGCGCCCGAACTCGCCGAGCTGAGCGAACTGCTGACCGGTGACGCGGTCACCGTCCCGGGCGGCGCGCTGCCGGACGGACCGCACCTGCTCGGTGCGCCCGCCAAGCTGGTCGAGCGGATCAGCCTGGACGCGTTGATGGCCCGGATGAACTCCTGGTACGCGGCCGTGCTGGAGGTGGTCAGCGCCGCCGACGCGGTCTGGTCCGCCCTGCCCGCCCGGATCGACCTGCTGCTGGCCGAACTCCACCGGGTGCGCACCCTGGCCGCCTCGCTCGGCGTGCGGACCGGCGGCCACCCGCTGGGCGACGACCTCGCCGGGCTGGAACGGGACCTCACCGAACTGCGCGCCGAGGTCCGCGAGGACCCGCTCGCGCTGTGGCGCCCGGCCCGGGTGCCCGCCCAGCGCGGCACGGTGCCCGAGGGCACGGCCTTCGCCACCCCCGCCGGGGTGGTGGACACCGAGCGCTTCGACCGGGCCGGGCGGGCGCTGGACGGCGTCCGGCTGGAGCTGGAGGACCTGCTGCGGCTGCGCGACGACGCCGAGGAGCGCCTCCAGGGCGTCGGCGACCTGCTCCAGCGAGCCGACGCCACCCTGGCCGAGGCCCGCCGGGCCCGCGGCGAGGTGCTGGCGAAGATAGCGGCCAGCGACGTCCCGGCGGTGCCCGGCCCGGCCTCGGCGCTGCGCGAACGGATCGTCACCGCCCTGGAACTGCGCCAGGGCGGGCAGTGGGGCCGGCTGGCGCCGCTGCTGGACGCACTGGAGGACGCCGCCGCCAAGGAGCTGGCCCGGGCCCGGCAGTCCCTCACCGAGGTGACCCAGCCGCTGGCCGTCCGGGCGGAGCTGCGCGGCCGGCTGGACGCCTACAAGGCGATGGCCTCCCGGATGCGGGTCGCCGAGGACCCGGAAGTGGTCGAGCGGTACGAGAAGGCGCGCTGGCTGCTCTGGAGCGCGCCCTGCGACCTGCGGGCGGCGGCGGTCGCGGTGGCCCGCTTCCAGCAGTCGCTGCGCCCGGCCCGGGCCGAGCAGCAGGACGCACCGGACGGGGTGCCGGACGGGGTGCCGGACGGGACGGCGGCGGGGACACCGGCGGGGACGGCCGGGACACCGACCGGAACGCCCACCGGGGCAGCGGACGAGGCGGTCGGCCGGACGCCGGCCGACGGACAGGTACAGGGGGGCTGAGGTTGATGGGCGAGGTGTGCGTACGGCCGGAGTGCTCCGGCAGCGGAAGGATCGACCCGGACGGCTACTGCGACGAGTGCGGCCTGACCCCGGCGGGCCCGGGCGGAACCGCGACCGGCGCCGGCACCGCCGCGCCACCGGCGGCACCCGCCGCCGGCCCCGGCTCCCCGTGCCCGCGCGACTGCCCGGGCACCGTCGACCCGGACGGCTACTGCGACGAGTGCGGCCTGACCCCGCCCGGCGCCGACACCGGTGTCACCCAGCCCTACGTCCCGTCCGCGCGGGTCGCCCCGGACTCCGCCCGCAGCGGCTCCGTCCGCTCGATGTCGGCCCGCACCGGCTCCGCCCGTTCGATG
This sequence comes from Kitasatospora sp. NPDC048194, assembly GCF_043202455.1. Classification (NCBI taxonomy): domain Bacteria; kingdom Bacillati; phylum Actinomycetota; class Actinomycetes; order Kitasatosporales; family Streptomycetaceae; genus Kitasatospora; species Kitasatospora sp. NPDC048194. The sequence continues at coordinate 220,623 of NZ_JBIDAK010000007.1, forward strand.
TCCGGCCGCTCCCGCTCGCACCGCTCGACGCGGACCGGCTCCAGCCGCTCCGTCTCGGTGCGCTCCACCCGCGGCAGCGTCAGCGCGGGCACCCGCAACCGGCTGGGCGCCGGGCTGGTGACCGTGCCGACCGTGGCCACGGCCGACCCGTCGCTGGCGGTGCTCGCCGATCCGCAGGTGCCCGAGCGCAAGCGCTACTGCGCCAAGTGCGAGGCCCCGGTGGGCCGGGAGAAGAACGGCCGGCCCGGCCGGCCGGAGGGCTTCTGCACCAAGTGCGGCACGCCGTACTCCTTCACGCCCAAGCTGCGCCGCGGCGACCTGGTCGGCGGGCAGTACGAGGTGGTGGGCTGCCTGGCGCACGGCGGGCTCGGCTGGATCTACCTGGCGGTGGACCGCCGGGTCAACGACAAGTGGGTCGTGCTCAAGGGCCTGTTGAACACCGGCGACGAGGACGCGCTCGCCGCGGCCGTGGCCGAGCGGCGCTTCCTGGCCGAGGTGGACCACCCGAACATCGTCCGGATCATCAACTTCGCCGAGCACCCGGACCTGCGGTCCGGCTCCACCGACGGCTACATCGTCATGGAGTACGTCGGCGGCAAGTCGCTCAAGGACATCGCCAACGACCGCCGCACCCCGGACGGCCGGCGCGAGCCGCTCCCGGTGGAGGTCGCGATCGCGTACGCCCTGGAGGCGCTGCCCGCGCTCGGGTACCTGCACAGCCGGGGCCTGATCTACTGCGACTTCAAGATCGACAACGCGATCCAGAGCGGCGACACGCTCAAGATCATCGACATGGGCGCGGTCTGCCGCCTCGACCACGACGGCCCGATCTACGGCACCATCGGCTACCAGGCCCCCGAGATCGCCACCCACGGGCCGTCGCCCGCCTCCGACCTGTACACCGTGGCCCGCACCCTCGCCGTGCTCACCTTCGACTTCCAGGGCTACAGCACCACCTACCGCGACTCGCTCCCCGGGCCCGAGGACGTCGAGGTCTTCGCCAGGTACGAGTCGTACTACCGCTTCCTGGTCCGCGCCACCGACCCGGACCCGGCCCGCCGCTTCTCCTCCGCCGAGGAGATGGCCGACCAGCTCACCGGCGTGCTGCGCGAGGTCCTGGCCCTCCAGGACGACCGGCCCCGGCCCGCGCTCTCCACCCTGTTCGGCCCCGAACTGCGCGTCGTGGACACCGAGTTGGTGCAGCCCGCCGACCTGCCGGGCCGGCTGGGCGTGACCGCGCTGGACCCTGCGGCCGCCGCCCTCGCCCTGCCCGTCCCCCGGGTCGACCCGGGTGACCCCAACGCCGGATTCCTCGCCACCCTGCTCGCCACCGACCCCGCGGAGGCCCTCGCCGCGCTGGCCGGCGCGCCCGCCGTCTCGGTCGAGAGCCGACTGCGCGACCTGCGCGCCCGGCTCGAACTCGGCCGCCACCGCGAGGCGGTCGCCGCGCTCGCCGAACTGGAGGCGGACCACCCCGACGACTGGCGGGTCGTCTGGTACCGCGGCCTGACCGCCCTGGTCGGCGCCGCCGAGGCCGCCGCGGCGGGCGCGGACGGCGAAGCGGACCTACGGGCCGCCGCCGAGGCCTTCGACGCCGTCTACGACGCCTTCCCCGGCGAGGCCGCGCCCAAGCTGGCCCTGGCCGTCTGCGCCGAACTGCTCGGCGACCGCGGCGACGCCGCCGAGTTCTACCGGCTGGTGTGGGCCACCGACCGGGCCTATCTCGGCGCCGGCTTCGGCCTCGCCCGGGTCCGCCTCGCCGAGGGCGACCGGCCCGGCGCGGTGCAGGTGCTCGAGTCCGTCCCGGCCACCTCCAGCCAGTACACCGCCGCCCGGATCGCCGCCGTCCGCGCCCGGCTGCGCGAGCGCCCCGCCACCGACCCGCTCGCCGCCGACCTCCGCGCGAGCTCCGACCAGCTGACGGCACTTCGGCTCGACGACCGCCGCCGCGAGGAGCTCTCCGTCGAGGTGCTCGGCGCCGCCCTCGGCTGGGTCACCGCGGGGGCGGCCGGCGCCGAGCAGGCCGGCACCCCCGTGGTGCTGGGACGACCCGCCGCGGAGCGGGAACTGCGCTTCGCCTTGGAACAGTCATACCGGGTACTCGCCCGGTTGGCCGACCGGGCCGAGACCAGGATCGAGATGGTGGAACGGGCCAACCGGGCCCGCCCCAGGACGTGGGTGTAGCCGATGCCGCAGCAGACCGAATGCCCGAGCTGTACCGAGCCGATGGACCCGGAGGACGCCTACTGCGGGCGCTGCGGGGTCGGCCGGGACGGCCGGGCGGCCCCGGGCGCGATGCCCGCCACCTGGGCCGCCGCCCACGGTGAGGCCGTCCCGCCGCAGCGCGGGCCGGTCTGCGCGACCTGCGGCCAGGCACAGGTCGGCGCGGACGGCTACTGCGAGGGCTGCGGCAGCGCCCAGCCGCGGCCGCGCGACCACATGGAGAAGGCCCTCGCGGGCGTCGCCGGCGTCAGCGACCGCGGCGTGCGCCACCACCGCAACGAGGACTGCTTCACCGTCGCCGCCACCTCCCTGCCCGGCGGCGAGCCGGTCGTGGTCGCCGTGGTGTGCGACGGCGTCTCCTCCTCCGACCGCCCCGACGAGGCCTCCGAGACGGCCGTCGACGCCGCCTCGGAGTCCCTGCTCACCTCCCTGGAGGCCGGCCGGGACCCGAACGAGGCGATGCGCGCCGCGATCGCCGACGCCGCCAAGGCCGTCGCCGCCCTCGCCGCCGACGGTGCCGGCCCGGCCCGGCCCGACCTCAACGCACCCGCCTGCACCTACGTCAGCGCCATCGCGGCCGGCGGCCGGGTCACCATCGGCTGGGTCGGCGACACCCGGGCCTACTGGATCCCGGACGACCGCGCCGCCGCCGAGCCCTTCCGGCTCACCCAGGACGACTCCTGGGCGGCCCGGATGGTCGAGGCCGGGCTGATGGCGGAGGCCGAGGCCTACGCCGACCCGCGCGCCCACGCGATCACCGGCTGGCTCGGCGCCGACGCCGAGGAGGTCGTGCCGCACACCCTCGACTTCACCCCGCACGTCCCCGGGGTGCTGCTGATCTGCACCGACGGCCTGTGGAACTACGCCGAGGCGGCCACCGACCTGGCGTACTACGTCCGTCCGGACGCCCGTACCGAACCGCTCGCGGCGGCACAGACCCTGGTGAAGTTCGCGGTCGCGGCCGGCGGGCACGACAACATCACCGTCGCGGTGCTGCCGATCGACCCGCCCGCCGTTCCGGTGGAGGAGTTCGAGGAGACGCCCACCGCGCTGGACCTCCCCGTGATCACGCCGGCCGCCTCCCGGGCAGCCGCGGCGGCCGGGGGCCAGGAGAGCCACCGGAGCCAGGAGAACGACGAGGACCACGAGCCGACGCTGCCGGACCTCCCGGTGATCGGCTCCCCGGCCGCCCCGCTGCCCCCGACCCCTGTCCCTGCGCCTGCCACCCCGCCCGCGCCGGCCGCGCCGCCCGCACCCGTCGCACCGGCGACGGCGCCCCCGGTCGTGCCTCCGGCGCCCCCGGCACCTCCGGCAGCCCCGCCCGTCCCGCCGCAGCCCCCGCACCCGCCGACGGCCTGACCGGCCGTCCGTGAGCGGTCCGCCGACCCCCGGCCGCCGGACCGCCCCACCGACCCGCTCGCATCCACCCCTCACCGACGGGAGCCGACCGCCCCATGGCAACACTGGCCAAACCGAACCTGCCCAGGTTCGACGTCGAGATCTTCCAGAACGAGTACCTGGCCGACGGTGCCCGCGAGGTCAACGCCATCGTCACCGTCACCGCCACCGGCGGCGGCACCTCCGGCGGCCGCCCGCTCGGCCTCGCCGACGCGGCCGGCCGCGGCGCCGACGCCACCGCGGCCGTGGTGATCCTGGTCGACTGCTCGGGTTCGATGGACTACCCCAAGACCAAGATCAACGGCGCCCGGGAGGCCACCGCCGCCGCCGTCGACGCCCTGCGCGACGGCACCGCCTTCGCCGTGGTGGCCGGCACCCACGAGGCCCGCGACATCTACCCCGGCGACGGCACCCTGGCCACCGCCTCGCCGAGCACCCGCGACCAGGCCAAGCAGGCGCTGCGCCGCCTCACCGCGGCCGGCGGCACCGCGATGGGCACCTGGCTGGCCAAGGCCGACCAGCTCTTCCTCACCCGCCGCGACATCGCCATCCGGCACGCCGTCCTGCTCACCGACGGCAACAACGAGCACGAGTCCGCCGAGGACCTGGCCCGCAACATCGAACGGGTCACCGGCCACTTCACCGCCGACTGCCGGGGCGTCGGCACCGACTGGCGGATCGACGAGCTGCGCACGATCTCCTCGGCGCTGCTCGGCACCGTCGACATCGTCGCCGAACCCTCCGGGCTGGCCGAGGACTTCCGCTCGATGATGGCCGGCGCGATGGGCAAGCAGGTCGCCGACGTCGCGCTGCGGATCTGGACCCCGGCCAACGCCACCGTGAAGTTCGTCAAGCAGGTCGCCCCCTCGGTCGAGGACCTGACCGGCCGCCGCTCCGAGGCCGGCCCCCGGGCCGGCGACTACCCGACCGGGTCGTGGGGTGACGAGAGCCGCGACTACCACGTCTGCGTGGAGGTCCCGGCGGCCGGGGTCGGCAACGAGATGCTCGCCGCCCGGGTCAGCCTGGTGCTGCCCCCGCAGGTCGGCGGCGGCACCCCGGAGGTGCTGTCCCAGGGTCTGGTCAAGGCGGTCTGGACCGACGACCTGGCCTCCTCGACCCGGATCAGCCCGCAGGTCGCCCACTACACCGGGCAGGCCGAGCTCGCCTCCTCCATCCAGGAGGGCCTGGAGGCCCACCGCGCGGGGGACGTCGACACCGCCACCGCCAAGCTCGGCGCCGCCGTCCGGATCGCGCACGCGACCGGGAACGAGGGCACCTACAAGCTGCTGCAGAAGGTGGTGGACGTGGTCGACCCGAAGGAGGGTACGGTTCGGTTCCGTAAGAACGTGAGCGAGGCCGACTCGATGACCCTTGAGACCCGGTCGACCAAGACGGTACGTGTGAAGAAGTGACCGCTGAAGACGTGATCGGGCCGGCCGCCCGGCGCGACGCCGCGCCAGCAAGCCGGCCCGGAACGAGGGGGACCTGATGCCGATCTGCCCGAGGGGCCACGAGTCGCAGGCCGAGGACTGGTGCGACTTCTGCGGCTTCCCGATGACTCCGCCGGCCCCGCAGCCCGGAGCCCACGGGGGCTACCCGGGTGCGCCCGGCGCCGACCCCGCGCCCGGTGCACCCGCCGGGCACCCGCAGCACGGCGGTGCCTCCTTCGGCGCTCCGCCGCCTCCGCCGCCCCCGCCCGGCGGTGCCTCCTTCGGCGCGCCGCCCGCGCCGCCGGGAGCCGTCCCGCCGCCCCCGCCCGGGGCCTACCCGCCGCCGGGGGCCTACCCGCCGCCGGGGCAGCAGGGCCTCACCGAGGGCCTGACCGTCTGCCCGATCTGCCGCAGCCCGCAGACCGGACGGTTCTGCGAGGAGTGCGGTTACGACTACGAGCTGTCCACCCCCTCGCGCCGGCAGGCCCCGGCCGCCGGCGTGCCCTCGCCCGGCCCGGCCCAGCCGCCGCCGCTGAACATCCCTGCGGCCTACGGCGGCACCGCCCAGCCGCCGCATGCCCCGGCCGCCCCGCAGCCGCAGTCCCAGCCGCAGCAGCCCGGGAACGCCCCGCAGCCGGAGTACCCGCACACCTACGGCTACCCGCCCGCCCTGCCCTCCGACGGGCCGGAGGGGTCCGCGGCGGAGAGCGCCTTCCCCGAGGCCCCGGCCCGCGAGGACTCCGGACCGGTGTACGCCCGGCCCGCCGGACCGGGCCCGAACAACCGCGGCGGCGACTTCGGCACCTCCTTCCACCTCGCCCCGCCGGTGCAGCAGCCCGAGCCGGAGCCCGTCGCGGAGGAGCCGGTCCGGGCCAACTGGATCGCGGTCGTCTCGGCGGACCGCGACTACTTCACCGAGATGATGGCCCGCAGCGGCCCGGAGGCGGCGGGCCTGTTCTTCCCGCCGTACTGCCCCGAGCGCCGCATCCCGCTGACCGGCCGCGGCCAGCTGCGGATCGGCCGGCGCAGCCAGCACCGGGGCACCGTCCCGGAGATCGACCTGTCGGTGCCGCCGGAGGACCCGGGCGCCTCGCACCAGCACGCGCTGCTCGCCGAACAGGCGGACGGCAGCTGGGTCCTGGTGGACCAGGACTCCACCAACGGCACCACCGTGAACGGCGGCGGCGAGCCGATCGCCCCGCACACCGCGGTACCGCTGAACGACGGCGACCGGATCCACATCGGCGCCTGGACGACGATCACCGTGCACCGCGCCTGAAGCGCAGTTGAGCGCACGTCAGCCGCAACTGCGGCCGGGCCGGGCGGAATTCGAGATTTCGCCCGGCCCGGCCCATTTCCGCGGCTACCTCAGGAAATCCGCAAATTCACGTCCCGGGTGTGCACAGGACGCGTCGAAACCCCTATTCTCAGGGCACATGACTGCAGCTATATCCGCTGACGGCATCCGTCAGCGGTACGGGGATGTGCAGGCCGTCGACGGGGTGTCCCTCACCGTCGAGGCCGGCGAGTTCTACGGGATCCTGGGCCCCAACGGCGCCGGGAAGACCACCACCATGGAGATCCTGGAAGGGGTCCGCGAACCCGACGAGGGCCGGGTCCAACTGCTGGGGATGGCTCCCTGGCCGCGGAATCCGAAACTGCTGCCGCGCATCGGCGTGCAGTTCCAGGCGTCCGCCTTCTTCCGGAAACTGACGGCCCGGGAGACCATCCGCACCTTCGCGTCGTTCTACGGGGTCGGCCCCAAGCGGGCCGATGCGATGCTGGAGCGGGTCGGCCTCGCCGACAAGTCCGAGACGCTGACCGACCAGATGTCCGGCGGCCAGGCCCAGCGCCTGTCGATCGCCTGCGCCCTGGCGCACGACCCGGAGCTCGTCTTCCTGGACGAGCCCACCACCGGCCTCGACCCGCAGGCCCGCCGCAACCTCTGGGACCTCCTGCGGGACATCAACCGCGAGGGCCGCACCGTCGTCCTGACCACCCACTACCTGGACGAGGCCGAGGTGCTCTGCGACCGGGTCTCGATCATGGACCACGGCCGGATCCTGCACACCGGCGCCCCGGCGGCGCTGATCCGCGAGATCGACGACACCGTCCGGATCAGCGTGGCCTCCGGCCAGCTGCCGGTCGAGCGGGCCCGCGAATTGCTGGCCGCGGCCGGCGCCGAGATCGCCGCCCTGGAGGACGACACCGTCTCGCTCTCCGTCTCGACCCGGCTCCCGGCCCCGGTGCTCAGCGTGCTGGCCGAGCAGAACGCGCTGCGCGGCCTCGAGGTGCGCGGCGCCACCCTGGAGGACGTCTTCCTCCAGCTGACCGGACGGGAGTTCCGCGCATGACCGCCCCCACCTCCACCGAGCCGACGGCCCCCGTCCGGCGCGGCGGCCCGGCCGGCCCCGACGGCGGGCCGGAGCGGGTCAGCGCCTTCTGGAGCCTGTCCCGCGCCATGCTCCTCGGCATGAAGCGCGACCGCACCGCGACGTTCTTCATCCTGCTCTTCCCGCTGGTCTTCCTGGTCTTCTTCGGCAGCGTGACCAAAGGCTCCAGCACCCCGCACGCCAAGGTCGCCCAGGTCGGCGCGGTGGCGCTGTTCGACTCCATCCAGGGCGACGAACGGGCCGGGCTGGACAAGGTCCTCACGATCACCAGGACCGACGACGAGGCCGCCACGCTGGAGAAGGTCCGCAAGGGCGACTTCGACGCGCTGATCAAGCAGGGCCCGGACGGCAAGGTCGAGCTGCGCTACACCGCCGCCGACCAGGTCCGGGCCGGCGCGCTCCAGGGCATCATCAACTCGGTGGTCCAGGAGGCCAACCAGCGGGCCACCCACCAGCCGCCGGCCTACGTCGTGGACGCCCAGCAGGTCGAGGACAAGGCGCTCAAGCCGATCCAGTTCCTCACCCCCGGCCTGCTCGGCTGGGCCGTCGCCACCGGCGCCGTCTTCGGTGCCGCGCTGACCCTGGTCAACTGGCGCAAGTCCAAGGTGCTGCGCCGGCTGCGGCTGGCCCCGATCAGCGCCGGCACGGTCGTCAGCTCCCGCATCCTGGTCTCGCTGCTGACCGCCTTCCTCCAGACCGCCGTCTTCCTGGTCGTCGCCACGAGCTTCTTCGGGCTCAAGCTCACCGGCGACTGGTGGCTGGTTCTGCCGCTGGTGGCCTGTGCGACGCTCGCCTTCATGTCGATCGGCCTGCTGGCCGGCTCCGTCGCCAAGACGGAGGAGGCGGCCAACGGCATCTCGCAGGTCATCGTGCTGCCGATGTCCTTCCTGTCCGGCTCGTTCTTCCCGATGGACGGCGCTCCGGGCTGGCTCCAGACCGTCTCCAAGGTCATGCCGCTGCACTACCTGGTCGACACCGCGCAGTCGGTGCTCACCCGCGGCGGCGGCGTCATGGACGCCCTGCCCACCATGGGCGGCCTGCTGCTCTTCGCGGCCGTGCTGACCGGTGTCGCCTGGAGGCTGTTCAAGTGGGAGGACGCCTGAGTGCGGCGGGCGTGAGCGGCCCGCGCTGACCGCTCCGCCCCACTCCGCCGCCTCCCCGCGGCCCGCGCGGCCCGACGGGGTCGTACGCCGATGGTCCCGGTGTACGGCCCCGTCGGCGTCTGCGACCATGGTCGGGTGACAGAGATCCGGCGAGGCACGTTCAGCGAGGAGACCTTCTTCGACCAGGTCGGCGGCGAGCCGACCTTCCGGCGTCTGGCCCGGCGCTTCTACGAGGGCATCGCCGAGGACCCGTTGCTGCGGCCGATGTACCCCGAGGAGGACCTCGGGCCGGCCGAGGAGCGGATGGCGCTGTTCCTGATGCAGTACTGGGGCGGCCCGCGCACCTACAGCGACCACCGCGGCCACCCGCGGCTGCGGATGCGGCACGCGCCGTTCAAGGTCGACAAGGCGGCGCACGACGCCTGGCTGACGCACATGCGGGCCGCCGTGCACAGCCTGGAACTGCCCGCCGAGCACGAGCGGCAACTGCTCGACTACCTGACGTACGCCGCCGCCTCGATGATCAACACCCCGGGCTGAACCGCTGCACGCTCCGGCGCGCCGCGCCCGCCGCACCCGTCGGGCCCGACGGCGCGATCACCGGACCGGGCTGAGCCCCAGCCCCGCGCCCGGCGCGGCCGCGGTCCGCACCACCACCGAACCCGCCGGGGCGCTCAACCGCAGCCAACCACCCGCCCGGTGCACCGTCAGCGGGGCGCCGGGCTTCAGGAAGCCGATCACGTACGCGGCGTGCACCGCGCGCAGCGGCAACTCGGGCAGCGCGGCGACCGGGCGCGACCAGATCTCGTCTGCCAGCCGGTCCAGCACGTCACGGGTGCGGTGGTGGGCCGGAACGGCCTCGCTGCGCTCGCGGAACTCCCGCACCCCCGCCATCAGTTCGGGGTACACCTCGGCCACCGGCGGGGCGCCGACCGGCCGCCAGCCGGCCCGCGGCGGCAGCAACCCGGCCCAGGCCGGGCCGGTCACCGGCGCGGGCAGCGCCACCGCACCCGCCTCCGCGTCCACGCCCTCCAGCAGTTGCCCGGCCGAGACCGTCAGGTCGACCGGATCCCCCGGGCCGCTCAGCCGGGCGGTGCGGATCGCCAACGCGCCCGAGCCGCCCAGCGGCAACCGTCCGAAGACCGCCAGCACGCCGTCGTCCCCGGCGTCCCCACCGTCCCCGCCGGGCGCCACGGCCCGCAGCCGCACGGCCGCCGCCTTGTCGAAGCGCAGCAGGCGCAGCAGGAAGGCGGAGAGGTCGGCAGCCTCACCGGTGTCGGTCAGGGCGAGGCGGGCGGTGACGGTCAACGTGGCTCAGCTCGAATCGTCGTGGGGTTCGATCATCGTGCGGTCCGGTCGAAGGGTCCGGTCGGGGCAGGTGTCCGGTCGGCCCGGGGCCGGTCGGCGCGGGCCTGGGCCGGGGCCCGGTCGGCGCAGGCGTCCGGTCGCGGCGGGCGTCCGGTCGCGGCGGTCCGGACTTTCAGACTGCCGCGACGGCCGGGGCCTCGTCCATGAAACGGGAGAGGAACTCCCGCTCGACCGGCGAGATCCGGCGCGGCCGGCCCTCCGCCAGGTCGTAGGGGACGACCACGGTGGAGGCGCGGACGTACACCGTCTCGCTGCCGTCCTCGTGGACGTCCTTGATGTCGTAGGAGACCGTCAGCGAGGCGCTGCCGATGTGCGTCACCCGCGTCTCGACGATGACCGGCTCGGGCCGGTGCACCAGCGGGCGCTTGTAGTCGATCTCGTGGCGGGCCACCACCGAGCCGCCCGCGAACTCCCCGGCGCCGGCCTCGGCGGCCTGGGTGAACATGAAGTCGATCCGGGCCTCCTCCAGGTAGCGCAGGAAGACCACGTTGTTGACGTGCCCGAAGGCGTCCATGTCGGACCAGCGCAGCGGGCAGGCGTAGATGTGGCGAGCCACGGGTGTTCTCCTCGGTGTCCGGTGGCCCGTCGTCACGGACCGGCGACGGGCCGCGGCCCGGCAGGCCGCCCCGGAGGGCAGTCTGCCGGGCCGTCGTGACAGTCGGATGTCAGCCTCGGGTCAGCTTCTTGTACGTGGCCCGGTGCGGACGGGCCGCGTCGGCGCCCAGCCGCTCGATCTTGTTCTTCTCGTACGACTCGAAGTTGCCCTCGAACCAGAACCACTTGCTGTCGCCCTCGTAGGCGAGGATGTGGGTGGCCACTCGGTCCAGGAACCAGCGGTCGTGGGAGATGACCACGGCGCAGCCGGGGAACTCCAGCAGGGCGTTCTCCAGCGAGGAGAGGGTCTCCACGTCCAGGTCGTTGGTGGGCTCGTCGAGGAGCAGCAGGTTGCCGCCCTGCTTGAGGGTGAGCGCCAGGTTCAGGCGGTTGCGCTCACCACCGGAGAGCACGCCGGCCGGCTTCTGCTGGTCCGGGCCCTTGAAGCCGAAGGCCGACACGTAGGCGCGGGACGGCATCTCCACCTGGCCGACGTTGATCCAGTCCAGACCGTCGGAGACGACCTCCCAGAGGGTCTTCTTCGGGTCGATGTTGGAGCGGGTCTGGTCGACGTAGCTGATCTTGACGGTCTCGCCGACCTTGACCGTGCCGCTGTCCGGGGTCTCCAGGTCCTGGAGCATCTTGAACAGGGTGGTCTTGCCGGCGCCGTTCGGGCCGATGATGCCCACGATGCCGTTGCGCGGCAGCGTGAAGCTCAGGTCGTCGATCAGGACCTTCTCGCCGAAGGCCTTGTTGAGGTTCTGCACCTCGATGACGACGTTGCCCAGGCGCGGGCCCGGCGGGATCTGGATCTCCTCGAAGTCCAGCTTCCGCATCTTGTCGGCCTCGGCCGCCATCTCCTCGTAGCGGGCCAGACGGGCCTTGGACTTCGCCTGGCGGCCCTTGGCGTTGGAGCGGACCCACTCCAGCTCTTCCTTGAGGCGCTTGGCGCGCTTGGCGTCCTTCTGGCCCTCGACCTTGAGGCGCGACTGCTTGGTCTCCAGGTAGGTGGAGTAGTTGCCCTCGTACGGGTAGGCGCGGCCGCGGTCGAGCTCCAGGATCCACTCGGCGACGTTGTCGAGGAAGTACCGGTCGTGGGTGACGGCCACGACGGTGCCCTTGTACTTCTCCAGGTGCTGCTCCAGCCAGTTCACCGACTCGGCGTCCAGGTGGTTGGTGGGCTCGTCGAGCAGCAGCAGGTCGGGGGCCTCGAGCAGCAGCTTGCAGAGCGCGACGCGGCGCTTCTCACCACCGGAGAGCTTGGTGACCGGCCAGTCACCGGGCGGGCAGCCCAGGGCGTCCATGGCCTGCTCCAGCTGGGCGTCCAGGTCCCAGGCCTCGGCGTGGTCCAGCTCCTCCTGGAGCTTGCCCATCTCCTCGAGCAGCGCGTCCGAGTAGTCGGTCGCCATCAGCTCGGCGATCTCGTTGAAGCGGTCGAGCTTCCCCTTGATCTCCTTGACGCCGTCCTCGACGTTCTCCAGGACCGTCTTGGAGTCGTCGAGCGGCGGCTCCTGGAGGAGCATGCCGACGGTGAAGCCGGGCGAGAGGAAGGCGTCGCCGTTGGAGGGCTGCTCCAGGCCGGCCATCATCTTCAGCACGGTCGACTTACCGGCGCCGTTGGGGCCCACGACGCCGATCTTCGCTCCCGGGAGGAAGCTGAGCGTCACGTCGTCAAGGATGACCTTGTCTCCGTGAGCCTTGCGCACCTTGCGCATCGTGTAGATGTATTCCGCCACGTGAGATCGCTCCGGCGTCGTCGGGAGTAATTCGGCTTGCAGCCTTCCATTGTGCCGCACCCGACCGGAACCCCCGAACCGCCCGGGGCGGCTCCCTCCGGGGTGGACGAACGCGAAGGCCCGGCCCCCGCATCGACTGCGGGGAACCGGGCCGGTTCCGCTGCTCAGGACCTCAGGGAGTGGACTCCCCCGGCCCGTTCGGGCCATTTGGGCCGTTGTGGCCGGTCGGGCCCTTGTGGCCGGTCGGGCCGTTGTGGCCGTTGAGGCCGGTCGGGCCGTTGGGGCCGGTCAGGCCTTTCAGGCGGTGGTGCGACCGTGGCGGCCGCGACGGCGCAGGACGAAGACGGCGGCGCCACCGGCCACGACCAGGCCACCGGCGACGGCGGCGATGATCGGGGTCGAGTCACTGGCACCGGTCTGGGCCAGGCCACCGGTGCCCGGGGCGGCGCTGGTGGTCGCCGGGGCCGGCTGGCCGGCGCCGGTGCTAGGGGTGCCCGAGGGGGTGCCCGACGGGGCGGCGGTCGGCGTGCCGGTCGCGCCCGGGGTGGTCGGGGCGCCGGTCGGGGTCACACCGGTCTTGCAGTCGAGGACGCCCGTGAACTTCTTGGAGTAGCCGTTCGGACCGGCCACGGTGATGGCGTACTCGGTCTTCTCGGCGACCTTGACGAGCACGCTCTCGGTCTTGCCCGGCTGGACGGTCAGCTGCTGGGAGCCGACCGTGACGGCGCCGGCCTCGTCACCGCTGTTGGTCACGGAGACGCGCACGCCGTTGTTGGCGCACTCGACCTTGGCGGAGGAGTCGATGATCGCGCCCTTGCCCTGCTTCCAGGTGGCGTTGGCCGCGGCCGCGACGCTGACCTTGGTGGAGCCGGCCAGGATCATGGTCTGGCTGTGACGGCCCCGGTTGTCCACGTCGCTCATGAACACCCGGCCGCTGAGCACGTTGGCGTCGGCGCTGGCGTTGACGGCGGCCTTGCCGTCCGGGGTCCCGGCCGGAACGTCCAGGAACAGCTGGGTGTCCTTGGCGATCGGACCGGCCAGGGTGCCGTTGACCGGCTTGCCGTCCTTGTCCACCAGCTTGGCCTTGTCGGCGGCGTCACCGGAGACGGTCAGCTTGACCTCGTTGGCGCTGGAGTTCAGCGTGAACGGGCCGAGCTTGCTGCCGGACTTGCCGGACACGGAGTCCGGGGCCAGCGTCAGCGAGGGCTTGGGCTCGGCCGCGACGCCCTTGTTGACGTCGCTGACCAGGTAGTCGCGCAGCTTCTTGGCGTTGTCGTGCTGCGGGACGGCGTTCTTGTTGTCCGAGAACTTCCAGATCGCGGCTTGGGTCCCGGCGGCGGCGTCCTCGTCGCTCAGGCTGTCGACGTGGATGGCCGCGGCCAGGGACTTCAGGTTCGCCTGCGGGTACGAGTTCTCCAGGATCCAGCGGATCTTGGGGGCGTTGGCGTTGCTGTTGAGGGAGCTCGACGCCCAGTCCGACTCGTGGTACTTGGCGTTGCTGTCCAAGTAGACCGGGTTGTCGAAGTCGATGCAGTAGGTCTGGAGCTTCTCGCCCGCGGCCGTCTTCAGGGTGAAGAGACCGCCCTCGACGGTGCCCTTGCCCTGGACGTCGATCTTCTCGCCGAGCATGGTGTTCTGGACCACGGCGGTCACGCCCGATGCCGGGGTGTCGGCCGCCGCGGCCGCACCGGCTGCGAAGAGGCCTCCGCCCAGCGCAACGCTGGTCGTGAGCATGACAGTGGTTATACGGGACAGACTCCGCCCCTGCCTCTGGAACATCTGGGATCCCTCCGAGCAGGCCACGCCGAGTGGGCAGCCCGCGACTTGCCGTGCCCGCGCGTGCCGCCGGTGTGGGGCCGCTGCGGGTGTGAACCAGACGAATCCTATTGAGCCCCAGGGGCCCCGAAACCTCCATGCGAAATCAGGACGATTCCGTATCTGGATCGTTATCAACCCTCTCAGGTTCCACACAAGCTGACGATCTGCCAGAATCCATCCGCCACTTTCCGTTATCCGGAGTGGATTGCGACGTCGGGACAATCGGCTTCTCGATCAACGTATTTGTCGACAGAGAAGGTCACCGACCGGTCAGTGCGGCGCCGCCCGGACTTCACCGGTCCTCTCCCTCTCGGACACGTCACCCCCCTCCTCCGTCACCGACGGCACACCCGACGGCGCCTCAGCTGACCGCGGGTCCGCCGGCACCGCCGAGGCCCTGCGCGCCTCCAGCGCGCTGACGATCCACCCCGGCACCGGCGCGTCCGCCGCCCGCGCCGCCTCCGCCGCGCCGGGCCCCGGACCGCCGGGCGGCTGCCCGCGAACCCCGGAGGCTCGACGAAAGGCCGAGGTACCGCGGGTGAGATCGTGCCCGACCGACCGGGCGTCGATCTCGGCCCGACTCCGCTTCACCTCGCCGTCCGTCCACTCGCGCACCCGCAGCCGACCCGTCACCAGCACCGGGTCCCCCTTGGCCACGGAGCCGATCAGGTTCACCGCCAGCGCCCGCCAGGCCGTCACCCTCAGCCACTGCGTCTCGCCGTCCACCCAGCACGCCCGCTCGCGGTCGTAGCGCCGCTCCGTGCAGCCGAGCCCGAAGTTCGCCATCGGCACCCCGTTGGCGGTTTCCCCGTAGCTCACCTCCGTCGCCACATTGCCGAGCACCGTCACATGAGTCTCGTTCACAGCACACTCTCCGCTCTCGCCGATGCACCGTACGGAATCGAGCGGTGCGAGTTGAGAGTGCATCCGGAAGGAAATCCAGGGCCACCGACTTCGAAATCCTGTGGATAACTCGGCACAAGAGAATGCCGCCGTCACCCGCAGGGGTGAATTTCGGCCTTCCCGCAGCTCTCGGCCGGCCATCTCTTCGAGTCCATGACAACAAACCCCCAGATCGCCGCCCCCTCCGGCGGACGGCGGAACGCGGGTCGGCCGCCGTCCGTGCACGTCATCCGACCGGAGCAAGCCGAATACGGCCCCCCACCCGCACCCGCGGCGGGACATTCTCCGTGTCGAATCCATAACGGGTGGGGAGCCAGCCCCGTAACGACTGCACAACGTCCGGCACGGAACAGTCGCATACCGCTGCACTCACGGCCTTTACCTGCGATTATCGGACCGCTCCACCGAACCGACACACCAACGACGGTGTCGTCACAGCCGGCCGAGGAACTGGACACCCTTATCCTGTCCCCGACAGGGCGAGGGCCCACCAACCCCCACCCCCACCCTCTGGTACCGGTCGGACAGCGTGCGCCCCGGCGCTCGCCGCCCGATCCCGGCCGCGGTCACGCCCACCCCGGGCGCCGTCCGTCCCGCCCCCATAGCTCAGCGGATAGAGCACCCGCCTTCTAAGCGGTAGGTCGCAGGTTCGAATCCTGCTGGGGGCGCCACCTGCAATTTCCGCAGGCTGTCGCGCCACCGGATACTCACCGTGGTCACTCCGGACCTCGCAGTGATAACGACTCCGCGCACACGGCCCGTGACGATCCGTGCCGAACCCGCGACGAGAACACCGGAATTCCGGGCGAATCCCCACCGCCCCGGAAAACCGACCGGGGAAACCGGCCGCCGGCCTCCCCGGTTCAGTCCGCCAATCCCGCCAGATAGGCGTCGAGCAGGGCGATCTGCCGCTCCGCCGGGAACTCCTCCGGGGCGAACAGCGCCTGCACCACCAGCCCCAGCACGAAGGCCTGCGCCCCCGCCGCGATCCCGGCGGGGTCCGCCCCGGCCGGGAGCTCACCGAGCCGCTGGGCGTCCGCCACGATCGCCGTGAGCGCCACCCGCGAGCGGGCGTACCGGCCCGCGTGCGCGGCCGCCAGCTCCGGGTCCGCCAGGGCGACGTCCCACGAGCCGACCCAGATCCGGTTGCCCGCCACGGCCCCCTCGTCCAGCGGGAGCACGTCGAGCAGTGCGGCCCGCAGCCGGGCCAGTCCGACCGGCGGAGGAGTCCCGTCGACGGGAGCGGTGCGCCGCGGCCGGGCCGCCGAGCGGCGGTCGAGCTCCTCCAGCGCATGGCTCAGCAGCGCCCGCTTGTTCGGGAAGTAGTGCGTCAACAGCCCGGTGGAAGCGCCCAGTTCAGCCGCCACCGCGCGCAGCGTCAACCCCTCGAAGCCCTTGCTGGAGAGCACCCGCCACACCCCCTCGGAGACTTCCGAGCGGCGGGCGTCATGGTCTCCACGGGCTGGCGTCATGGCGGCTATCCTACATACCAAACGTTTGTTATGAATGACTGCCGACCGCCCGCACCCCACCCGTGAAAGGCCGCCCGTGTTTTCCGTACCGCTCACCGAGAACGCCGAACTGCGCCCGCTGGAGCCGTGGCAGGCCCCCGAGTTCCTGGCCCACATCGACCGCGCCCGGAGCCACACCGACCCGTGGATCCCGTGGGCCACCTTCTCCACCGACCTGGACTCGGCCCGCGCCACCCTCCAGCGCTACGCCGACGGCCAGGCGGTCGACGAGCGCCGGATCTACGGCATCTGGCGGGACGGCACGCTGGTCGGCGGGGTGATGTTCGTGAACTTCAGCGTCAAGACCGGCAACTGCGAGATCGGCGCCTGGACCGAGCCGGCCGGCGAGGGCGGCGGGCTGATCAGCGCCGCCGTGCGGCAACTGCTCGACTACGCCTTCGTCACCCGCGGCCTGCACCGCGCGGAGTGGTGGTGCTCGGCCGCCAACACCCGCAGCCGGGCGGTGGCCGAGCGCCTCGGCATGCGGCGGGACGGCGTACTGCGCGAGTGGTACCTGCACAACGGGGTCCGCCACGACAAGGAGATCTGGGCGATCCTGGCCCCGGAGTGGGCCGCCACGAAGGCCTGATGCGGAACCGGACCCCGCGCGGTCGGCCGTTGCCCGGAGCGCACCGCGCGTCCGGACCCGGGAACGCGGGAAGCGCGAACGCGAGAAGGGCGAACGCAAAGGGCAACGCGAAAGGCGCGAACGCGACAACGCGACGACGCGAGAAGCGGGGCCGGGTGGACACCCCCGTCGTCCACCCGGCCCCGGCTCCCAGCCCGGCCCCACTCAGGCCGCCAGCACCGGCTTCCCGGCCGTTTCCGCAGGCCCCGCAGCCCCCGCGGCTTCCGCCGACCGGAGCCGCAGCGCCAGCAGCAGCACCAGCGCCATCACCCCGCCCGCCGACAGGAAGACCACGTCCACCGCGTCGGTGAAGCTGCGCACCGCGTGCTCCCGGGCGGCACCGGTCAGCATCCGCACCGCGCCGAGCGATCGTCCGGGCTCGCCGTCCTCGAAGACCCGGGCCAGCACCGTGCCGAAGAGCGCCGCGCCCAGCGCTCCGCCGAGGGTCTGGAAGAACCGGATGCCGGTGGTCGCCACGCCGAGCTGGTGGTGCGGAGCTGTGTCCTGCACCAGCGTGACCAGCTGCCCGATCATCTGGCCGAAACCGGCGCCCAGCAGGGCGAGTTCGGCGCCCACCGCCCACAGCGGGGTGTCCGGCCCGCTGAACCCGAGCAGCGCCAGGGCCAGCGTCCCGCAGACGGCGCCGGCCGCCAGGAAGGTCCGCGGCGCGTGGCCGCGGGCGAGCAGTCGGGTGACCAGCAGGCCGATTCCGGTCATCCCTGCCGCCATCGGCATCAGGTACAGGCTGGCCGTGGTCGGGGCGATCCCCCGGGCGATCTGCAGGTAGATCATCACGTACACGATCGAGCCGGTCATCCCCATTCCGACCAGACCCTGGACGGCGAAACCGATCCGCACGACCGGGATCCGGAACAGCGACAGCGGCAGCACCGGTTCGGCGGCGGTGGCCTGGCGCCACAGGAACAGGCCGAGCGCGGCCAGGGTGGCGGCGGCCAGGCCGGTGATCTGCGGGGAGGTCCAAGCGTAGTCCTTGCCGCCCCACTCGGTGACCAGCAGGAGCCCGGTGGCGAAGGCGGCGGCCAGCGCGGCGCCCAGGAAGTCCAGGCCGCGTCGGCGGACGGTCCGCGGCAGCTCGATCACCAGGGCGACGCCGACCACCACGAGCAGGCCGAGCGGCAGGTTGACGTAGAAGATCCAGCGCCAGCCGAGGTGGTCGGTGAACAGCGCCCCGACCAGTGGTCCGACGGCCATGCCGAGGCCCGCGACGATGCCGCCCATGGCACCGCCCCTGCCGCTGCCTCGTTCCTCCGGCTTCTGGAGGTGGGCCATGACCACCATGGTGACGCTCATCAGCCCGCCGCCGCCGACGCCCTGGACGGCCCGGAAGGCGATCAGCTCGCCCATCGACTGCGCCGCCCCGCACAGCGCCGAGCCGAGCAGGAAGGTGCCGAGCGCGCCCAGCAGCACCCGCTTGGCCCCATGGACGTCGCAGAGCTTGCCGTAGAGCGGGAGCAGCGCGGTGGCGGCCAGGGCGAACGCGCTGACCAGCCAGGGGAGTCGGTCGACGCCGTGAACCGGGTCGAGGTCCCGGACGATCGGCACCGTGGCCGCCGAGACGATGTTCGAGTCGAGCACGGCCAGCACGATCGTGACCAGGCAGAGCAGCATGCCCAGCCGGCGTCGAGCGTCCTTCGTCGGACCGGCGCCGAGGCCGGGACTTGATGCGCGCGGAGCGGCGGATGCCATCGGTGAGTCCCCCCGATTCGGTGGAGTTCGGCCCGGACCGGCGGGCTCCGGCGGGCTCGCCACCACCATGGCAGCAATCTTGGACCGGGTCAATTCTTCATCCCTACCAATCTTTCTGCCGAGCACATGCTTCATCTCGGTCAAGGTTTGTCCCTGGTACAGTCGGCCCATGGCGATCCACTCCGGCCTGGACCTCGGCCCCCACCGCGACCTCGGCGCGCTTCCGCTGCGCGAGCGCAAGAAGATCCAGACCGGCCTCCGGATCTTCCGCACGGCCATCGGGCTGTTCGCCGAACGCGGCTTCGACCAGGTGTCGGTGGCCGAGATCGCGGCCGCGGCCGAGGTGTCCAAGATGACCGTCTTCAATTACTTCCCCACCAAGGAAGACCTGGTCATGGGCCCGATGGAGCAGCACCTCGACGAGCCGGTGCGGGTGGTGCGCGACCGCGCCCCGGGCGCCTCGGCGGTCGCGGCGCTGCGCGAGCACTTCCTCGCCGCGCTGGCGAGGCACGATCCGGCCACCGGCCTGAACGACGACCAGGTGGTGCTGGACGTGATCAGGCTGATCCACGCGACCCCCGCGCTCGCGATGCGGGCCGGCGCCGCCTTCGACCAGCGCGCCCAGTCCCTGCTCGCCGCCGAACTTCTCACCCAGGACCCGGCCCACGACGAGCTGACCGCCCGGGTCGCTGCCGCCCAACTGCTGGCCGTCCGACTCACCCTGATCGGCGGCAACCACGAGCGGATGCTGGCCGGCGAAAGCGCCGCCGACGCCCTGCCCGCCGCGCTCGACAGGGCCCGCCGTGCCTTCGCCCTGGTCGAACAGGGCCTCGGCGACTACTGCACCCGCCCCGCCTGAGAGAGTGGGCGCACCACGACCGACCGGAGGTGCGCATGGACCAGCCACTGCTCACACGGGACCGCTCCACCCTGCCCGCCCAGACCGACGGCCTGAACGCCTACGTCGGCGAGGACGGTGTCGCGGTGCTGGAGATCGCGCGCCCGCACCGTCGCAACGCGGTGACCCTGGCCATCTGGCGGGCACTGCCCGAGGCCCTGGCGCGGATCGCCGAGCAGGAGGGCGTGCGCGCCCTGCTGCTGACCGGCGCCGGGAACACCTTCAGCGCCGGCGCGGACATCACCGAACTGGCCGAGGTCTACGCCGATCCCCGGCGCGCGGACGCCTACCACGCGATCAACGTGGCCGCCGAGGAGGCGCTCGCGGCCTTCCCCCACCCGACGATCGCGGTGGTGCACGGCGCCTGTGTGGGGGGCGGCTGCCAGCTGGCCGTCGCCTGCGACCTGCGCTTCGTCGCCGAGAACGCCCGGTTGGGGATCACCCCGGCCAAGCTCGGCGTGGTCTACCCGGCGGTGCCGGCGGTGCGGCTGGCCCGGCTGGTCGGCCCTGCCCGGGCCAAGTACCTGCTGTTCTCCGGCGAGTTGGTGTCCGGCCGGGACGCACTGCCGCTCGGCCTCGCGGAGAAGGTCCTGCCGGTCTCCGAACTGGACGCCGCCGCCCTGGAGTTCGCCCGGCTGCTGACCACCCGCTCGACCCAGACCATCGGCGCGGTCAAGGCCGCGCTCGCCGTCCCGCCGGAGCTGGCGGCCGAGGCTCTGGAGCCGTGGGAGCGGCGCTCCCGGGAGGCCTCGGACGTGCACGAGGGCCTGGCCGCCTTCCTGGAGGGCCGCCCGCCCCGCTTCTGACGCCGCCCCGCTGCTGGCCCCGCTGCGTTACCGGACCCCGTCCCGCCGCCGCCCCGACCGCGCTGTCGGCCCCCGTCGAGCCGGCCGGGCGGTGGCACCGGCGACTCGCGTACGATCATCCGACCGACGCCGAGCCGCCGACCGCCGCCCCCTTCCGCACCGGAGCACCCACCCCGATGACCGCCGAGGCCACGACCGCCCCCGCCAGCCGGACGACCTGGGCCCGGCGGGTCACCGACGGCGTCGAGCCGAAGAACGTGATCATCGTGGTCTGCCTGCTGATCGGCGGCCTGCGCTACGGCCTGACCGGTCTCGGCTGGGGTGCCTTCGCGGCGCTGTTCGCGGCCGTCATCCCCACCCTGTTCATCCAGCGCGGCATCCGCAAGGGCACCCTGGAGGACCGCCACGTCGGACACCGCCGGCGCCGGCTGACAGTCATCCCGTTCATCATGGGCTCGGTGCTGACCAGCTTCGCGGTGATGATCGGCCTGGACGCCCCCGCCGACCTGACCGCCATGGTGGCGGCGATGTTCGCCTCGCTGGTCCCGATCCTGGTGATCACCGTCTGGTGGAAGGTCTCCGTGCACACCGCCGTGGCCTCCGGCGCGGTGGTCTGCCTCGGCATCGCGCTCGGCCCGCTGTGGCTGCTGCTCTACCCGCTGGTCGCGGTGATCGGCTGGTCCCGGGTGGTCCTGCGGGACCACACCACCGCGCAGACGGTCGTCGGCGCGGTGGTGGGCGCGGTCACCGCCGGGCTCACCTTCTGGCTGGCCCGGTAACCGCTCGGGCGGGGCACCGGCGCAGCCCGGTAACCGCTCGGGCGGGGCACCGGCGCAGCCCGGTAGCCGACCGGGCGGGGCACCGCCGGCGCAGCCCGGTAGCCGACCGGGCGGGGCACCGCCGGCGCAGCCCGGTAGCCCGGGCCACCGGTCCGTGGAGCCCGCCCCACCCGGCGCCGGTCAGCGGATCGGCATCCCGGAGATCGCCCGGGCGATGACCAGCCGCTGGATCTCGCTGGTCCCCTCGAAGATCGAGTAGATCGCGCTGTCCCGGTGCATCCGCTCCACCGGGTACTCCCGGGTGAAGCCGTTGCCGCCCAGGATCTGCATCGCCTGCGCGGTGACGTACTTGGCCGTCTCGCCCGCGTACAGCTTGGACATCGAGCCCTCGGCCGCCGTGAACGGCTGGTTGTTGGCCGCCATCCAGGACGCCCGCCACACCAGCAGCCGGGCCGCGTCGATCCGGGTCTTCATGTCGGCGAGCTGGAAGGCCACGCCCTGGTTGTCGATGATCGGACGGCCGAACTGCTCCCGGGTCTTCGCGTAGTCCAGCGCCACCTCGTACGCGGCCCGGGCGATGCCGATCGCCTGCGCGCCGACGGCCGGCCGGGAGGCCTCGAAGGTGGCCATCGCCGCGTTGCCCTTGCCGCCGGAGCGCTTGGCTCCCTCGCGGGCCCGGGCCAGCCGCTCGTCCAGCTTCTCCTTGCCGCCGAGCAGGCAGCTGCCGGGCACCCGGACGCCGTCGAGCACCACCTCGGCGGTGTGCGAGGCGCGGATGCCGTGCTTCTTGAACTTCTGGCCCTGGCTCAGCCCGGGGGTGCCCGGCGGGACGACGAAGGAGGCGTGCCCGCGCGTGCCGAGCTCCGGGTCGACGCTCGCGACCACGACGTGCACGGCGGCGATCCCGCCGTTGGTGGCCCAGGTCTTGGTGCCGTTCAGCACCCACTCGTCCTTGGCCTGGTCGTAGACGGCCCGGGTGCGCAGCGCGCCCACGTCGGAGCCGGCGTCCGGCTCGGAGGAGCAGAACGCGGCCACCTTGACGTCGTCCGGGGTGCCGAACATCTGCGGCGTCCAGGTGCCGATCTGCTCGTCGGTGCCGTTGGCCAGCACCGCGACGGCGGCGAGCGTCGTGCCGACGATGGACAACCCGATGCCCGCGTCCCCCCAGAAGAGCTCCTCCATGGCGATCGGGATGCCGACGCCGGAGGGGTCGAAGTACTGCTGGGCGTAGAAGTCCAGCGAGTAGATGCCCAGTTTGGCGGCCTCCTGGATGATCGGCCAGGGGGTCTCCTCGCGCTCGTCCCACTCGGCGGCGGCCGGGCGCATCACGTCGGCGGCGAAGCCGTGCAGCCAGTCGCGTACGGCGAGCTGGTCCGCGCCCGGGTCCAGCGAGAACGTGCTGCTCATGGTGCATTCCTCCGAAGAAGGGGTACGGCCGACCGGGGTGTTACCTCGGGTAACATCGTCGGAGTCTGCTACTGATTGGTAACCGGTGTCAACGGCCGACACCCCCAGCATCCGAGGAGCAGCGCATGTCCCGAGAGCCCCGCCGCGAGCAGCTGCTCAACGCCGCCGACCGGGTCATCCAGCGCGAGGGGCCGGGCGCCAGCATGAACGCCATCGCCGCCGAGGCCGGCATCACCAAGCCGATCCTCTACCGGCACTTCGGCGACCGGAACGGCCTGATCGGAGCCCTCACCGAGCGGCACACCAGCGGCCTGCTGGCCGCGATCCGGGCCGCCCTGGCCGAACCGCTGGAGCGCCGCGACCGGGTCGAGCACGTCCTGGACACCTACCTCGCCGGGATCGAGGCCCGCCCGCAGGTCTACCGGCTGCTCACCCACCCCGAACCGGGCGACCCGAGCGGCGCCGGCAACGCGCTCGCCCCCGCCCTGCGGCAGATCGCCGAGGAGATCACCCGGGCCGTCCAGAGCCAGGTCGACCTCGGCGCCGACCGCGACCTCCTCGCCGAGGCCTGGGGCCGCGGCATCACCGGCATGGTGCTGGCCGCCGGGGACTGGTGGCTGGAGACGAAGCCCTGCACGCGCACCCGCATGGTGCAGGCCCTGGCCGACCTGCTCTGGGGCCGACTGGCCGCCGCCGCGGACCTGCCCACGGCCGTCCTGCCCAGCCCCGTCCCGCCCGGCGGCCCGGCCGAGCCCACCACGGACTGAGCCGCCCCGGACCGCCCCGCCCCGGAGCGCTCCGCCGTGAACCGCCCCGCCGTGAACCGCCCCGGCGTCGACCGCCCCGCCCCGGAGCGCTCCGCCCCGAACCGCCCCGCCGTGGACCGACCCGGCGTCGACCGACCCCTGCGATCCGAACTTCCCCTCGGCGCAGGGCCCTTGTGCCGCGCACCGCGTCACGGGCATCATCGGGCCCCCACCCCCCGCCGTGCGAGGTCCCGATGCGCCTGCGCCGCACCGCCGTTGCCCTGCTGCTCGCCCTCACCGCCGTCCTGACCGCCGGGGCCGCCGCCACCGCGCCCCCGGCCGCCGCCCACGGCGCGCCCCGGGACCGCTTCCCCACCGGCACGGCCACCGCCCCGGACGGCCGCACCGCGCTCACCGACGCCCAGGGCCGCCACCTCCGGCTGCGCGGCTTCAACCTCGACAAGTACGGCGAGGCGACCGGGGCCGACCTCGACTCCGTCGCCGCCCAGGGCTTCACGCTCGTCCGGCTGCCGGTCTCCTGGACCAGGCTGGAGCCCGAGCGCGGCCGCCTCGCCCCCGCCGAACTCCACCGCCTCCAGCAACTCCTCACCCGGGCCGACCAGCTGGGCCTGCTCGTCCTGGTCGACTTCCACCAGGACGTCTACGGGCCGAAGTTCGGCGGCGGCACCAACGGCATCCCGCTCTGGGCCACCCGCGACGACGGCCTGCCCTTCACCCCCGACCCGCACGACTGGTTCGCCGGCTACTTCCAGCCCGCCGTCCAGGCCGCCTTCCGCCACCTCTACGACGACCCCGACCTGCGCGCCTGGCAGGCCGACTTCTACACCCGGCTGGCGCGCGAACTGCGCGTTCACCGTTCCCTGCTGGGCTACGACCTGTTCAACGAACCGTTCGGCCCGGTGGACGGCGACCCGAGCGATCCGGCCGTCCTGGCCGCCGCCTCCGCCGCCCTGGAACAGGGCCGGCTCGCCGAGATGTACCGCCGGCTGATCACCGCCGTGCGCCGGGTCGACGCCCGCGCCTGGCTGTTCGTCGAACCGACCGTCCTGGTCGGCCAGGGCGTGCCGACCAGGCTGCCCGGCTTCACCGACCCCCGGCCGGGTGCGCCCAGGCTCGGCTACGCCCCGCACTTCTACGACACCGCGGTGGAGAACGGCGCCGACTGGGACCCCGCCGACGGCTTCGTCGAGCAGTACACCGCCGCGATCACCGGCTACCCCGCCGCGAACCACCTGCCGGTCCTGGTCGGCGAGTGGGGCCCGCCGGACGCGCGCACCCCGGGCAACACCCTCCTGGTCCGCCGGCAGGTCGCCGCGATGGACGGCTTCGCCGAGGGCTGGACCATGTGGTACTGGTGCCGCGGCACCGGCGGCTACTGCGCGCTCGATCCGGCCGGGCGCCCCGCCCCCGGCGACGGGCCCGCCTTCGGCCCGTACCCGGTGGCCGTCGCCGGCACCGACGTCCGCACCGACGTCCGCACCGGCACCGCCACCGATCCCGCCGCTCCCGGAGCCTCCGCCACCGGAACCGCTGCCACCACCGTCCGCTGGTACGCCGACGGCACCGGACACAGCACCGAACTCGTGCTGCCGGCCGCCGCGTTCCCGCACGGAGCCCGGGTCGCCGTCTCCCCCGCCGACGCCCGCACCGAGGTCGGGCAGCCCGCGGACGGACGAGCGGGAACGGTCCGGATCCGTCTCCCGCACGCCCGCCCGGGCACCCCGGTGACGGTCGTGCTCACCCCCCGGTGACGATCAGGCCAGCCCCCGGCGGGCCAGCAGCGGCCCGGTCTCCGGCGCCCGGCCGACCACCGCGCGGAAGGACTCCAGCGGGTCGCGGCTGAACCCGCGCGCCAGCAGCTCCCGCCGGAACAGCTCACCGCTGTCCCGCACCGGCTTCCCGTTGGTCTCGAACCACTGCACGGTGTCCGCGTCCAGCACCTCCGACCAGATGTACGCGTAGTACCCGGCGCTGTAGCCGCTGGAGAAGATGTGCTGGAAGTAGGGCGTGCGGTAGCGCGGCGGAATCGCCGGGACGACGATCCCCGCCTCCGCCAGCGCCCGCGCCTCGAACTCCTCGGCGTCCGCGACCTCGGCGCCCTCCGGCAGGGTGTGCCACGCCCAGTCCAGCAGCGTGGCGGCCAGGTACTCCACCGTCCGGAAGCCCTGCCCGAAGCCCTCGGCGGCCCTCATCCGCTCGACCAGCCCGGCCGGCAGCGGCTCCCCGGTCTCGTGGTGGCGGGCGTAGTTGGCCAGCACCTCCGGCCGGACCATCCACATCTCGTTGACCTGGGAGGGGAACTCCACGAAGTCCCGCGGCACCGCCGTGCCGGCGAACAGCGGGTAGGTGACGTCCGAGAACAGCCCGTGCAGCGCGTGCCCGAACTCGTGGAAGAGCGTGCGCACCTCGTCCCAGCCGAGCAGGGCCGGCTCACCGGGCGCCGGGCGCGGGATGTTGAGGTTGTTCAGGACCACCGGCCGCCGTCCGGTCAGTCCGCACTGGCCGACCAGCTCGTCCATCCACGCTCCGCCGCGCTTGGACGCCCGGGCGTGGAAGTCGCCGATGAACAGGCCCAGCGAGGCGCCGTCCTCCTCGAACACCTCGAAGACCCGGGCATCGGGGTGGTGCGCCGTCAGCTCCGGCCGCTCGGTGAAGGTCAGCCCGTACGCGAGCCCCGCGGCGAAGAACACGCCGTCCTTCAGCACCCGCTCCAGCTCGAAGTACGGGCGCAGCGCCGCCGCGTCCACCTGGTAGGAGGTCTGCCGGACCTTCTCCGAGTAGTACGCCCAGTCGTGCGCGGCGATCTCGTCGATGCCGTCCGCGGCCGCCACCTTGGCCAGCTCGGCGGCCTCCCGGCGGGCGTTGGCCACGGCCGGCTCGACCAGCCGGGCCAGCAGGCCGGAGACCGCCTCCACCGTCCCGGCCGTCTCGTCCGCCACCACGTAGGCGGCGTGGCTCGGGTACCCCAGCAGCGCGACCCGCTCGGCGCGCAGCGCGGCCATCCGGATCGCCAGCGGGCCGTTGGCCTCGCCGCCGCGGGCGAGCGAGGCGGCGAGCAGCCGCTCGCGCACGGACCGGTCGCTGAGCTGGGCCAGTTCGGGCTGGCCGGAGGTGCTCTTGAGGCTGAGCACGTACTTGCCCTCGTGGCCGAGCACCCGGGCGTTCTCCGCGGCGGCGGCGATCGCTCCCGAGGAGAGGCCGGCCAGTTCCTCGGCGGAGTCCACCACGAGCGCGGCGGCGCGGGTGGCCGCGTTCACGTTCTGCTGGAACGTGGTGCCCAACGCGGCCAGTTCGGCGTTCAGTTCGCGCAGCCGCTCCTGCTCGGCCCCGCCGAGCCGGGCGCCCGAGCGGACGAAGGCGGTGTACCGGCGCTCCAGCAGGCGCAGCGACTCCGGGTCCAGACCGAGGTCCGCCCGGGCCTCGTACAGCGCCTCGATCCGGGCGAACAGCCGCTGGTCCAGGTGGAGCGCGTCGTGGTGGGCGGCGAGCAGCGGGCTCACCTTCGCCTCCACCTCGTCCAGCAGGTCGGTGGTGTCGGAGGAGGACTGGTTGCGGAACACCGCGTCCACCCGGCGCAGCAGTTCGCCGGAGCGCTCCAGCGCCACCAGGGTGTTCTCGAAGGTCGGCGCCTCGCGGGAGTCGGTGATCGCCGCGATCTCGGCCAGCTGCTCGGCCATCCCGCGCTCGTAGGCGGGCAGGTAGTGCTCCTGCCGGATCTCGGCGTAGGGCGGCAGTTGGTACACCAGGGGGCTGGGCGTGAAGAACGGGTTCTCGGTCATTTCGCCGACCATACGCGGTGTCACCGGGCCTGCCCATACGCCCCTGGGGCGCGGTTGTGCCCGGTTGTCGGACCCACCCGATAACGTCGACGCCGTGGGTCCGCCACCCGCACGTCCGTGCCCCCATCCGCACGTCCGACCGACTGCCTGACCGCCCACCCGCCGACTGCCTGACCGCCCACCCGCCGCCTGCCCGACTGCCCGACTGCCCAACTGCCCGACTGCCCGACTGCCCGACTGCCCTATCAACCGACCACAGACCAACCGACCGCGAACCGACCGCTCGCCCGCTCGCCGGAGAGGAGACGCCCCCGTGGCCCCCAGAACCGCCCTCGTGCCCGACCCGCACGGCCCCGGCGGCCGCCTCCAGCCGCTGGACGACGCCGGGGCGCCGCTCGGTCCGCCGGAGGCCGTCCGTGACCTCGCCGCCGCCGTGGCCGTCCGGGAGGCCGCCGGGAGCGGCGCTCCGCCCGGGCCCCGCTGGGTCTGGGCCGCCGCCGACTCCGGGTACGCCCCGCTGCTGCCCCGCCTTCCCGACCGCCTCGCCCGCTGCCACGACCTGCGGCTGGTCGAGGCCCTGCTGCTGGGGCACGAGGGCCGCATCGGCGCGCCGCGCTCGCTCGGCGCCGCCTGGTCCCGGCTGCACGGCCTGCCCGTCCCGGACGACCTGCCCGAACCCGGCCTGGCCGACGCGGACGACGGCCAGGACACCCTGTTCGCCCCCGACCGCCTCCAACTACCGCCTGGCGTCGACCCCTTGGCCGCCGTGGTGGCCGTGCACGCCGAGCAGCAGCGGCGGATCGCCGCCATTGCCGATCCGGCCGCCCGGCAGCGCTTCCGGCTGCTGGTCGCCGCCGAGTCGGCCGGCGCCCTCGCGGCCGCCGAGATGGCCCACGACGGGCTGCCCTGGCGCGCCGACGTCCACGACCGGCTGCTGACCGAGCTGCTCGGCCCGCGCCCCACCGTGCCCGGCACCCAGCCCCGGCGGCTCGCCGACCTCGCCGTCGAGCTCCAGCAGGCCCTGGGCGCCAAGCCGTTCAACCCCGACTCGCACACCCAGGTGCTGCGCGCCTTCGCGGAGGCCGGCATCCAGCTCGGCTCCACCCGCTCCTGGGAGCTCAGGGGCATCGACCACCCGGCCGCCCGGCTGCTGCTGCGCTACAAGGAGCTCTCCAGGATCCACGTCGCCCACGGCTGGGCCTGGCAGGACGCCTGGGCCCGCGGCGGCCGCTTCCGTCCCGAGTACGTCGTCGGCGGTGTGGTCTCGGGCCGTTGGGCCAGCCGCGGCGGCGGCGCCCTGCAGATCCCGCGCATCCTGCGCCGCGCCGTGGTCGCCGACCCGGGCTGGCTGCTGGTGGTCGCCGACGCCGCCCAGCTGGAGCCGCGGGTGCTCGCCGCA
This sequence comes from Kitasatospora sp. NPDC048194, assembly GCF_043202455.1. Lineage (NCBI taxonomy): Bacteria > Bacillati > Actinomycetota > Actinomycetes > Kitasatosporales > Streptomycetaceae > Kitasatospora > Kitasatospora sp. NPDC048194. The sequence continues at coordinate 249,270 of NZ_JBIDAK010000007.1, forward strand.
CTCTCCCAGGACGCCGGGCTGGCCCGCACCGCGGCCGGCGGCGATCTCTACGAGGCGCTCGCCGCGACCGCCTTCCAGGGGGACCGCGACAAGGCCAAGCTCGGCCTGCTCGGCGCCATGTACGGGCAGACCAGCGGCGACATCGGCCCGCTGCTGAACACCCTGCGCCGCCGCTACCCCGCCGCGATGGGCTACGTCGAGGCCGCCGCCCGCACCGGCGAGGACGGCGGCGTGGTCGCCTCCCGGCTCGGCCGGGTCTGCCCGCCGGCCTCCGCCGACTTCCTCGACCTCACCGAGGCCGACACCGCCGGCGAGACGGGCGGCCGCACCGCCCGCGCCCGTGGCCGGTTCACCCGCAACTTCGTCATCCAGGCCAGCGCCGCCGACTGGGCCCTCACCCTGATCGCCGCGCTGCGCCGACGGCTGGCCGAACTGCCGGCCGCGACCCCCGCGGACCGCCCGCACCTGGTGTTCTTCCAGCACGACGAGGTGATCGTGCACACCCCGGCCAACCTGGCCGACGAGGTGGCCGCCGCCGTCACCGAGGCGGCCGAGGAGGCCCGCCGGCTGGTGTTCGGCGACACCCCGGTGCGGTTCCCGCTCAGCACGGCGGTGGTGGACTGCTACGCGGACGCGAAGTAGCCGCCCGGGGGTGTCCGCACGGTCGGCGCTCCCGACAGGAGCCGCCGCGCACCCCTACGGCAGTTTGCGGAAGGACCACGCCTCCTCGGCCGCCGCGACCACCTCGGCCAGCCCCGCCCCGGTGGAGGCCGTGACGGCGGCCGCGACCGCGCCCTCCACGAACGGCGCGTCCACCAGCCGCACGCCCGGGCGCGGCTCGTCCTCCAGCACGGTCACCGCGGTGAGCACCGAACTGCCGAGGTCCGGCAGCACGACCACGCCCGCCCCGCCGTCCGCCTCCGCGATCGCCCCGGCGATCAGCTCGTAGCTGGTGCCGAGTCCGCCGTCCTCCGTCCCGGCCGCGACCACCACGCGCACGCCGTCGGAGGCGAGTTCGCCGAGCAGCTCGCGCAACCCGGCGGCCAGTGCGGCGCTGTGCGAAACCAGAACGATGCCCACCCGCTCAGTCATGCGCCCGACCCTACGGGCCCGGCCGCTGCTCCGGGAGGGTGAGTGCGATCCCGCGTGTCGCACCCCGTGCCCCGCACCCCCGTCTGGCGTAGCGTCGGCTCGGGGGCCGTTCGATCCGACCGGCCCGCGCGCCCGCACCACCACGCACGGCGTCCGCCGCCACGGCGTCCCGGTACCGGACCCGCCGGAACCGCTGGGTCGCCGCAGGCGCCCGGGTCGCCGGGGCATCACGGCCATCGAGGGAGCGAAGAGCGTTGAAGAAGCTGATCAACACCCCGGAGAGCGTCCTGGAGGACACGCTGGCCGGGATCGCCGCGGCCCACCCCGAGCTGGCGGTGGACATCCCCAACCGGGTGATCACCCGGGCCGCCCGCCCGGCCGGCCCGAAGGTCGCACTGATCTCCGGCGGCGGCTCCGGGCACGAACCGCTGCACGGCGGATTCGTCGGGCCCGGCATGCTCGACGCCGCCTGCCCCGGCGAGGTGTTCACCTCGCCCGTCCCGGACCAGATGCTGGCCGCCGCCAAGGCGGTGGAGAACGGCGCCGGGGTGGTCTTCGTCGTGAAGAACTACACCGGCGACGTGATGAACTTCGAGCTCGCCGCCGAACTCGCCGCCGAGGAGGGCCTGGAGGTCCGCACCGTCCTGGTCAACGACGACGTCGCGGTCGAGGACTCCACCTGGACGGCCGGGCGCCGGGGCACCGGCGCGACCGTCCTGGTGGAGAAGACCGCCGGCGCGCTGGCCGAGCGCGGCGCCGCTCTGGACGAGGTGGCCGCGCTGGGCGAACGGGTCAACGCGGCCTCCCGTTCCTTCGCGATCGCGCTGACCGCCGCCACCGTCCCGGCCGCCGGCAAGCCCGGCTTCGACCTGCCCGAGGACGAGATCGAGGTCGGCGTCGGCATCCACGGCGAGCCCGGCCGCCGCCGCGAGAAGCTGCGGCCGGCCCGTGAACTGGCCGCCGAGGTGGTCGGGACCGTCCTCGCCGACCACCACCTGACCCCGGGCGACGAGGTGATCGCCCTGCTCAGCGGCCTGGGCGCGACGCCGCTGCTGGAGCTGTACGTGGTCTACGGCGAGGTCGCCGCCCGGCTCGCCGAGCACGGCATCACGGTGGCCCGCAGCCTGGTCGGCAACTACGTCACCAGTCTGGACATGGCGGGCTTCTCGCTCACCCTCACCAAGGCCGACGCCCAGCTCCTGGAGCTCTGGGACGCCCCGGTCGACACCCCCGCCCTCAAGCGGGCCTGAGGCGGACGCCCGATGGACTTCGACACCACGCTCGCCGAGGCCTGGATCCGCGCGATCGCCGCGGCCGTCGACCAGGAGCAGGCCCGGCTCACCGAACTGGACTCCGCGATCGGCGACGGCGACCACGGCAGCAACCTCCGGCGCGGCTTCACCGCAGCCCTGACCGCCCTGGAGGGCCTCCGGCCGGACGGCCCCGGCGCCGTCCTCGGCAAGACCGGCACCACCCTCGTCTCCAAGGTCGGCGGCGCCTCCGGTCCGCTCTACGGCAAGGCCTTCCGTGCCGTCGGCGCCGCCCTGCCCGAGCCAGCCGCCCCGGCCGCCCTCGCCGAGGCCCTGGCGTCCGGCCTGGACGCCGTCCGCGCGCTCGGCAAGGCCGAGCCCGGCGACAAGACCATCGTCGACGCCTGGACCCCGGCCGTCGCGGCCTTCCGCCACGCGGCCGCCACCGGCGCGGACCTGCCGGCGGCGGCGGCCGCCGCCGCCGAGGCCGCCGAGCAGGGCGCCCGTGACACGGTGCCGCTGCGGGCCCGCAAGGGCCGCGCCTCCTACCTCGGCGAACGCACCATCGGCCACCAGGATCCCGGCGCCACCTCCACCGCCCTGATCTTCCGCGCCCTCGCCGAGGCCACCGCCGGCTGACCCCCGCGCCGTGGCTCCCGGGCCCGGTCCGGCCGGGAGCCACCAGGCCGGCGAGCCACGCAACCCGGGAGTCACACGCCCCGAGAGCCACACGCCCCAAGAGCCACACGCCCCAAGAGCCACGCGGCCCGGGAGCCACGCGGTCCGAGAGCCGCGAGCCGCAGGACGACCCGGCGGCGGAGCCGTCAGTCCGTCCGGGTGATCAGCAGCAGCAGCGCGTCGTCCCGCAGCCCTCCGCCCGTGTGCGCGAGCAGGTCGGCGTACACCCGCTCCACCGCCGCCTCCAGTTCGCCCGGCGAGCGCGCCGCTCCCCGGACCAGCGGCCCGACCCGCTCCGCCAACGGGTAGAACTCCCCGCTCCGCCGGTGCCGGGCCTCGATCACGCCGTCCGTGCAGAGCACCAGGACGTCCTCCTTGCCGAACGGCTGCCCCCACGTGGCCGGCTCCCCCACCGCGAGCCGCCCGAGGCCGAGCGGCACCCACGGGTCCGGCGCGTCCAGCACCTGCGCCCGCCCGTCGCCGTCGACCCGGATCGGCGGCACGTGGCCGTACTGCAGCAGCTCCATCGCCCCGGGCCGCCGGAACTCCACGAACAGGGCGGTGGTGAAGTCCCCGTCGGGCGCGTGCCGCTCGACGCTGGCCTCGACCCGCGCCGCGACGCCCTGCAGCCCGGTCTCGTCGTACGCGGCCTCGCGGAACGCGCCGAGCACCACCGCCGCCGTCTGGACCGCCGCGAGCCCCTTGCCGCGGACGTCCCCGACGGCGACCCGCGTCCCGTGCGGCGTCTCCAGCACCGAGTACAGGTCCCCGCCGATCCGCGAGGCGTCCGCCGCCGACACGTACCGCACGGCCAGCCGCAGCGGACCGACCGCCGGCCCCGGCAGTCGCAGCAGGGCCCGCTGGGCTGCCTCGGCCACGGAGCTGACCGCGGCGAAGGCCGCCGCCCGCCGCATCCTGATCTTGGCCACCCAGGCCGAGAAGGCCGTCAGGACCAGGTAGCTGACCATCGCACCGTAGAGGAAGCGTGCGTCGTTGATGTTGTCGACCTGGTCGTAGTGGCTGAGCCCGAAGACCGCGAGCAGCCCGAGCGAGCAGACGGCGATCAGCTCGCCGGGCTTGAGGGTGAGCGCGGCGACGGCCGGGACGACGGTCATCAGGGGCGCGAGGTAGCGGTCCTTGCCGGAGAGGAGGTCCGCGAGGCCGACCAGCAGGACGGCGGTCAGCGCCGGCGTCGCCCGCCGCCAGAGCGGCACGTCCTGGAGGTCGGCGGCCAGCAGGGCGCCCTGCTGCCGCTCCGGTGGCAGTCCGGCGGCGGTGGGCGCCGCGGGCGACTGGGCGCGGCGGATCGAAAGCACATATCGAACATAAGGGACGATCACACCACCGAACCACCCGCTCGCCCGTCGGGATTCCGCCGGCCCGGCGACGGCGCCCCACCCGGCCCCGACCCGCCGCCGCCTCCCCGGCCGGGCCCCTGCGGTCGCCTACGATGCGATCCATTCCACCCCCACCCGCCCCCCTCGCGGAATACCCCCAAGGGGTATGGTGTTATGAGAGTAGGACCCCGGCGCGGCATCCGCACCGGGGCTGAACCGCGCACCAACCGCACCGAGAGCCCGGAGGCCCTGATGTCCAGCACCATCACCTACACCGTGTCCGGCATGAGCTGCGGCCACTGCGAGAAGGCGATCAGCCAGGAGCTCGCCACGCTGGCCGGCGTCCTCGACGTGGCCGCCGACGCCCAGGCCGGCACCGTCACCGTCTCCTCCGCCGCCCCGCTGGACGAGGAGCAGATCCGGGCCGCCGTCGACGAGGCCGGGTACGAGCTGGTCGGCCGCAGCGCCTGACCCACCCCGGTACGGCGGGGGCCCGCCCCAGTGGCCCCCGCCGAACGCCCCCACCAAGGAGCTGAACCGCATGAGCACGTCCGCCCCGGATGTCGGGGCCAGGGACCGGGTCGAGCTGTCGATCGGCGGGATGACCTGCGCCTCCTGCGCGGCCCGGATCGAGAAGAAGCTCAACCGGATGGACGGCGTCGAGGCCACCGTCAACTTCGCCACCGAGAAGGCCCGGGTCGACTACGGCCCCGGCATCACGGTGGACGACCTGATCGCCACCGTCGAGCGGACCGGCTACACCGCCGAACCCCCGCCGCCCCCGGCACCCGCCGCCCCGCAACCGGCCGACGCCACCGCCGCCGAGCCGGCGCCGCCCCCCGAGCCGCACCGCGACCGGCTGCTGGTCAGCGCCGTGCTCAGCGTCCCGGTGGTGCTGCTCTCCATGGTCCCCGCCCTGCAGTTCACGAACTGGCAGTGGCTGGCCTTCGCCCTCACCGGCCCGGTCGTCGTCCACGGCGGACTGCCCTTCCACCGCGCCGCCTGGACCAACCTCAAGCACGGCGCCGCGACCATGGACACCCTGGTCTCGCTCGGCACCCTGGCCGCCTTCGGCTGGTCCGTCTGGGCGCTGTTCGGGGGTCACGCCGGCATGCCGGGCATGCACCACGACTTCTCGCTCTCGATCGGCGGCACCGACGCCTCCTCCGCGCTCTACCTGGAGACCGCCGCCGCCGTCACGGTGCTGATCCTGCTCGGCCGCCACCTCGAAGCCCGCTCCAAGCACCGCGCCGGCGCCGCCCTGCGTACCCTGCTCGACCTCGGCGCCAAGGACGTCACCGTGCTCCAGGACGGGGGAGGCGGAGCCGGAGCGCCCTCGGCCGAGGACGGTCGCGGCCGACCGGCGGGCGGCCGGGAGATCCGGCTGCCGGTGGACCGCCTGGCCGTCGGGATGCGCTTCGTGGTGCGTCCGGGCGAGAAGATCGCCACCGACGGCACGGTCGTCGAGGGCAGCTCCGCGGTGGACGCCTCGATGCTCACCGGCGAGTCGGTGCCGGTCGAGGTCGGCGTCGGCGACGCCGTCACCGGCGCCACCGTCAACGTCGGCGGCCGGCTGGTCGTCGAGGCGACCAGGGTCGGCGCGGACACCCGGCTCGCCCGGATGGCCAGGCTGGTCGAGGACGCCCAGAACGGCAAGGCCGCCGCCCAGCGCCTGGCCGACCGGATCTCCGCCGTCTTCGTCCCGGTGGTCATCCTGATCGCGCTGGCCACGCTGGTCGTCCGACTGCTCGCCACCGGTGACTCCACCGCCGCCTTCACGGCGGCCGTGGCCGTGCTGATCATCGCCTGCCCGTGCGCCCTGGGCCTGGCCACCCCGACCGCGCTGCTGGTCGGCACCGGCCGCGG
>NZ_JBIDAK010000008.1:0-39257 GCF_043202455.1 Kitasatospora sp. NPDC048194
GGCGGGTACTTCATCGGTGCAGCCATGGCAAAGGCTCCCTTCTCACGGCCCATCAGGCCATGTCCGGCAACCTTCCGCACCTCGGGGGAACCTCAGACCTTGACCGGCTCCGCCACCACGCCTCCCCACACCGGATCGGATGTCCACCGACATCCAACCGGTTCAGGCGGCACCACCGCCAAACCCGGCGAACCTTCTCGGTCACAGCACTAGAGACGAAGCCGGAGCGGGAGCGGGAGCCGGAGCCGAGGCGGGAGACGCAGCCGGAGCAGCTGCCTGCGGTCAGCGGGTCTTGAAGGACTTGCGCAGGGCCGCGCGGTCCTGCCAGGAGTCCGCCGCCGGGCCCTTGGTCATGTCGGCGAAGAAGCTGTCGTGGCGGACGAAGAAGGCCGCGCGCTCCTCCTCGGTCATGGTCGCCACGTCCGCCAGTCCCTCGAAGTAGCCCTCCCGGGCGGCGCCGGGGGAGAACAGCATCAGGAACTCGGCCGGTTCGCCGGAGATGTTGCCGAAGGAGTGCACGCCGCCGGGCGGGATGTAGAGGTAGTCGCCCCGGGCGGCGTCGAACCAGCGTTCGCCGTCGAAGACGTGGATCTCGCCGGAGAGGACGTAGAACGACTCCGACATCGTCTTGTGGAAGTGCGGGCTGGTGCCGCCCGCTTCACCGGTGAGCCGGTTCTGGTACAGGCCGTACAGGCCGTTGGTGCTGAGCCGGGTCGACAGGTAGTGGAACGTCGAGCCGTTCGGTGCGACGTAGTCGGGCGGTGTGCCCGCCGGGCGGAACGAGGCGACGTTGGTCTCGCCCTCGTCGCGGTCGTACCGGATTTCGGGGTAGTCGGGCGCCAGGAACGACATGGGGACTCCTCTGTTCGGTCGAATGATCAGTCGGACGATTGGTCGGGTGACCGGCCGTGCTACCGGCGGTGTGACCGGCCGTGCGACCTGCGGGGTGACCGGTCGTGCGGCGGGCGCCCCGCCGCAGGGGTCGGCGGCGGCGTCAGTCGGCTCTACCTTCTTGATCGGGTTGATCGAGCCGCTCGTAAGGTTGGGTCGCCCAGGGGTGCTGGGTGTGGCTATCAGTCGGCTGCCGTTTCGTGGCTTCCAACGCTTCGCCGCCCGGCACCCCACGACGACTCGGCCGCCGATTAGGAAGTGCGAACAAGTCGCTGAGTAGAGCAATGCCGGCGAGGTCGTCCGTGGTACGAACGGCATGAACACGCACGTCAGGAGCGCGATGAGTCGGATATGGGCGGGGATCGACAGCGGCAAGGGCCACCATCACGGCTTGGTTCTGGACGCCGACGGGAAGACGTTGCTGTCGCGGCGGGTGGCCAACGACGAGCCCGAGCTGCTGCGGCTGATCGGCGACGTCCTCGCCCTGGCCGACGGCGCCCAGGTGACCTGGGCGATCGACATGACCGGTGGGGAGCCGGCCCCGCTGCTGAGCCTGCTGGTCCCCCACGGCCAGGAGGTCCTGTACATCCCCGGCCGCCTGGTGAACCGGGCGTCCGACGGCTACCGCGGCGAGGGCAAGACCGACGCCCGCGACGCCTACGTGATCGCCGACCAGGCCCGGATGCGCCGCGACCTGCAGCCGATCCGTCCCGGCGACGAGGCAGCAATCGAACTGAAGCTGCTGACCGGTCGGCGGGCCGATCTGGTCGAGGACCGTACTCGCGCGGTCAACCGCCTGCGCGGCACCCTGCTGAGCATGTTCCCAGCCCTGGAGCGGGCCCTGGACGTGACCAACGTCGGTCCGCTCAAGCTGCTGACCGGCTACCAGACGCCGGCGGCGATTCGACGCGCCGGGGTCACGCGACTGGCCAAGTGGCTGGCCAACCGCAAGGTCAGGAACGCAAGATCCCTTGCCGAGACGGCAGTTGAGGCCGCCGAGCGGCAGCACACCTCCGCTCCCGGGGAGAAGACCATCGCGAAGCTGGTCCACACCCTGGCCGAGGGGGTGATGGCCCTCAACGAGCAGATCGCCGAGATGGACAAGCTCATCGAGGGACGGTTTCGCGAGCACGAACTCGCCGACATAGTCGAGAGCGTCCCGGGCATCGGCACGGTGCTCGGCGCCGAGTTCCTGGCCGCCATCGGTGGCGGCCTCGACGGCTTCGCGTCCCCGGACGCCCTGGCGGCCTTCGCCGGTGTCGCCCCCGCCCCTCGCGACTCGGGCAAGGTCAGCGGCAACCTCCACCGGCCGGTCAGCTACCACCGCCGGCTCCAGCGCGTCTTCTACACCTCCGCGCTGGTCAGCATCCGGTACGACCCGAACTCGCGGAAGTTCTACGACCGCAAGCGCGCCGAGGGAAAGCGGCACGTCCAAGCCGTGCTCGCCCCTGCCCGCCGACGCGTCAACGTCCTGTGGGCCCTGATCCGTGACCGGCGGTGCTACCAGGTCGCACCGCCGGTCACCGCAGCCGCTTGCCAACAACATTAGGAAGCGTCGAGGAACTCGCGGGTGAGATCGACCAGGCCGCTGGGATCGGCGAACCAGTCCATGTGCCCCTGGTCCTCGACCTCGACGAGCCGACTGCCCGCGATGGCGGCGTGCAGCTGGCGCGAGCCCTCGACCGGGATCATCGCGTCGTCGGCGAATCCGACCACCAGGGTCGGTGCGCTGATGGCCGGGAGCAGGGGGCGGAGGTCCACCCGGCCGCCCAGCTCGATCTGCCGGCCGATGCCGGGCGGTGGCCAGCTGTCCGCCAGGGAGTCAGCGAGCCCCTGGTGGCCGAAGCGGTCCAGGGCTGCCGGACTGAATCCGGTCAACGCCGAGAAGCGCTTGAACAGCTCCCGGTCGGTGTCCAGGAGTTGGCGCCAGGTCCGGAAGTAGTACCGGTCCCGCGGGCCGGTGGAGTGGGCCCAGCCCGCCACCAGCACGAGACGGCGCACCAGTTCGGGCCGGGTGGCCGCGACCGCGGCGGCGGCGACCGCGCCGAGCGAGAAGCCGAGCAGGTCCACGGGGCCGCTCACCGCCGCCCGGGTGGCTGCGGCGACCTGCTCGGCTATGAGGTCGACGGTCAGCTCCGAGCCGTCGTCCGTGGTCTGACCGCTGCCGCTGAGGTTGGGCCGGACCACCGTGCGGGTTTCGCTGAAGTGGTCCACCACGTTGCCGAAGACCTTCTCGGCGTCACCGCCCGTGCCGTGCACCAGCACCAGACCGGGCCCGTGGCCGTCGACTTCGTAGTGCACTTCGGTTCCGCGTACCCGCGTCAAGGGCATCAGGATCACCGCTCACAAGGTGAGTGCTTGTTAGATGAGTACTAAGATAACGAGCCATCAGGTGAGCGTCAACTAAATGAGTGCTAAGGTAAACGCCGAAAGCGAGGTGACCCATGACCGACGCGGTCGGAGCACTGCTGGACCAGTGGCGCCGGGAACGCCCCGACATCGACTTCTCGCCCATCGGCGTCGTCGGGCGCATCATGCGGATCTCCCGCATGTGGGACAAGGAGATCAAGGACTTCCTCGCCGAGCACGGCCTCGAGCCCGGCGAGTTCGATGTCCTCTCCACGCTCCGGCGCTCCGGTGCTCCCTACGAGCTGACGGCGGGCGCCTTCCTCAGGACCTCCCTGGTCACCACCGGGGCCATCACGCTGCGGGTGGACCGGATGCAGGACAAGGGCCTGGTCACCCGGGTGCGCGACGAGGGCGACCGCCGCTCGGTGAAGATCCGCCTCACCGACCACGGCCTGGAGACCGTCGACCGGATCCTGCCCCTCCACCTGGCCAACGAGGACCGCCTGCTGCGGGCCCTCGGCGGGGACGACCGCGAGCAGCTCGCGACGCTGCTGCGCGACCTGTTGGAGTCCTACGGCGACACCCCGGCCCCACCACGGACGGGCACCGGAGCCTAGCCCGGACCGCCCTCCACCCGAAGACGGCGTCCGTCCTCGAACCGAACCCGCACCCGGGTCCGTCCTCGGCCTGGGTCCTGGCTCGCCCCCCGGCCCGAGCCCTGGTTCGGCCTCAGCCCGAGCACGCCACCCGCTGCGCCTGCTGCCAGGCGCACACCGGGCACAGCGTGCTGCCCGGCTCGTCCGCCGGCAGCTCCGTCGGCTCCCCGCACAGGACGCAGTCCGCACGCGGCCCGGTCGACTGCGGGTCGTGTCGCAGCGCCGCCTCCGCCGAGCCGTCCGGCGCCGGCGCGCACACCGCCGCGCCCTCGGCCACCCCGGCACCGCCGCCCGTCGCGCTGTCAGTCATACCGCCTTCTTACTCCCGGCCTCCGGCGTACGGCAAGGCGCCCCCACCTCCGTCGCCTCCGCACGCCCGGACTAGCGTGTCCCGCATGGTCACCGATCTCCACCAGCGCCTGCGCGCCGCCCGGGCCGCCGCGCCGACCTATCCCGAGGTGGGAGCCACCCGGGGCGGGCGGCTGCCCGACGGGTACGCGCACCTGCGGCGGAGGGTGCACCTGGGGCGCGGGCCGGAGGTGCTGGAGCGGGCCGGGCGGTACGTGCTCGGCTGGGGCACCCAGCTGGGGACGGGCTTCGCGGTGTGGCCCGGCGGCCCGGTCCGGGAGGGGGCCACCGTCCTGCTGCGGCTGGCCCTGCCGGGCAGCCGGTGGCCGCGGCTGGTGATCCCCTGCCGGGTGGTGTGGACGGTGGACGGACCGCAGCGGATCGGGTTCGCCTACGGGACGCTGCCCGGGCACCCGGAGCGCGGCGAGGAGTCGTTCGTGGTGTCGATGGACGCCGACGGCGAGGTGTGGTTCGAGGTCACCGCGTTCTCCCGGCTGTCCGCGTGGTACGCCCGGCTCGGTCGCCCGATCGCCCTGCTCTGTCAGCACCTGGCGATCGAGCGCTACCTCGCCGTCGTGGCCGGACACGTCGCCGCCGGCCCGTCCGCACAGCCCTGACCGAGGAAGGACGCCCCTGACCGGGGAAGGACGGCCCTGACCTGGAGGACGGCCCTAACCGAGGAAGGACAGCCGCACGGTGCGCCGCGGGTTGTCGCCGTTGGTGTCGATGAGCACCACGGACTGCCAGACGCCGAGCGCCAGTTGCCCGCCGATCACCGGCAGGGTGGCGTGCGGGGCGACCAGGCCGGGCACCACGTGGTCCCGCCCGTGGCCGGGGCTGCCGTGCCGGTGGCGCCAGCGGTCGTCGGGCGGGAGCAGGTCGCGCAGGACGGCGAGGAAGTCGTCGTCGCTGCCGGAGCCGGTCTCCAGCACGGCGATCCCGGCCGTGGCGTGCGGGACGAAGACGTTGAGCAGGCCGTCGCGCCCGGCGGCCCGCTCGTTGAGGAACTCGGCGCAGCGGTCCGTGATGTCGAGCGCGACCTCGCGCTTGCCGGTGGTGATCTCCAGGGTGGTGGTCTGGAAGGACCCGGTCGATCCGGTTGCCGGGGAGTGGTTGTTGTCCGCCATGGCGCCATCCTCACCCAGGTCAGCGGGCCGGAAGGACCACCCCGCCGTACGCGCCCCTCGTCGGGCGGGCGCGGTCGCGGAGCGTGAGAGGTTCAGACCACAGGGCGACGTCCGAGGGGCGGCGCCCCGGGTACGACGAGGACCCGACGCACCAGGTGGTCCGCCGGGTCGCGTCGGGGCCGTACGGCCGCGACCGGGCGGCCGCTAGCCGCGTCCGCCGAAGAGGCTCCGGCGCAGCCTGCGCAGCGGCGCCAGCAGCGAGACCCGGGTGTGGCGACGGCGGGCCGCCGCCTGGGCGTCGGCGCCGCGCGGCGTCAACTCCCTTATCAGCCCGAGTGCCTCGGCGGTGTCCACCGCCGGGAGTGCGGGCGCGCCGAGCACGGCCAGGTGTCGGTCGATCCGGCGGCCGGTCGCACCGACACCGCACTGGATCGCCGGCACCCGGGGCCGAGTCCGCACTTGCATGTGTTCCATCAGTTTTCCCACCCCTACGAGGCGCCAGGGCCGTGAGGCGAAGACTATCCGTGACAGAGGGCCTTCGTGCAACCGTCCTTGGTGTGGTGCCACCGTATCGTGCGGCGTCAACTGACGATGCACCAGGGGCCACCCGGGCGGTCACGACTAGGCATCAATGATGGTGCACGACCCGCTGTCCGTCAGCAGGGCCAGGAGGCACGCACCCGGCGCCCGTCCGCCGCCGTGCGCGCCGGGCGCGCGGCGCGACCCTGGCGATCGGCGCGACCCCGACGGTGCGGTGGCCCGCGCCGGACGAGCCGCCCCAGCTCCGCCGAGTACCGACCGGACGCCCCGACCGGACGCCCGGCACTCCGCGACCGGACACCCCCGGCACCCCCGCCCGCATATAGGGGACAGCCAGGGGACAGCCACCAGATCGACAAAACGATCATTTGCGCCCCGGCCGACGTCAGCGGGCTGCTTCAGGAAGTGAACACATACGAGGGATTGACTCGCGTCGATCCTCCAAGCAATATCTGTGACAACGCGCTGTTGCCCGCACCGCATCACGCGCGCGTTCGAGTGATGAATCAACTGATCATCGACTCGATCGAACTCCGGCTCCCGCGAGCCACTGCCCGGTCACCTCGACGCTGCGGTGGCCAGGCTCGCAGGGTGCCCGGACCGGCGGCCGGCCGTAGAGGGTCGGCCGGGCCGCCGACCAGACTGCCGGTGCCGCCCCGCACGGGGCCCGGCACCGGCGGTTCCGGGCCCCTCCCCCGCCCGCCGCCGCCGGGCGGACGTCCGCGCAGGTCGCGTGCGGTGGATCGGTAGACTCGGCCAGCGTGTCCCTCCTCCTCAGCATCGTGCTCCCGGTCCACGGCGTGGAGCGGTACCTGCCGCGCTGCCTCGACTCGATCCTCGGCGAGACCAACGCCGCCGAGACCCGTTTCGAGGTGATCGCGGTCGACGATCTCTCCCCCGACGGCTCCGGCGCGATCCTGGACGCCTACGCGGCCCGCGACCCCCGCCTCAGGGTCCTGCACCTCACCGAGAACCAGGGCCTCGGCGGCGCCCGGGCCGCCGCCCTGCCGCAGGTGCGCGGGGAGTACGTCTGGTTCGTGGACAGCGACGACTGGGTGCCCGAGCGGACGGTCGGCGTGATCCTCGACGAACTGGAGGAGGAGCGCCGCCGGGAGACCCCGGCCGACGTGCTGCTCACCGACTTCGTCCACGTCTACCCGGACGGCGGGACCGAGCCCAACCCCTGGCGGCACGTGCTGGTCGGCTCCCCGCTGGTCGAGGGCTGCACCGTGGCCGAGCACCCGGCGCTGTTCCAGACCGTGATGTCGGTGTGGAACAAGGTCTTCCGCCGGGCCTTCCTGGAGGGCCTGGGCGTCTCCTTCGGCCGCGGCTACTACGAGGACATCTCGGTCACCTACCCCGCGCTGCTGGCCGCCGAGCGGCTGCGCTACCTCGACCGCCCCTGCTACTTCTACCGTCGCGGCCGCGACGGCGCGATCACCGCCACGGCCTCCCCCAAGCACGCCGACGTGTTCGCGCAGTACGACGCGATCTTCGCCTTCATCGACCGCTGGGGCCGCTCCGGCCGCCCCGGCTCGCCCGTCCCGGAGTCGCTGCGCACCCTGGTCTTCGACCGGACCCTGCGCCAGGCGCTGAACGTCTACGACACCCCCGGGCTCGTCCCCACCGACCTGCGCAAGGACTTCTTCCGCCGGATCTCCGAGCACTTCGAGCGGCACCGGCCGGCCGACTACCGCTTCCCCGGCGGCGTGCGCGGCGTCCAGTACCGGCTGGCCGCGCGCGGCGCCCGGATCGCCTACGCGGAGCTGCGCCGCACCGGCCGCCTGCCGCGCGACCTCAAGCGCGGGGCACGGGCGGTGGCGCCGGCGGTGAAGAAGGGGGTGCGCAGCGGCGCCCGGTTCACCGCGTACAACGCCTTCCGCCGGCTCCCGCTGGACGAGCACCTGGCGGTCTACGCCGCGTACTGGCACCGGGGTTACGCCTGCAGCCCGGCGGCGATCTACGAGAAGGCGAAGGAACTCGCCCCGCAGATCCGCGGCGTGTGGGTGGTGGAGAACCGCGCCCAGGCCGCCACCATGCCGCCCGGTGTGCCGTACGTGATCGTCAACACCCCCGCGTACCTCAAGGCGATGGCGACCGCCAAGTACTTCGTCAACAACGTCAACTTCCCGCGCACGATGGTGAAGCGGCCGGGCACGGTGCACGTCCAGACCCAGCACGGCACGCCCCTCAAGGCGATGGGCATGGACCTGCGGGGCCGCCCGGAGGCCGCCGAGGGGATGGACTTCGACCGGCTCCAGGAGGCCATAGACCGCTGGGACTTCCTGGTGTCCTCCAATCCGCACACCAGCGAGCACTTCGCCAAGGCCTTCCCCGGCCGGTACGAGATGCTGGACACCGGCTACCCGCGCAACGACCGGCTGGCCAACGCCACGCCCGAGGAAGTCCGGGCGATGCGCGAGCGGTTGGGGCTGCGGCCCGGCACCACGGCGGTGCTGTACGCACCGACCCACCGCGGCGGCAAGGGCGGCTACGTGCCGCTGCTGGACGTGGCCGAGCTGGCCCGGCGGCTCGGCCCGCGCTTCACCCTGCTGGTGCGCACCCACTACTTCCACACCGGCGGCCCGGGCGACCTGTCGGCCGGCGAGGACGCGGCGGAGATCATGGACGTCTCGGCGCACCCGACCGTCGAGGACCTCTACCTGGCGGCGGACGCGCTGGTGACGGACTACTCGTCGATGATGTTCGACTACGCGGTGCTGGACCGGCCGGTGGTGATATTCGCGCCGGACTGGGAGGAGTACCGGCACGAGCGCGGCGTCTACTTCGACCTGTTCGAGGAGCCGCCGGGCGCGGTCACGGTGGATGTGGACGGGCTGGCGCGCGCACTGCGGGCGGGCGATCCGGAGCCGGCGGCCCGGGCGCGGTTCCGGGCCAGGTTCTGCGTCTGGGACGACGGCGGAGCGGCGGAGCGGGTGGTGCGCCGGGTGTTCCCGGTGACGGGCTGACAGGCTGACGGGTGACCGACGGGTGACCGACGGGTGACCGACGGGTGACCGACGGGTGACCGACGGGTGACCGACGGGTGACGGGGCGGTCGCCGCTGCTGCGGCGACCGCCCCGTCGGCGCGAGGTCAGCGCTGGCGCGCCGCCAGGAACTCCTCGAAGTCCAGGTACCCCTGGTGACGGGTGTCCATCGAGTGGACCAGCGCCTCGGCCATCGCGAGCGTGACACCGTGGTCGCCCATCTCGTTGGCGGCCAGCGCGTATTCGGCCGGGGTGATCTTGCCGTCACCGTTCTTGTCGAAGCGGTCGAACATCGCCTTGATGTCCTCGATGGTCTCCATCGGGTCCTCCTGGTACTGCGGGTGGTGCACGTTTTCGGACGGCCGTACCCTACCCGCCGTGGTGTGCGCCACGGCGTCCGGGAGTGGACGGGCGCGGGGGTCGGTGTCGTAGTCTGCGGATCTGATGCGGGCCCGGGCACCTCCCGGGCGGTCGTTCGTCCAGGGAGGGAACATGCTCGATCTCGCCACCAGGCTGGTGCTGAAACCCGTTTCGCGCGGGATCTGGCGCCCGGTCATCGAGGGTGTCGAGAACGTGCCGCGCAAGGGCGGGGTGATCCTGGCCAGCAACCACCTGTCCTTCATCGACAGCGTGGTGATCCCGCTGACCGCCCCGCGCCGCGTCCACTTCCTCGCCAAGGCCGAGTACTTCACCGGCACGGGCCTCAAGGGCCGCCTGTCCAAGGGCTTCTTCGAGTCGATCGGTGCGGTGCCCGTCGAACGCGGCACCTACCGTTCCGCCCAGGCCTCACTGGAGTCGGCGCTGGAGATCCTCGAGGCGGGCAAGGCCTTCGGCATCTACCCGGAGGGCACCCGGTCGCTGGACGGCCGCCTCTACCGGGGCAAGACGGGCGTCGCCTGGCTGGCCCTGACGGCGGGCGTGCCGGTGGTTCCGGTGGCCCTGGAGGGCCCGGAGCAGATCCTGCCGGTGGGCAAGCGGGTGCCGCGGATCAAGAAGGTGACGGTCCGCTTCGGCGAGCCGCTGCACTTCGACGAGCTGCACGGGCAGGCCCGCTCGCTGAAGGCCCGCCGGCACGTGACCGACGAGGTGATGGCGGCGATCCAGCGGCTCTCCGGCCAGGAGGTCGTGGAGAGCTACAACGAGGTGCCGAAGGCGGCTTGACCGCCCTGCTCATCCTGGTCCGCCGCGCGTGCCGGGCCGTACGGGCCCGCCCCCGCGTGCACGGTCACGCGGGCACGGTCACGCGGGCCCGGCCGTACGGAGCCACCCGGGCCCGGAGGTACGGGTCCGCCCCCACCTGCCCGGTCACGCGTGCCCGAGGGCCGCGTCCGACAGGGCGGCCGCCGCCGGAGCCTCCCGGCGCAGCAGCGCCGCGTACCGGCCGTCCAGCTCCACCAGCTCGTCGTGGGTGCCGAGTTCGACCACTTCGCCGCGGTCCAGCACCGCGATCTGGTCCGCGGAACGCACCGTGGAGAGCCGGTGCGCGATGGTGATGGTGGTGCGGCCGGCGGCCAGCGTGTCGACGGCCTGCTGGACGGCGCGCTCGGTGCGGTTGTCCAGGGCGCTGGTCGCCTCGTCCAGGATCAGCACCGGCGGGTTGCGCAGGATGGTGCGGGCCAGCGCGAGGCGCTGCTTCTCACCGCCGGAGAAGCGGTAGCCGCGTTCGCCGACCAGGGTGTCGTAGCCCTCCGGGAGGGCGGCGATGGTCTCGTGGATCTGCGCGGCCCGGGCGGCCTCGACCAGTTCGGCGTCGCTGGCGCCCGGTTTGGCGAAGCGCAGGTTCTCGGCGACCGAGGCGTGGAAGAGGTAGGTCTCCTGGGAGACCACCCCGACCGCGCGGGCCAGGGTGTCAAAGGACAGTTCGCGCACGTCCACGCCGTCCAGGGTGACCCGGCCGCCGGTGACGTCGTACAGCCGGGGGACGAGGTAGCTGAGGGTGGTCTTGCCCGAGCCGGTCTCGCCGACCACGGCCAGTGAACTCCCGGCGGGGACCGCGAGGTCGACGCCGGCCAGGGTCGGGCGCTGCTGCTCGGGGTCGTAGCGGAAGTCGACGGCCTCGAAGCGGACCTCGCCGCGGATGTCGTCGAGGGTGACGGGGCGGGCGGGCTCGGCGATCTCCACCGGCAGGTCGAGGTACTCGAAGATGCGCTGGAACAGCGCGAGCGAGGTCTGGACGTCGACGCCGGTGGACAGCAGGCTCACGGTGGGGCGGAACAGGCCCTGCTGGAGGGTGACGAAGGCGACCAGGGTGCCGACCGAGACGATCGGCGCGCCGGCGGCGGAGGTCAGCCCGGCCGCCCAGTAGATCAGCGCGGGCATCGCGGCCATCACGATCTGGATGGTGTTCATCCGCCAGCGCCCGGCCATGCTGGCCCGCACCTCGAGGTCCGCCAGCTGGTCGGACTGCCCGGTGAACTCCCGGGCGAGCGAGTCGGAGCGGCCCATCGTGCGGCCGAGCAGGATGCCGCTGACGGAGAGCGACTCCTGCACCGCCGAGCTCATGGCGGCCAGCTGCTTCTGCCGCTCGGTGGTGATCTTCTTGCGCTCCCGCCCGACCCGTCGGCTGATCCACACGAACAGCGGGAGCAGCAGCAGCGAGACGACGGTCAGCCGCCAGTCCAGCGCGACCATGGCGACGATCGAGGCGATCACCGCGGTGAGGTTGGAGACCAGGCTGGTGGCGGTGGAGGTCACCGTGGACTGCATGCCGCCGATGTCGTTGGCGATCCGGGACTGCACCTCGCCGGTGCGGGTGCGGGTGAAGAAGGCCAGCGACTGCCGCTGGAGGTGGCCGTAGACGGCGGTGCGCAGGTCGTGCATGACCCGCTGGCCGACGGTGGTGGAGATCAGCGTCTGCAGCACGTTGAAGATGCTGTTCACCACGGCGGTGAGGATCATCCCGAGCGCGAGCAGGCTCAGCAGGCCGGTGCGGCCCTGCGGGATGGCGGTGTCCAGGACGGCCCTCAGCAGGAACGGCGAGACGACGGAGACCACCGCGGAGGCGGCCACCAGCAGCCCGACGGCGGCCAGGCGGCCCCGGTACGGGCGGAAGAGCGCGAGGATCCGCCGCCACTGCGCGGGCGGGCGGGGCTCGCCCGCAGCGCGGTCGGGCGGGGTCCAGTCGATGGCGGCGGGCCTCAAGGACGGGCCTCCCTGGGTCGGACGCGCGACGGCGGCGCGGCGGCGGGCGGGTGGGTGCCAGCATAGCGGGGGTAGCTCATAGTTAGGCAAACTAATAGTGAGCGCCGCTCTATTCCGCTCCACATCCTCCGCCCCGCCCGCCCGCCGCGGGCGTCAGTCCGTCCGGTAGGTGCGCGCCGCCTTCGAGGAGAGGCCGCCGAGCCTGCCGGAGGGCAGCACCCGGGCGACGGCCACCGCCGCCTTGTAGCGCTTGCCCGGCACCGACAACGACTTGCCGCGCGCCAGGTCGCGCATCGCCTCCGCCACCACCCGCTCGGCCGAGAGCCAGGACCAGGACGGGATGTTCCCGGTGCCCATGCCGGCCCGCTCGTGGAACTCGGTCCGGGTGAACCCCGGGCACAGCGCCATCATCCGCACCCCGGTGCCACCGAGGTCGCGCAGCACGCCCTGGGTGAAGCTGACCACCCACGCCTTGCTCGCCCCGTACGTGCCGCGCGGCAGGAAGGCCGCCACCGAGGCGACGTTGACGATCGCCCCGCGCCCGCGCTCGCGCATCCCCGGCAGGGCCGCCGTGGTCAGCCGCAGCACCGCCTCGATGTGCACCTTCACCATGTCCAGCTCGGCCTGGAGCGGGACGGCGCCGAAGGCGCCCTTGTTGCCGAACCCGGCGTTGTTGATCAGCAGGTCCACCGGGCGCTCGGAGTCGGCGAGCCGGGCCTCCACGGCGGCGATGCCCTCCTCCGTCGCGAGGTCCGCGCGCAGCACCTCCGCCTCGACGCCGTACTGCGCGTTCAGGTCGGCGCTCGCGCGCTCCAGGCGTTCGGCGTCGCGGGCCACCAGGACGAGCCGGTAGCCGCTGCGGGCGAGCCGTCGGGCGAACGCGGCTCCGATGCCGGCGGTCGCGCCGGTGATCAAGGCTGTGGTCATGCCCCCGACCGTACCGACTCCCCGCGGCCGGGCCCACACCGCGCATCGACGCAGCGGCTCGACCAGGGGGATTGCGGGTAATCAGTCGCACACGTAGTGTCGAACAGGGGCATCACCCGACCGGGTGATGACGCCATGTGAGGAGGCAGATCTGATGCTTACTCAGTTCCGTACGGAATCCGCTTCGGCGTCACAGAGCGCGACGCTCTCCGAAGCCGAGACACTCGCGAGCCTGATGGTGGAGGACGAGGCCGTCGTGTCCGACGCGCCCACGTACCTGCCCGAGGCCGCTGGGGCGTCGCTGCTGGCCGGCCTGCTGCTGACCTCTCCGAAGCCCCCCAAGGAGAAGCCGACCCGGTGAGCCGGGACGACCTCGTCGACTGATGACCGGGCCGGTCCGACGACCCGGCCGGCCCTCCTCAGCAAGGAGGCACACCACTGATGCCATTCGCCGAGACGTCACTGCGTGAACAGTACGCCGCGGCCGTCGAGCGGGTGGCCGGCCGGACCCTCGACGCCCTCCGGGGCGGCGGGGATCCGGCCGCACTCGTGGAGCCGGACGCCGCCGTACCCCGCCCGCTGCTGGCCGCCGTGCGGCTGCTCGGTGCGGACCTCCTCGCGCCGTCCCTGTTCGGCGGCGGCGAGCCCGACCCGGCCACCGCCGCCCTGCTGGCCGAGGCGCGACGCGTGGTCCCCGCACCGGCACCCCCCTCCGAACAGGCCGCGCTGGTCATCGCCTGGCAGGACTGGGCAGCCGGGCGGCTGCTCGTCCGCGCCGGCCACGCGGAGGCCGTGCCGCGGCCGGCCCCGCTGCCCGGCCCGGAGGACCTCGGCTGGCAGGCCTGGTCGGTGCGGATGTCCCAGCTGTCCGTGCTCGCCCTGCCCACCCTGGACGGCCCGGTCCACGACGCCGCCCTCGCGCACGCCCTGGCGCTGGCCCGGGGCACCGTCCGCTCGATGCTGCGGCGCGACCTCACCACCGCCGCCCGGCTCGCCCGCTGGCTCGCCTGGACGGAGGCCGAGGGCGGGCGGTCGCGGCTCGACCTCGAACCGGTGCTGGACCGGATCGCCCTGGCCGGTGACGGCAGCGCCCGAACCGGGCTGGAGCTGGCCGTCGCCCGCCGGCTGCTCGACCGCGCCCGGCCGTCGGACGCCGAAGGGGGCCGAGCGGCATGATCGACACCCACGTCCTCGCCACCGCGCAGCGGTTCGGCTCCCGCGCACTGACCTGGCTGCACGCCGCCCACCGCGACGGCCTCGGCCGGATCCCCGACAACACCGTCGTCGACCTCGCCACCCCCAACGACGCCTACAAACCGCTCGGCGAGCTCGCCCTGGCCGCCTCGGTGGTCCTGCGCGACGGCGTCGCCGGTCCGGCCGGCACACGAGCCGCCCGGGAACTCCTCGACTACGCGTGGGAGCAGCTGCGCGAGGGGGACCTGCTGTACGAGCGGCAGCTGCGCCACGTCACGATGAGCGACCCGCTGGAGCTCTACGGCCACTTCGCCCGGGCCGGCTACCGCCACCCCGCCCTGGACGACCTCCTCGAGTCGATCGGTAGGCTGCGGGCCGCGCACGCCATCGAGATCCAGGGCAACCGGCGGCTCGCCATCGCCAACGCCCGGCGGCTGATCGGCCTCAGCCACCAGCCGGACTGGGCCGCCCTGACGGCCGGCACCTGGCTCGGTGCCCTGCCCGAGCCCTGGGCCGTCGAGTGGGAGATCGCCTACCAGAACACCCACACCGTCTTCCACCTCACCGACTGGGGAGCGCACCCGGAGGGCCTCCCCGAACCGATCCGCGACTACCTGCACGACTGGCTCCCGGCCTGGCTGGACATCTGGCTGGAGATCGGGCAGTGGGACCTGGCCGTCGAACTCCTCATGGTGGACGCGTGCATCGGCGAACCGATCACCGGGCGCCAGGGCTGGGACGCCCTGGCCGCCGTCCAGCGCGCGGACGGACTGGTGCCCCGCGACGCCAACGATCCGGTGAGCGACGACCGGGAGGAGGCGTTCCGGGAGAACCAGCACACGGCGGTGGTCGCCGTCCTGGCGGGCGACATCACCCTGGCCCGGGCACTGGGCGCCGACGCGGCGGCCGCGTGAGCGAGCTGGACGCCGCGGTGTCGGCGGCGGTGCGGGCGGCCGAACCGTACGCCACCGCCGTCACGGTGGCCCTCGCGCGCGGGGCGCGGGAGGAGGTCCGCTGCCACGGTCGGACCGGCCGCGGGGCGCACGCGGGGGCGTGCACACCGGAGACGGTCTTCGAACTCGGCTCGGTCAGCAAGACGTTCACCGCGCTGCTGCTGGCCGACCTGACGGTACGGGGCGAACTCGCGCCGGAGGATCCGCTGGAGAGCCGGCTGCCGCCCGACTGGCCACCCCCCGCCACGCGTTCCTCCGAACCGATCCGCCTGCTGCACCTGGCCACCCACACCTCCGGCCTGCCCCGGCTGCCGCCCGGGCTGCTGGCGGCGGCCCTGCCGAGGTGGCGCAGCAACCCCTACGCGACCTTCGACGCGGCGCGGTTGAGGGCCTCGCTGGCCGGAACCACCGTGCGCAGCAGGCCGGGTAGCCGCTACCGGTACTCCAACTACGGGGTCGCCCTGCTCGGGCACGTGCTCGCCGCGCGGAGCGGCCTGCCGTACGAGGCCCTGCTCGCCGAGCGCGTCTGCGCACCGCTGGGCCTGCGCGCCACCAGCTGCGCGCCGGACGCACCGGGGCAGGCCGTCGGGCACCTGCGCGGGCGGGAGTTGCCGCCGTGGCACGCCCCCGGACTGCCGGGTGCGGCGGCGGTGCGGGCGAGCGGAGCGGATGCCCTGCGCTACCTCCGGGCCCATGTCGACGGCGCCGGCGGGGAGTTGGGAGCGGCCCTGCACGAGGTGCAGCGGCCCCGGCTGCGGCTGCCGCGCTCGGGCGACGAGGTGTGCCTGGTGTGGAACCACCGCGGCTCGGGCGGCCGCGACCTGTACTTCCACGCGGGGGCGACCCGCGGGTTCACCGCCCTGGTCGGGTTCTGCCCGCAGTCGGCCACCGCGGTGGCGGTGCTGGCCAACACCGGGACGACGCTCGGCGCCCGCTTCGTGCAGGCGGGCTACGAGGTGCTGCGGGCGGCCGCCCGGGAGGGGTAGCGACCGGGTTCGCGGGTCCTCCGACCGGCCGGGCCGGCGGGTGCGCGCATACGGGCGGGTGCCGGGCGCGTACGGGCAGGTGCAGGTGGGTGCCGGGTCGGTGCGGGCAGGTACGGGTGGGTGCCGGGTGGGCGCGGGCTACGCCGCGACCGCCTTGGCCCGGTCCGCGGCGATGTGCACGGCGAGGCCGCCGAGGACGGTGCCCATCGCGTAGCGCTGGACGCGCAGCCAGGCCGGGCGGCCGTTGAGGAACGTGGCGATGGTGCCCGCGCTCAGCGCGATCAGGCCGTTGACGGTGACCGCGATCGCGATCTGGACCAGCCCGAGCACCAGGCTCTGCACCGCGACGTGGCCGCGTTCGGGCGCCACGAACTGGGGCAGCAGCGAGATGTACATGATGGCGATCTTCGGGTTGAGCAGGCAGGTGAGGAAGCCCATCGCGAACAGGCGGCGCGGCGGGTCCGGGGGCAGCTGCTGCGGGGCGAAGACCGCGGCGCCACCCGGCTTGACCGCCTTCCAGGCCAGCCAGAGCAGGTAGCCCGCACCGGCCAGCTTGAGAGCGGTGTAGAGCACGGGCACCACGGAGAAGACGGCGGCCACCCCGGCCGTCACCGCGACCAGGTAGACCAGGAAGCCGGTCGCGACGCCCGTCAACGAGACCAGCCCGGCGCGCCGCCCCTGGGCGATCGAGCGGGAGACCAGGTAGATCATGTTCGGGCCGGGCGACAGCACCATGCCCAGCGCCACGGCGGCGATCCCCAGGACGGCGTGGCCGTCCACGGCGTCCAGACCCCTCACGGCGGATGTCAACGCGTCCATGCGAGGAGGCTAGAGCGCCCGGCGATCTCGATGCAATGATGACTTTGCGCTCGGTGCAATCCGCTGCTACCGGGGACGGAACGCTGGAAGGGCTGGCTGGACACCGGTGGACGACTACCGCCTGATCGCCGACGGCCTCGCCGCCGAGATCGCCGACGGACGGCTGCGGCCCGGCCAGCAGCTGCCCACCCAGCGCGCGTTCGCCCGCAGCCGCGGCATCGCCGCCTCGACGGCGGCCCGGGTCTACCGGGAGCTGGCCCGGCGCGGGCTGACCGTCGGCGAGGTCGGACGGGGCACCTTCGTCCGGGCCGGGCAGGGGACGGAGGGCGGGCTGGTCGCGCTCGCCGAACCCGCGACCGCACCCGTCGACCTGGAACTCAACTACCCGACCGCACCCGGGCAGGCCGAGCTGCTGGCCCCGGGGTTGGCGCCGTTGCTGCGGCCGGACGCGCTGGCCGAGACGCTGCGACCGGTGGGCGCGGCCGGGACGGCCGCGGCGCGGCGGGCCTTCGCGGGGCTGGTGTCGACCGGCGCCTGGCAGGCCGGCCCGGAGCACCTGCTGTTCGGCGGGAACGGGCGGCAGGTCGTCGCCGGCGCGCTGTCCGCGCTGGTCGGGCCGGGTGAGCGGCTGGGGGTGGAGGCGCTGACGTATCCGGTGGTCAAGGCGGTGGCGCAGCGGCTCGGCATCCGGCTGGTACCGCTGGCGATGGACGGGGACGGGCTGCTGCCCGGCGCCGTGGCCACCGCCCACCGTGCGGCGCCGCTGCGCGCGGTGTACCTCCAGCCGCGGTTGCAGAACCCGACCGGGGCGAACCTGCCGGCTGAGCGGGCGGCCGCACTGACCGAGGAGCTGCGCCGAGTGGACCTGCCGGTGGTGGAGGACGCGATCTGGTCCTTCCTCCGGCCCGGGTCGACGCCGCTCGCCGCCCTGGCACCGGAGCGGACCGTCCTGATCGACAGCCTGTCCAAGCGGCTCGCCCCCGGACTGACCACCGGCTTCGCGGTCGTCCCGGACGGGCTGCGGGAGCGGGTGGCGGGCGCGCTGCGGTCCGGCGGGTGGGCGCCGAGCGGATTCGCGCTGGAGGCGGCGGTGCGCTGGATCGGGGACGGGACCCTGGCGGCGGTCGAGGCGGCGAAGCGTGCCGACGCGGCGGCCCGGCAGGAGGTGGCCCGGCGGGTGCTGCGGGGCGCACGCCTGCGGGCCGACCCGTGCTCGTACTACGTCTGGTGGGAGCTGCCGGCGGCCTGGCGGGCGGAGACCTTCGTCGCGGCGGCGGCGAGGGCGGGGATCTCGGTGACTCCCGCGGCGGCGTTCGCGGTCGACCCGCGGAGCACACCGTCGGCCGTGCGGGTGGGGCTGGCCTCGCCGCCGCTGCCGGTGCTGGAGCGGGCGCTGGCAGCGCTGGGACGGATCGCCGGGGGTGACGGCTGACGGATGCCGGACCGCGGCCGACAGGTCCCGAAGGCTGCCATCCGCCCCCGGCGAGCCCCATCAGCCGCCCGCCCCCGGCGAGCCCCGTCAGCCGTCCGCCCCCGACACCCGCCCCGTCAGCCGTCCGCCCCCGTCCGGCTCCCCCGCGCCGCCGTGTCCGCGGCGCCACCGGCCCCGACGGCGCGCAGCCGGGAGGCGGCGGTGGCGGCGAGCTGCGGGGCGAGCCGGGCCACGTCGCGGGAGCCGACCACCGCGATCAGGCTCGGCAGCACCCAGCGCACGGGCTGCATGCCGCGCAGCCACGCCTGGGCGTACACATGGGCGGAGCGGCGGGCGATCCCGGCGACGATCCGGTCCACCGCGGGCTCCAGCGGGTAGGTCTTGTTGGCCGGCCACGGCAGCCGGCTGCGCATCTGCCTCAGCACGGCGTCCTGGTCGGCTCCGCGCACCATGTCGGTGTCGGTCCAGCTCAGGTAGCCGACTCCGACCTTGACGCCCTGGTGGGCGACCTCGGCGCGGATCGAGTGGGCGAAGGCCTCCACCCCGGCCTTGCTGGCGCAGTACGCGCTCATCAGCGGCGCGGGGGTCAGTGCGGCGAGCGAGGCGATCTGCAGCAGGTAGCCGCGGCTCTCGATGAGCGCCGGCAGGAAGGCGCGGGCGGTGGCGACGCTGCCGAGCAGGTTGACCTCGATGACCCGGCTGAACGCCCGGTGGTCACTGTCGGTCAGCGGTCCGCCGATGGCGATGCCCGCGTTGGCGACCACGGTGTCGATCCGCCCGTGGTGTTCCTTGATCCGCCGGGCGGCCTCGCCGAGCGCCTCCAGGTCGGTGACGTCCACCTCCCAGGAGGTGGCGGCCGCGCCGCACTGCGCCGCGACGGCCTTCAGCTCCTCCGGTTCCAGGCCGAGCAGCGCGACCTCGGCCCCCCGCCGGGCGAGCTTGCGGGCCAGCGAGGCCCCGACTCCGCGGGCGGCCCCGGTGACGACCGCGACCTGTCCGGACAACGACGGGACGGCGTTCATGCGGCGGTGGTCCTCTCGGTGGTGGTGGCGGCGGGAGCGGCGGGGCGGGCATCGGGGGCCAGGTGGGCGGCGGCCATCCGGTGGATCTCGGCGGCGACCTCCACCGGGCGCTCCAACGGCGCCATGTGGCCGACCCCGGGCAGCAGCAACAGGCCCTGCGCGTCGGCGAGTTCCTCGACGATCCGGTGGGCGTGCGCGGGCGGGGTCAGCCGGTCCGCGGTGCCGACGACGACGGCCGTGGGCGCGGTGATCCGGCCCAGTCCGGCGCGTACGTCCAGTCGGCCGAGCACTCCGGCCCAGTTGGCGCGCACGGCGGTCGGGCAGGCGTGCACGATCCGGGCCGTCGCCTCGACCTGTCCGGCACTCGAACCCGGCCCCATGGTGGCGTACTTGAGCGCGGCGCGGCTGACCGGCGTGACCGGTCCGAGCGGCAACCGGGACAGCAGCAGCAGCCGGTGCAGGAAGCGCCGCACCGCGGGGGCGCGCAGGGCCGGCGGCAGGACGGTGAGTTCGGCGACCAGCCCGGCCGGCCCGGTGGAGATCAGCACGTTGGCGGCGGTGCGCTCGGCGACCTCGGGGCGGCCGCCGGCGGCCATGATGGTCATCCCGCCCATGCTGTGCCCGGCCAGCACGGCCCGCTCCCCCGCCGGTACGGTCCGCAGCAGCACGGCGGTGAGGTCCTCGGCGAGCGCCCGGGCGGAGTAGCGGGCGCGGCTCGGCGGGATCTCGCTGTGCCCGTGGCCGCGCTGGTCGTAGACCACCACCCGGTAGCGGTCGGCGAGTTCGCGGATCACCGGAGCCCAGAAGGCCGTCGAGCAGGTCCAGCCGTGGGAGAGCACCACGGTGGGCGCGCCCGGCTGGCCGTGCACCTCGACGTGCAGCCGGATGCCGTCGGCCGAGCGCACGCTCAGCTCCTCGGCGGGCTCGGGCGGCTCGTACCCGGCGGGCAGCGCGACCGGACTCATGCGGAAACCTCCTGGGCGGTGCGGCTGTTGGCGGGCGCGGTGCGCATGATCAGCTCGTACTCGCCGAGGTCGACCTTGCGGGTGGCGCGCCGGAAGGACGTCGTGGAGCCGGGCCAGAGCACGGTGTTCCGGCCGCTCGGGTCCAGGTACCAGCTGCGGCAGCCTCCGGTGGTCCAGACGGTGCGGTCCATCCGGTGCTGGAGTTCGAGGTTCCACTGCCGCTGGGCCCGGGCGGTGGGTTGCATCGCGGTGGCGCCGATCGTGTCGAGCATGGTCAACGCGTCGACGAGGTAGTTGAGTTGGGACTCGATCATGAGGATCATCGAGCTGTTGCCGAGGCCGGTGTTCGGGCCGATCACGAAGAACAGGTTGGGGAAGCCCCGCACGGTGGAGCCCCGCAGCGCCTCCATGCCGCCCTTCCACTCCTCGGCGAGGCTGGTCCCGTTCGCGCCGAACACCCGGGAGCCGATGGGCATGTCGGTCACGTGGAAGCCGGTGCCGAAGACGATCGCGTCCACCTCGTGCTCGCTGCCGTCGGCGGCGACCAGGGTGGAGCCGCGCAGTTCGCGCAGGCCGGAGGCGACGACCTTGGTGTTGGCGGCGGCGAGCGCCGGGTAGTAGGTGTTGCTCAGCAGGATGCGCTTGCAGCCGATCCGGTAGTCCGGGGTGAGCTTGGCCCGCAGCGCCGGGTCGGCGACGCCCTGGGCGAGGTGGCGTTCGGCGAGCTGCTGGACCACGCGCAGCAGCCCGGGCCGGCGCACGAAGGCGTCCACCTGGAGCTCGCGCAGCGCGAAGAGGGTGCCGCGGCGGATCTTGGCGGTCACCGGGAGGCGGCCGTGCAACCACCGCTCCAGCCGGCTGATCTCGCGGTCACGGCGCGGCAGCACCCAGGCCGGGGTGCGCTGGAACACCGTGAGCCTGCCGACCTTCGGCTGGATGGACGGGATGATCTGGGCGGCCGAGGCTCCGGTGCCGACCACCGCGACGTGCTTGCCGGTCAGGTCGTAGTCGTGGTCCCAGCGGGAGGAGTGGAAGACCTTGCCGGGGAAGTCCCTGAGGCCGGGCAGGTCGGGGATCTGGGGGTCGGCGAGCGGTCCGGCGGCGGACACGACGGCGTCGGCGGTCCACTGGCCGGCCGAGGTGGTGATCCGCCAGCGGGTCCGGTCCTCCTCCCAACGCGCCTCCAGCACCTCGGTGTTGAAGCGCAGGTGCGGGCGCAGGCCGAAGACGGTGGCGACCTTCTCCAGGTAGGCGCGGATGTCCGGCTGGCCGGAGAAGCTGCGCGGCCAGTCGGGATTGGGCGCGAAGGAGAAGGAGTAGAGGTGCGAGGGCACGTCGCAGGCGCAGCCGGGGTAGCTGTTGTCGCGCCAGGTGCCGCCGACGGAGTCCGCGCGTTCGAGGACCACGAAGTCGGTGATCCCGGCACGGCGCAGCCGGACGGCGGCACCGAGGCCGCCGAAGCCGGAGCCGATCACCGCCACCCGCACGTGCGGGACGGTCTCCCGCCCAGCGGTGGTGTCGGTCGCTGCGGACGCGCCGGAGCGGGGGCGCTTGCTGCTGGATGCCATGCGGCAACCTCCTGGGGGTGGGGCGGTGATCGTCGCGCTCTTCCGGGGCGGCCCGCCCCGGAACCTCCCGGCGGCTCGCCTCCGGGACCCTGCCAATTGCGCCAGTAATCACTGGCATGGTTGGCAGGGTAGCCCTTGCTGACACCGGATGGAAGAAGCCCGACCGCCCGGATTCGCCCGAGTTCCCGGAGGCTCCCGACCGGCGCCACGGACCTATGCTGATCGCCGTGGACAAGGTCAGAGCTGCTGCGGACGACAAAAAGCGCGAGTACCGGGTGGAGGAACTGGCCGAGGCGGCCGGGATCACCACCCGCACCCTGCGCTTCTACCGCGAGCGCAAACTGCTCCAGCCGCCCCGCCGGGAGGGCCGGATCGCCTGGTACGGCGAGGAGCACCTGGCCCGGCTGCGGATGATCGGCGAACTGCTCGACCGCGGCCACACCCTGGGCGGGATCGCGGAACTGATCGGCGCCGGCGAGAGCGGGCAGGACGTCGCGGAGCTGATCGGATTGGAGGCGGCGATCGTCGCGCCCTGGTCCGACGAGACCCCGGTACGCCTGCAGTGGGACGAACTGAAGGCCGCCTTCGGGGACCAGCTCACCGAGGAGAACACCGCCGAGTCCATCGCCCAGGGCTACATCACCGTCGAGGAGGACGGGATCACCCACGTCAGCCGGCGGCTGATGGACGCCACCACCGCACTGGTCGCGGAGGGGGTGCCGCTGTCAGCGGTGCTGGCCGCCAGCCGGCGCACCCAGGAGCACATCGACGCCATCGCCGAGATCTTCATCGAGGTGGTCAGCGAGCACGTGCTCAGCGCGCTGTCCGGCGACACACCGCTGGCACCCGGCGAGGCGGCCCGGCTCACCGAGCGCATCCTGCGGGTCCGACCGCTCGCCCGCACCGTCGCCGACGCCCAGTTCACGCTCGCCATGGACCGCCGGGTGCGCGCCGAGTACGCCGAACTGCTGCGCCAGCGGCGGGAGTACGGCTCCGAGGCGTAGCGGGGCCGCCGGGCGGGCAGGGATCCCGGCGGCCCGTCCGGCCGTCGGACGCCGGCCGCCCCACGGGAGGAGCCCGCCCGGGGGAGCAACCAGCCCGGTGCAGGAGCCGCCGATGACCCGTTCCCTCACCCGCCGCGCCGCGCTCGGTCTCGCCGCCGGATTCGCACCGGGCCTGGCGCTCGCCGCCTGCGGCGCCGGCTCCCCCGCGCCGGGCGGTGGTTCGCCCGGGGCCGGCGGGACCAGGACCGTCCGGCACGCGCGCGGCGAGAGCGCCGTACCGGCCAGGGCGGGCCGGGTGGTGGTCCTGGACACCGACGCGCTGGACTCGGTGGTGACCCTCGGGATCACTCCGGTCGGCGCCACCACGGTCGGCGGGGGCGCGCCCTTCCCCGCGTACCTGCCGGCCGAGCGGCTGGCCGGCACCAAACCGGTCGGCGTGATCGGCCAGCCGAACCTGGAGGCGATCGCCGCGCTGCGGCCGGACCTCATCCTGAGCAACCAGGTCCGCGACGACAAGCGCTACGAGCAGTTGTCCAGAATCGCGCCGACCGTGCTCTCCAGGACCACCGGGCCGAGCTGGAAGGAGAACGTCCGGCTGCACGCCGAGGCGACGGGCCGCCAGGCCGAGGCGCAGGCCGCGGACACCGTGTACCGCGCGAAGCTGCGGGAGCTCGTCACCGCGATCGGCGGACCGGCCAGGGCCGCGGCCACCCGGGTCGAGATGGCCCGCTTCCTGGCCGGTGCGCCCACCCGGCTCTACCTCAACGACACCTTCGTCGGCTCGCTGTTCAAGGACCTCGGGCTGGGGCGCCCGGCCAACCAGGACAAGCCCGGCTTCTCGCTGGAGATCAGCCCCGAGCAGGTGGACCAGGCGGCGGCCGACGTCATCTTCTACTCGGTGTACGGGGACGCGGCCGAGTCCGACCAGGCGAAGATCACCGAGGGCGCGCTGTGGAAGGACCTGGACGCCGTGCGCAACGGCCGGGTGTACCGGGTGGACGACAACCTCTGGATGCTCGGCATCGGGTACACCGGGGCCGGGCTGGTCCTGGACCAGATGCGGGCGGACCTGGCGGCACCGGCGAGCGGATGAGCGAGGACGGGCGCCGGATGACGGACGGTGCGGTCCGCCGTCCGCCGGTCCTCCGCCGTCACTGGAACCGCCACTGCTGGGACGGATTGCCGGGCGTGCAGGTCACCATGGTGACCGGGTTGCCGGGGCCGTTGCTGGTCATGCAGGACTGGTTCTGGTAGTCGGCGAGCGTGTACGTGCCGGAGGAACTGCCGTTGCGGACGGACCAGTTCGTGAGGAAGCTGAACCCGCCGTTCAAGGTGACCTTGCCGTCCATGGTCTGGACCAGCGACGGACCGCCGTTGTTGCAGGCGTGGAACTCGATCCAGCTGCCGGGGTTGGTGGAGCGCACCCAGCCGTACTGCGTGGCGCCGCCGAGCACGATCGGGTTGTCACCGCTCAGGGTGTCGTCGCGCAGGCCGATCGCGCGGCCGTCCTTGGCGCTGACGATGGTGCTCCAGCTGTCGCCGCCGCAGGACGCGGGCCGGGCGGGGGTCTGCGGAGCGGGCGGGTTCCCGCCGTTGTTGGTCTGCCCCGGCTGCTGCGGGTTGGCGGCCGGCGGGTTGACCGAACCGCCGCCGCCACCACCACCCGAGCCGGTCGGCTGGTTGGCCTGGCCGGCCGACGACCCGCTGGAAGAACCGGCGTTCCCCGAACCGGGGTTGGCTCCCCCACCGCCCCGGCCGGGCTGAGCGGCGCCACCACCTGCGCCCCCACCCGCGACACCACCCGGCGCACCCCCGCCCTGCGCCGGTGCCGGGGCGGCGGCGTTCGGCTGCCCGCCGGCGGGTGGCTGGTCGGCGGCCGGGGCGGCCGACGGGGTGTCGGCCGGCGGCGGGGTGGCGGGCGTGGCGGTGCCCGCCGCGGTGGTGGCGCTCTGCACCGCCGGGACGGTCACCACCACGGTCGGCTGGGCGGCGGGCGGCGCCGCATCGGCGGTACCGGGGCCCCGGTCGATCAGCAGGGCCGTCGCCGTGCCCAGCGAGATGACGACCGGGATGACGATCGGCACCAGCAGGGTGCGCCGGGAACGGCGCCCGCCCGGTTCGGTCCTCGCATCCGGGTCGACCTTCACCACCTGGTCCCGCCCGGCCCCGCCGGCGTCCTCCGCCCCGGACGCCCCCTTCCCCGCGGCCCGCAGGTCGATCGTCCCGGTGTCGGCCGGCCGCCACGGTGCCGCGGGCGCGCCGATCGCCGCCCTGGCCGCGGCCGCCATCTCGGCGGCGCTGGCGTACCGGTCGTCGGGGTTCTTGGCCAGCGCGGTGGCGACCAGCGCCCGTACCGCGGCCGGGAAGGTCTCCGGCAGCTCGGGCACCGGCTGGTTGACGTGCTTGAGCGCCACCTGCAGCGGCCCCTCGCCCAGGTACGGCACCTGACCGACGAGCAGTTCGTAGCAGACCACGCCGATCGAGTAGAGGTCCGAGGCCGGCCCGGTGCTCGCGGACGCGGCCTGCTCGGGGGACATGTAGGCCGCGGTGCCGATGATCGCGTACGGGGCGGTGAGCTTGGTGCTGGCGATCGCACGGGCGATGCCGAAGTCCGTGACCACCACCCGGTCGTCGTCGCGCACCATCAGGTTGGAGGGCTTGAGGTCGCGGTGCACGATGCCGCGCCGGTGCGCGGCGTGCAGCGCGTCCAGGGCTTCGGCGAGCAGGCCGAGGGCGCGCTCGGCGCTCATCGGCCCGCCGTCCTTGAGCACCTGGTTGAGCGGGCGGCCCTCGATCAGGTCCATCACGATGTAGGCGCAGCGCTCCGCGCCGTCCCCGCCGCTCTCGCCGTAGTCGTGCACGTCGACGATCCCCGGGTGGTCGATCGCGGCGACCAGTTGGGCCTCCCGGCGGAAGCGCTGGACGGCGGTGCCGTCCTCGAACAGCTCCGCCCGCAGGATCTTGATCGCGACCTGCCGCGCCAGCACCTCGTCGTCGGCCCGCCAGACCGCGCCCATGCCACCGCCGCCGATCTTCTCGACCAGCGTGTACCGCCCGCCCAGCACGGTGCCCGCGCTACTCATCGACCTGTCCCCCCAGGTGTCATGGACCCGCCCCGACGGGTCGTCGGCACACAGTGTGCCAGAGCGTGCCCCGGGCCCAGCAGCCCCTGGCGGCAGGAGGATCGGCGCCGCCGGTCAGTCCTTCCGGACGTACCGGGCGTGGTCGGACACCTCCAGGACGGCCGCGATCACGGCGCGCGGCCGGTCCACGTGGATGGCGTGCCCGGCGCCGCGCACCACGCTGTGGGTGCCGCGGGCGGTGCTCGCCGCGATCCGGGACTGCAGGGCCGTCCAGCGGGAGCGCAGCGCCCGGGGCAGTCCGTCGCTCGCGCTCAGCACGGCGACGGGCACGTCGGGCAGCCGCCCGGCGGCGCGCCGTCGGCGCAGTTCGGGGACGGCGAGGGCGGTCAGCCGGTTCTCCGCGAGCACGGTGCGCCGCTGGTGCGGGCGGGCGAGGACGGCCGCCTCGGCCAGGCCGAGCGCGTCACCGCGGTGCTGCTCCCCGGCGGGCGCCAGGGCCGTCCGGAGCAGGTGGAGCCGGGTGAGCACCGCCTCGGCGGCGCTGACGCTCTGCGGCCTGAACTCCTCGTGGGCCGGGTCCACCAGCACCAGGCCTGCCACCAGCTCCGGGCTGCGCCAGGCCAGGAGTTGGGCCAGCTGGCCGCCCCAGCTGTGCCCGACCAGCACGGCCGGTCCGGCGTCCAGGTGCCGTACCAGTGCGGCCAGGTCCCCGACCTGCTGGTCCAGGGTCGGGGGCGCCAGGGCCGCCGGCGGGACGCGGCCGGGTTCGCTGGCACCGAGCCCGGCCCGGTCGTACGCCACGACCCGGGCGCGCTCCGCCAGGACCGGCAGCACCGGGGCCCAGCTGAGCGAGGACTCGCCGCACCCGGCGATCAGCACCACCGGCGGACCGTCGCCCGCGCCGGCCTCCACCCAGCGCAAGGCCCGTCCGCCGCGGTCGAGTTCGCCCGGCCGCAACTCGACCGGGGTTCGTTCGGCGAAGGCCCGGACGATGGCTTCCTGGACGCCCCGCAGGCCCCCGGGACTGTTCTGCGCTTCCCGCACCGTCGACATGTTCGGTTCCCCCCTGGATCCGTCGGCGTCTCCCTTCTACCTGATTCCACCCGGTGGCTGCCAGCGATCACCGGCCGCCGGACACCCGGGTGGCCCCCGGGCCGGCCGCCCCGGCCGGCGAGCGGAGAACGGCGGTCGGCCGGGCGACGAACAACCGATGGCGGCTACGGATGACAGATGGTGAAAGCTGTCACCCGTCATCCGTCATCCGTCATCCGTCATCCGTCATCCGCCGGCCGTCGGTCGCTCCCCCGTCCGCCGCACCCCCCTTCGCCCACTCGTGCGACAGTGGTAGGCAGCGAAGGGAGCACGAACGTGCTGATGGACAAGGTGGCGGAGATCCTCGCCGAGGCTTCGGCCGAGGCGGTGGAACCACGCTTCCGCGCGCTGGCCGCCGGCGACGTGATGGAGAAGGCGCCCGGCGAGGTCGTCACGATCGCCGACCGCGAGGCCGAGGCGATCATCGCCCGCCGGCTGAGCGAGCTGCTCCCCGTCCCCGTGGTCGGCGAGGAGGCCGTCGCCGCCGATCCCGCCCTCGCCCGCGCCATCCACGACGAGCCGGCGGTCTGGCTGGTCGACCCGGTGGACGGCACCTCCAACTTCGTGGCCGGCCGGCCCGACTACGCGGTGATGTGCTCCCTGGTCCGCTCCGGCCGGACGGTCGCCGCGTGGATCTGGCAACCCGCCGCCGGCACCGGCTACCGCGCCGAACTCGGCGCCGGCGCCTGGCGCGACGGGGAGCGCCTCACCCGCAGACCGGCACCGGCCGACCCGGCCGAGCTGACCGGCGTCCTGAAGAGCCGCTTCCTCGACCCCGGCCGGCGCCGCCACCTGGAAGCGAACTCCTCGGCCTTCGGCGAGATCGGCCCCGGCCGCAGCGCCGCCGGGATCGAGTACCCGGACGTGGCCGAGGGCCGGTTCGACTTCATCCTCTACTGGCGCACCCTCCCCTGGGACCACGCCCCCGGCTCGCTGCTGCTCTCCGAGGCCGGCGGGGTCGCGGCCCGCCTGGACGGCAGCCCCTACCGCCCCGAGGCCCCCGGCTGCGAGGA
Organism: Kitasatospora sp. NPDC048194; assembly: GCF_043202455.1. Taxonomy (NCBI): domain Bacteria; kingdom Bacillati; phylum Actinomycetota; class Actinomycetes; order Kitasatosporales; family Streptomycetaceae; genus Kitasatospora; species Kitasatospora sp. NPDC048194. Next base: position 28,099 of record NZ_JBIDAK010000008.1, read on the forward strand.
CGGACTGCTGGTCGCCGCCGACCCCCACACCTGGGAGATCAGCCGCGACATCCTGCTGGGCACCTGACGGCGCCCCTCGAGCGCCCCACCCCTCGAGCGCCTCGCCCCGCCCGAACGCCACCACTCGGGAGCCGCACCACCGCAGGCCTCCGCAGGCCTCCGCAGGCCGCCGCAGGGCCGCGCCACCACAGGGCCGCCGCCCGCGAGCTACCCCGCCCGCTCCCCGGCGACCTCGTGCCCCGCGCCGACCACCTCCCGCAGCAGCGCCCCCACCTCCTCCACCGTGGTGTGGGGATTGAGCAGCGTGAGCTTCAGGCGTACCCGCCCGGGCCCCTCCCCCGGTAGTTCGGTGCGCCCGACCACCGCCCGCCCGGTGCGCAGCAGCAGCCGGCGCAGCCGCCCGTTCAGCTCGTCGACGGCGGCCTCGTCCGTGAGCCCGGGTGGCCGGTAGCGGAACAGCAGGGCGGTCAGCACCGGCTCGGCGTGCAGTTCGAGCGCGGGTTCGGCACGGACGGCCGAGGCGGCGGCCAGCGCCAGTTCGTGGCAGGCGTCGACCAGCCGGCCGAGCCCGTCGCGTCCGAGGGTGCGCAGCGTGACGGCCAGCTTGAAGGCGTCGGCCCGGCGGGTGGTGCGCAGCGAGCGGCCCAGCAGGCTGGGGTAGCCGGCCCGCTCGTCGTCCACCGGGTTGAGGTACTCGGCGCGCCGGGCGAGCGAGACGTACGTCTCCGCCCGCCGGACCAGGAAGACCCCGGCGGCGGCCGGCTGCCAGCCGAGCTTGTGCCAGTCGAGGGAGACGGAGTCGGCGCGGGCGATGCCGTCGAGCAGCGGGGCCAGCCGGTCGGAGAGCAGCGCCCCGCCCCCGTACGCGGCGTCGACGTGCAGCCAGGCGCCGTAGCGGCCGGCCAGTTCGGCGGCGGTGTCCAGCGGGTCGATCGCGCCGGTGTCGGTCGTACCGGCGGTGGCGACGACGGCGATCGGGGTGCGGCCGGCCCAACTGGCCTCGGCGAGGGCGCGTTCCAACTCGTCGGGCAGCATCCGCAGTCCGCGGTCGACGGGGACGGCGACCACGGCCCGTTCGCCGAGTCCGAGCAGGGCGGCGGAGCGCTGGACGGAGAAGTGGGCGACCTCGGAGGCCAGGATGCACGGCCGGACTCCGGCCGGGATCCCGTCCAACTCGACGATGCCGTCGAGCTTCTGGTCCCGGGCCAGCATGAGCCCCATCAGGTTGGACTCGGTGCCGCCGGAGGTGAGCACGCCCGCGGCGCGCGCCGGGTCGTAGCCGACCAGCGCGGCGAGTTCGGCGAGCAGCGCGGTTTCCAGGGCCGTCGCGGCGGGGGCCTGGTCCCAGGAGTCCTGCGAGGGGTTGAGCGCGCTGACCGCGAGGTCGGCGGCGGCGGCCACCGCGAGCGGGGGGCAGTGCAGGTGGGCCGCGCAGGCGGGGTCGGCCGGGTCGGCGGCGCCGTGGGCGAGCAGTTCGGTGAGCCGGGCCAGCGCGTCGCGTCCACCGGCGGCGGCCAGCGCGTCGGTGACCAGGGCGGCGATCTCGGCGGGGCTTCCGGCGGGCAGCGGGCCGGCGCGCCGCGTGGTGCCGGTGTCGAGCGCGTCGAGGACGGCGGCCAGCAGCGGTCGGAGTGCCGCGGGCCCGCCGGCCCCGCCCGCGAGCGCGTCCAGCGGAGCGGGCCCGCCCGGCGGTTCGGCCGCGGGGCCGGACGGGGCGGTCACGCCCGCCCTCGCGCGGCCGCCCCCGTGGCCGCCCCGGGAGCCGCGCCCACCGCCACCGCCGAGGGCGCCGAGGCCGCCGCGATGGCGTCGGCCAGCCGGTCGAGCACCGCGGCCACCTGCTCGTCGGTGATGGTGAGCGGCGGCAGCAGCCGCAGCACCGCGTCGTGCCGTCCACCGAGTTCGACGATCAGGCCGCGCGCCAGGCACGCCTCCCGCACCCGCACGGCGAGCGCCGGGTCCGCCGGGCGGGCCCCGCAGGCGTCGGCCTCGGCGGCGGCGTCGACGAGTTCGACGCCGAGCATCAGTCCGCGCCCCCGCACGTCGCCGATCACCGGCAGTTCGGCGGAGAGCTCCCGCAGCCGGGCTGCCATCCGGGCGCCGACCACCCCGGCCCGCTCGGCCAGCCCGTGCGAGGCGACGTGACGCAGTGTGGCGGCCCCGGCGGCCATCGCGAGGGTGTTGCCGCGAAAGGTGCCGGTGTGGGCGCCCGGCCGCCAGCCGTCGTAGTCCTCCCGGTAGACGACGACGGCGAGCGGCAGACTGCCCCCGATGGCCTTGGACAGCACCATGGCGTCCGGAACGACGCCGCTGTGCTCCACCGCCCACATCGCGCCGGTGCGCCCGACGCCGGTCTGCACCTCGTCCACGATCAGCGGGATGCCGCGTTCGGCGGTGATCCGGCGCATCTCGCGCAGCCAGCCGTCGGGCGCGGGCACGACTCCGCCCTCCCCCTGGACGGCCTCCAGGATCATCGCGGCGGGCGGCACCACCCCGCCCGAGGGGTCGTCCAGCAGCCTTTCCACGTACGTCGCGGCGAGGTCGGTGCCCGCCTGCCCGCCGACGCCGAACGGGCAGCGGTAGCCGTACGGGTAGGGCAGCCGGACGACCTCGCCGCCGCCGGGCAGCGGCTCCTTGACGGCGACGTTGCCGGTCAGGGCGAGGGCCCCGGCGGTCATCCCGTGGTAGGCGCCGGTGAAGGCGAGCGCGCCGGCGCGGCCGGTGGCGGTCTGCATCAGTTTGAGCGCGGCCTCGACGGCGTCCGTCCCGGCCGGTCCGCAGAAGTGCACCCGGGCGCGGGCGGCGAACTCCGCGGGCAGGCTCTCGAACAGCGCGCTGGTGAAGTCGTCCTTCTCGGCGGTGGCGAGGTCGAGCAGGTGCAGCGGGGCGCCGCTGTCGAGGGTCCGGCGGATCGCCTCCAGCACCACGGGGTGGTTGTGGCCGAGGGCGAGGGTGCCGGCGCCGGAGAGGCAGTCGAGGTAGCGCCGCCCGTCGGCGCCCTCGACGGTCATGCCGTTGGCGCGCACCGGGACGATCGGGAAGGAGCGGGCGTACGTCCGGGCGGCGGACTCGCGGACGCGCTGGCGGCGCAGGATGGCCTCACCGGCGGGCGGTGCCCCGGTGGCGGCCCCGCAGGCGTCCTGGGCGGGTACGGCGGCGAGCGACAAGGCGAACCCCCAGAAGAAGTTAGGTAAGCCTGACCTTACCGGCCTTGACCTGGCGGAACGCCGGTGGGCCCCCAGATCCACCCGAGAGGGTGAACCTCACCTCGGCACCGGCGACACCACCCCGACCCGGTCAACGAGCCGAGCGCCGCGAGGTCACGCCCCGCGCCAGGACTGCTCGGCGCCGACGCGCTCGGGCCCCGCCCACCCGTCCCGTACGGTCAGGCCCGCCCTGTCCAGCGGTAGCAGAGCTCCGGCCGCCCGACGCTCCCGTACTGCGGCTCCCGCACCGCCCGCCCGGTGTCCACCAGGTGCTCCAGGTAGCGCCGCGCGGTGATCCGGGAGACCCCGGCGGCCGCCCCCGCGGCCGCCGCCGACAGCCCGGTCGCGGCCTCGCGCAGCACGGAGGCGACGGTGTCCAGCGTGGGCGCGCTCAGCCCCTTGGGCAGGGTGCTGCGCTCGGGCGTGCGCAGCAGCGCGAACGCCTGGTCGACCTCCTCCTGCCCGGTCGCCTCCCCGGCCCGGCCCAGGCTGTCCCGGTAGCGGGCGTACCGCTCCAGCCGGTCGTGCAGCGCGGCCGCGCTGAACGGTTTCAGCAGGTACTGGACGACCCCTGCCGACACGGCCTGCCGGACCATGGCGAGGTCGCGGGCCGAGGTGACGGCGATGACGTCGGTGCCGTGTCCGGCCGCGCGCAGCTTGCGGCACAGCTGCAGGCCGTGACCGTCCGGCAGGTAGAGGTCGAGCAGGGTGAGGTCGACGGACGTGCCCGCGGCGCGCGCCCGCTCCAGGAAGCGCAGGGCGTCGGCGCAGCTGTGCACCGTCCCGGCGACGTGGAAGCCGGGCTCGCGCTCGACGTAGAGGGTGTGCGCGGCGGCGGCGACCGGGTCGTCCTCGACGACCAGGACGGAGATCCCCGCCCGGGCGCCGTCGGCCGCCGTCACGCCGGGGCCCCTTCCGGTTCCCGGGCGCGGCCGGCCTTCCCTTCCCGGGCCCGGCCGGCCAGCGGCAGCCGTACGGTGAGCACCGCGCCGCGCTCCCGTCCAACCTCGACGGTGCCGCCGTTGCGCCGGGCCGCCTGGGCGACCAGCGCCAGCCCGAGGCCATGTCCGCGGCCGTCCTGCTTGGTGCTCCAGCCGCGCCGGAACACGTCCCGGACGGCGGAGGGGTCGATGCCGGCCCCGGTGTCGGCGACCCGCAGCAGCAGGCAGGCGGACGACGGGTCCTCGCCGTCGATCCGCGCGGTGACGGTGACCTCCGGCGGGACGGGGCTCTGCCCGGCTCCGGCGATCGCGGCGTCCACCGCGTTGTCGATCAGGTTGCCCAGCACGGTGACCAGGTCCCGGGCGGGGAGGCCGGGCGGCAGCACGCCGTCGTCGATCCGGCTGTCCTCGGTGAGGGTCAACTCCACGCCGCGCTCGGCCGCTTGCGCGGCCTTGCCGAGCAGCAGCGCGGCCAGCACCGGCTCGCTGACCGCCGCGACCACCCGGTCGGTGAGCTGCTGGGCGAGTTCGAGTTCGGCGGTCGCGAACTCCACCGCCTGTTCGTGGCGGCCGAGTTCGATCAGCGAGACCACGGCGTGCAGCCGGTTGGCGGCCTCGTGCGCCTGCGCCCCGAGGGCTTCGGTGAATCCCCGGACGGAGTCCAACTCGCCGCTCAGCGACTGGAGTTCGGTGTGATCGCGGAGGGTCACCACCCGGCCGAGGCCGGTGCCGATGGTGGAGGTGTTGAGCACCACGACCCGCTCGGCGGTCAGGTGCACCTCGTCCCGCACCGGCGCCTCGCCGAGCACGGCCGCCACCAGGGCCTCGGGCAGGCCCAGTTCCGCGACCGGCCGCCCGTCCAGGCCGTCCGGCAGGCCGAGCAGTTCGCGGGCGGCGTCGTTGCACAGCACCACCCGGTTCGAGCGGTCGAGCAGGATCAGCCCCTCCCGCACGGAGTGCAGGGTGGCCTGGTGGTACTCGTAGAGGTGGCTGAGCTCGTCCGGCCCCATGCCGTGGGTGTGCCGCCGCAGCCGGGAGTTGGCGAGGTACCGGGAGTTGGCGAGGTAGGTGCCCGCCCCGCCGAGCGCCAGGGCGGCCAGCGCGACACCCACCAGGGCCAGCAGCGGACCGCTCAACTGTGCGGAGATCGACTCCAGGGTCAGCCCGACGCTGACCAGCGCGACCACCCGGTGCCGGTCGTCCCAGACCGGGGTGACCACCCGCACCGACGGGCCGAGCGTGCCGGTGTAGGTCTCGCTGCGGGTCTGCCCGGCGAGCGCCCAGTCGATGTGCCCGAGGTAGCGCTTGCCGATCTGCTCGGGCAGCGGGTGGGTCCAGCGCACCCCGTCGGTGTCCATGACGGTGATGAAGGAGACCCCGGTGTCCTGGCGCACCCGCTCGACGTACGGCTGGAGCAGCCCGGTCGGGTCGGGCCCGGCCACGGCGGACCGGACGGACGGCGAGTCGGCGACGGCATGGGCGACCGAGGTGACCTCGCGGCGGGCCGCGTCCTCGGTGCGTTCGGCGGTGAACAGGTACGCGAGCACCGCGCCGCCCGCGACCACGGCGGCCACGATGACCACCTGGACGACGAACAGCTGCCCGGCCAGACTGCGGACCAGCCGGCGCGGCAGCCGCGGCAGGGGTGGCGGGAGCGGCCACCGGCGGCGAGGGCGGGTGGAGGCGGCGGGCACGGACATGCCTGCCAGTGTGCACCACGCCCTCCGGGGCTCCCAGGGGTCGTGGCACCGCCACCCGCCGTGAACTCTATGAACGCAAACGTGACCCGCGTCACGCCCGCGCCCATAGTCGGAGCGGCCCACCACCCGGGGCCGCCAGGACTGCAGGGCGAAGGAGCCGCAGATGTCGATCGCTGGAGCCGCAACGGCGGGGGGACCCAGACGCCAGGACCGGACCCACTACCTCTACCTCGCCGTGATCGCCGCCGTGGTCGCGGGCGTGGTGGTCGGACTGGCCGCCCCCGGTTTCGCCGTCGAGCTGAAGCCGGTCGGCACCGGGTTCGTGAACCTGATCAAGATGATGATCAGCCCCGTGATCTTCTGCACGATCGTGCTGGGCATCGGCTCGGTCACCAAGGCGGCACAGGTCGGCAAGGTCGGCGGACTGGCCGTCGGCTACTTCCTCACCATGTCCACCGTGGCGCTGGCCATCGGCATGGCGGTCGGCAACCTGCTGGAGCCCGGCGGCGGCCTGCACCTGACCGCCGCGCTCGCCAAGTCCGGCCACGCCCAGGCGGCCGCCGGCGGCGCCCAGTCGACGACCGACTTCCTGCTCGGGATGATCCCCGACACCCTGTTCTCCGCCCTCACCCAGGGCAAGGTGCTGCAGACCCTGCTGGTCGCGCTGCTGGCCGGCTTCGCGCTGCAGGCGATGGGCCCGGTCGGCGCCCCGGTCCTGCGCGGGATCGAGCACCTGCAGCGGCTGGTCTTCCGCATCATGTCGATGATCATGTGGGTCGCGCCGATCGGCGCCTTCGGCGCCATGGCGGCGGTGGTCGGTGCCACCGGCACGGCCGCCCTGAAGAGCCTCGCCGTGATCATGGTGGGCTTCTACGTCACCTGCGCGCTCTTCGTCGTCGTGGTGCTCGGCGCGCTGCTGCGCCTGGTCGCCGGGATCAACGTGTTCGCACTGCTCAAGTACCTCGGCCGGGAATTCCTGCTGATCCTCTCGACCTCCTCCTCGGAGAGCGCGCTCCCCCGCCTGATCGCCAAGATGGAGCACCTGGGCGTCAGCCGCCCCGTCGTCGGCATCACCGTGCCGACCGGCTACAGCTTCAACCTGGACGGCACCGCGATCTACCTCACCATGGCCTCGATCTTCATCTCCGAGGCGATGGACAAGCCGATGTCGATCGGCGAGCAGGTGTCGCTGCTCGTGTTCATGGTGATCGCCAGCAAGGGCGCGGCCGGGGTCACCGGCGCCGGGCTGGCCACCCTCGCGGGCGGGCTGCAGTCGCACAAGCCGGCGCTGGTCGACGGCGTCGGCCTGATCGTCGGCATCGACCGCTTCATGTCCGAGGCGCGTGCGCTCACCAACTTCGCGGGCAACGCCGTCGCCACCGTGCTGATCGGGCAGTGGACCGGGGAGCTGGACACCGAGCGCGCCCGCCGGGTGCTGGGCGGCGAACTGCCCTTCGACGAACGGACCCTGGTCGACGCGCACGACGCCCACCCCGCCCCCGACGCCGACCCCGCACCCGACGGCCAGCCCGCCCCCGACACCCCGGGCAGCGGCGCGCCCTCCCCGGAGGCGGCTCCCGTGGCGGCCCCGGCGCCGGCCGCATCCACCGCGTCCACCGCGTCCACCGGCGCCTGAGCGGCCCGGCCCCACCCCGCTTCCCCGGCCCGGCGCCGCACCAACCCCGGAAACGGCGCCGGGCCGGGGATTTCCCACGGGGGATTCCCACGGTGGTCCGCCACCGGGCGGGGAGCCTCAGAAGTCCTGCGAGCCGCTGACCGCCCAGGCCACCCCGCTCGCCGGATCCTCCAGCGCGAGGTGCAGGTGGCGCAGCCCGGCCGCCGGCTCCTGCCAGGTGAAGCAGCGCATCCGCGCGACCAGGGCGTTCACCTCCGCCCGGTCCGGGCCGTCCGAGCCGGCCATCGCGCCCAGGGCCCGCCACAGCCCCAGGCGCCCGTGCGCGCCGCCCTGGGTGCGGCCCACCGCGGCGGCCTGCACCAGGGCCGGGTACGCGAGCGCGAACGGCAGGTACCCGCCGACCACCCGCCGCCCCCGGGCCAGCACCGCGGCCGCCGACGGGGCCTGGCCGCGTACGCAGACCACCTCCGCCCAGGGCGCCAGCGCGGACAGCTCGGCCAGCGCCCGGGTGACCCGCTGGCCGCCGAGCCGGGCGCCCGGGCCCGGCCCCGGCAGCTCGACCTCGCCCAACCCCTCCCGGCTGGAGGGCAGCGTCAGGACCGCGCTGCGCGCGCCCCCGCCCGGCAGGTACTCGCGCACCCGGGAGGCCTCGTCCCAGCCCGCCGCCTCCCACGGCTCCAGCCGCAGCGGCACGCCCTCCGGATCGGGCTCGGCCCCGTACGACAGGTCCTCGCCGAGCAGCACCCGGGTGTGCGCGACCAGGCGGCGCACCGGGGCCGGGCCGAGCAGCGGGGACAGCCGCAGCCAGGAGTGCCGGGTCGCCAGCACCTCCCAGATCGGACCGGCGTCGTGGTCGGCCACGCCCGCGGCCGTCCCCTCACCGCCGTCCGCGTCGAACAACCGGACGGCCAGTTCGGGCGGCGCCGCGTAGGCGATCAGGTGGCCGAGCGGCGCGGTCAGGGCCGCGGCGGCCCGCTCCCCGGCCTGCGCGACGGCCGCCGCCCGGCCCTGCCGGTAGGCGGCGAGCAGCTCGGGCCAGCGGCCGTCCTCGGCCAGGGCGCGCAGGCGGTGGTCGTCGTCCGTGATCACGATTTTCAGCGTACGGGCCGGGGTGGCGCATCGGCCGACTTGCCGTCAGTTCGGTGCGTCGGGACGTCAGGGACGGGTCGGATGCTTCCTCGGGTGGCGCGGCCGGCGCCCGGTCCTGGTTCCGTCCGGACGCCGTCCGCCCGGCGCTCAGGCACCGGGCCGACGCTCAGGAACCGCGCCGGCGCTCAGGAACCGGGCCGGCGCTCCTGCTCCAGGACGGCGCGCAGCCGGCGGTGGGCGCGGCGGCGGGTCACGGCCAGCGTGCTGCGGTGCAGGCCGAGGAGGTCGGCGGCCTCGTCGACGGAGTAGCCGTCGAGGTCCACCAGCACCACCGCCCTGGCCTGCTTGGCGGTCAGGAAGCCGAGCAGCCGGACCACCTCCCACCGCGCCTGGAGCTCGGCCAGCCCGCCGGACTGCGGATCCGGCGCGGAGCGGCCGGCCTCCGCCGGCTCGGCCTGCTCGGGCACCTCCGGCAGCGGCACCCGGCGGCGCTCGCGACGCCACTGGTCGCGCAGGATGTTGGTCATCGTGGTGAACACGTACGCGTAGGGCTGGGGATGGCCGAGGAACCGCTCCGGGCGGCGGGCGATCCGCAGATAGGCGTCATGGACGACGTCGCCGGCCGCGAGCGGGCTGCCGGTGAGCGTCGCGGCCGCGTGGTGGAGCCGCGGCAGGAGGTCGGTGAAGACTCGGTTGAAGTCCTCCGCGTACTGGCGTTCGGCGGGAGCCGACCCGAACTCGTCGCCGTGCCCCGCCGGGCACCGTCCGCTGTGATCCGCCATGCCGCTCTCCCCGGAAATCGGCACTCCGAACGCCCGGTCGGAGCCGGTCCCGGCCCAACCGAAGCGGTTGTGACACGGATCACATCCTAGTTCGCCGTCTCACTCTTCGCAGTCATTCATGCACAATTGGTCACTGGCCAAGCCGGGGACGGGAGTTCGCCTCGCCCGTCGGCGCCGGCCGGGGGCGTCCTTCCGACGGGCCCCCGGCCGAGGGGCCGGCGTCGGCGCACCGCCGTCAGCCGACCGCCGTCACCCGCACCCGCATCGGACTCGCCGCCCGCAGGGTGATGCCCATGGTGAGCGCCACCCGCCGGTCCACCACCTCCACCTCGAAGTCCCGCAGCAGCACCCCGAGCGCCAGCACCGCCTCCAGCATCGAGAAGTGCTGCCCGATGCACGCCCGCGGCCCTCCGCCGAAGGGGAACCAGGCGTACCGGTGCCGCGCCTTCTCCTCCTCCGGCAGGAAGCGGTCGGGGTCGAAGCGCTCCGGCTCCTCCCAGTGGTCCGGGTGCCGGTGGGTGACCAGCGGCGCGACCATGACCTGGGCCCCCGCCGGGATGACGTACCCGTCGATGACCGTCTCCTCCACCGCCCGCCGCCCGACCAGTGCCGCCGCCGGGAAGAGCCGCATCGCCTCCTTCAGCACCCGGGTCACGTACGGCAGCCGCTCCAGGTCCGCCGCCGTCGGCGCCCGCCCGGCGAGGACGGTCCGCGCCTCCTCCTGCGCGAGCTTGCGCTGCTCCGGGTGCTTGGCCAGCAGGTGCAGCGCGAAGGCCAGCGACGTGGCGGTCGTCTCGTGCCCGGCGAGCAGGAACACCAGTACCTGGTCCCGGAGTTCGGACGGATCCAGCCGCTCCCCGCCCTCGCCGCGGGCCCGCCCGAGCAGCGTCAGCAGGTCGTCCGCGTCCTCGTCGCCGCCCCCGCGCGCGGCCCGCTCGGCGATGATCCGGTCGCAGATCCCGTACAGCGCCCGCTGCGCCTCGGCGCCGCGCCGGTTGCCGGGCGTCGGCCAGCCGCGCGGCAGCCGGACGGGCGCGAAGCCGCGGTCCTTCACGTACTCGCCGAGCACCGGGAAGCTGCGGTTCACGACCTCCACCGCCTCCTCCACGTCGGCGCCGAAGAGGATCCGCGCCACCGCGCGCAGCGCGAACCGCGACATCTCCTCCGCCGCGTCCACCACCCCGCCCGGCACGGCCCGCCACCGCTCGGTGAGCGCCTGCGCCTCCTCCGCGAGCGCGTCGGCGTAGCCGTCGACCCGGCGCCGGGTGAACAGCGGTTGGATCAACCGGCGCTGGCGCTGGTACTCGCCGTCCTGGCTGGTCAGCAGCCCGTTGCCGACGCTGATCCGCAGCTCGTCGTAGAAGTCGTGCTCCTTGCGGAAGTTGGCCGCCTCGCCGCCGAGCACCTGGTGGGCGCCGTCGGGTGAGAACACGCCGTAGAACTCGGCGCGCAGACCGGGCGGGCCGGCCTGGAAGCGCACCACGTCGCCGTGGTCGCGACGGGCCGCGAGGTAGGTGCGCAGCGGACGGCGGGTGAGGTCGAAGAGCGATCCGACCAGCGGGTTCCCGGCCGGTCCGGGTATGGCGGCTGCGGTGGTCATCGGCACTCCTTCTGGGCTGGCGACCCCTCAACCTTACTGACGGGTATTCAGTCGCGGAAGCGCGGCGAGGAGACGGGAGGGGGGGGGGGGCCCCCCCCCCCCCCCCCCCCCCCCCCCCCCCCCGGCGCGGGGCGCGGGGGGCCCCCCCCCCCCCCCCCACCGGCCCCCCCCCCCCCCCCCCCAAACCGGGGGGCCCCGGGGCCGC
>NZ_JBIDAK010000008.1:39267-178522 GCF_043202455.1 Kitasatospora sp. NPDC048194
ACTTTTTTGGTGGGGTTTGGGGGGGGGGGGGGGGGGGGGGGGGGGGGGGGGGGGGGGCCCCCCCCCCCCCCCCCCCCCCTCCCGTCCCTCGCGCTGACTCGGACCGGGTACCGCCCCCGCTCACTCCAACTCGGCGCCCTCCCCGCTCACTCGAACTCGGTGCCGCCCTTGCGCGTCAGGTAGGCGTCGCTGACCACCTTGGCGATCGCCCGCCCGCCCAGCACCGGGCTCCAGCGCTCCGTCACCGGCCGGATCACCACGCCCTCGCGCAGGTGGAGTCCGCGCCCGGAGTGGGTCTCCTCGCCCTGGGCGTGCTCCAGGACGGTGGCGGTGTCGAACGGCCCGCGCCACAGCTCGGGCACCAACGGAAGTTCGCCCTCCAGCAGTTCGGCGGCCGGCAGCCAGGTCAGCTGTCCGTCGATCACGGCCGACACGTCGAACGCGGCGTACCCGGGCCGCCCGCTGCGCGCGGAGGCCCCGTACGTCAGGTCCTGGACGCCCTCGCCGAACACCTCGCCGAAGATGCCCACCCGCTCGGCGCCCAGTTCCTCGGCCAGCCGGGCCGCCACCGCCGGGATGTCGTACGCGCGCACCGCCCGCCAGTACAGGTTGCGCCCGTCCTCGACCAGGGCCAGCCCCTGGGCGCCGATCCCCTTGGAGGACACCTGCACCTCGCCGGTCGCGGCGGTGTACGTGACCAGGCAGCAACTGCCGTGCAGCTTCTCGGTGAGCACCACGGGCTCCCCCGGCTCGAAGACGTCGGGGTGGCGCTTGAGGTTCTCGACGTCCACCCAGGGCAGCAGGTGCGGTGCGCCGACCACCTCGCCGCTCATCGACGCGGGCACCGGCGGCTGCCACTTGACGATGCCGAGCAGCTCGGCGAAGTCCTCGCCCCGCTCCGCGGCCGCGGCCAGATCGGTGTCACCGAGGGCGGCGGGCCGGCAGACGATGCCCTGGGAGAGCTCCCCGCGCAGCCGTACCGCCTTCACCCGGTCCGCCCGCGAGCCGGCCAGCTTGCCGGTCAGCCCGAGCTCGCCGATCAACTCTGCCGGGAGGACGGCCTGTTCGGGGATGTAGAGGGCGTGGTCACCGCTCCGGTAGGCACCCTTGGCGACCACCGCGCGGTAGAGGCCGACCTGCGCCAGCTCCAGCGCGTCGGCGTTCGGGTGCTCGAGGATGACGAGCCTCTCGGCGGTGACTCGAAGTGTGGACATGCGGGCTCCTCCCCCTTGGCTCGCTCACTGGGCCCGCCCGGCACGACCGCGCTTCGGCCGTACGGCCGGGCTGCGAACACTCTGTCCCCCCGGCCGGCCCCGACGCGACGGGTTTTCCCGGCCGGGCCGAGCCCTGGCACCGCGCCCGACCGCCGCCCGCCGGCGCCTCCGGCCCGAGCCTCCGGCGCCTCCGGCCGAACCGACCGGCCGCCGACGGCCTGCGCCGTTTGAGCCTTCCCACAGCGGCCCCGAGCCCCTCGGTGCAGCCCGTCTGTGCAAAGCGACAGGGGATTTATCACTCGCATTTGCGGCACTATGATCGCCGTAATGGCCGCACCTGCGGCCCGCCCCGCGCCCCTTCCGGCGCGCACCCTGGAGGGGAAGCACCGATGAGCACCCGCACCCACGCCAGCCGCAGACTCGCCGTCGCCGCCGCGGCGGCCCTCGTCCTCGGCCTCGGGGCCACCGCCTGCGGCAGCGGCGGCTCCTCCTCCGCTGCGGGCGGCAGCGCGAGCAGCGCCGGCAGCACGGCTGCCACGGGCAGCGCCACCGGCAGCGTCCCGAAGGCCCACGGCTCCGTCACCGTCTTCGCCGCCGCCTCGCTGAAGGAGACCTTCACCGACCTCGGCAAGAAGTTCGAGGCCGCCAACCCGGGCACCAAGGTCACGTTCAACTTCGGCGGCAGCTCCGCCCTCGCCGCCAGCATCAACTCCGGTGCCCCGGCGGACGTGTTCGCCGCCGCGAGCCCGGCCACCATGAAGACCGTCACCGACGCGGGCGGTGCCGGCGGCGAGCCGAGGACCTTCGTGAAGAACACCCTCACCATCGCCGTGCCCAAGGGCAACCCCAAGCACATCGCGGGCCTGAAGGACCTCACCGCCTCCGGCGTGAAGGTCGCGCTCTGTGCGAAGGAGGTGCCCTGCGGCGCCGCCGCCCAGACCGCGCTGAAGGCCGCGGGCCTCGACCTGACCCCGGTCACCCTGGAGCAGGACGTCAAGGGCGCGCTCACCAAGGTCGAGCTCGGCGAGGTCGACGCCTCGCTCGTGTACCGGACCGATGTGCGCTCCGATGCTGCGAAGATCGACGGCGTGGACTTCCCCGAGGCCGGCAAGGCCGTGAACGACTACCCGATCGCCGCGCTCGCCAAGGCCCCGAACAAGGACGGCGCCGCCGCCTTCGTGGCGTACGTCCAGTCCCCCGAGGCCGAGCAGGTGCTGACCGCGGCGGGCTTCCAGGCACCGTGAGGGAACGCACCACCGCCCGCGACGGCTCCTCGGGCCTGGACGTGCCGGCGACGGCAGGACCCGAACCGGTCCTGCCGCGCCGCCGCCCGGGCGCGCACCGCCTGCCGGTCGCACTGCTGCTCCCGGCACTCGTCGGCCTGGTGTTCCTGATCCTGCCGCTGGCAGGACTGCTGGTCCGGGCGCCGTGGAGCGGCCTGTCCGAGCAGCTCACCAGCGACGCCGTCTGGGACGCCCTGCGGTTGTCGCTGATCTGCGCGACCGCCGCCACCGCGGTCTCGCTGGTGCTCGGCGTGCCGCTGGCCTGGCTGCTCGCCCGCACCGAGCTGCCCGGTCGGCGGGTCGTCCGGGCCCTGGTGACCCTGCCGCTCGTGCTGCCCCCGGTGGTCGGCGGCGTGGCACTGCTGCTGGTGCTCGGGCGGCGCGGGATCGTCGGCTCCTGGCTGGACTCCGCCTTCGGCATCACCCTGCCCTTCACCACCGCCGGCGTCGTGATCGCCGAGGCCTTCGTGGCAATGCCCTTCCTGGTGATCAGCGTCGAGGGCGCGCTGCGGGCCGCCGACCCGCGCTACGAGGAGGCGGCCGCGACGCTGGGGGCGTCCCGGCTGACGGCGTTCCGCCGGGTCACCCTGCCGATGATCGCGCCGGGGATCGCCGCCGGAGCCGTACTGGCCTGGGCCCGGGCGCTCGGTGAGTTCGGTGCGACGATCACCTTCGCGGGCAACTTCCCCGGCCGCACCCAGACCATGCCGCTGGCCGTGTACCTGGCCATGGAGTCCGACCCGGAGGCCGCGATCGCCCTGTCCCTGGTCCTGCTAGCGGTCTCGGTCGCCGTCCTGGTCGGCCTGCGCGACCGCTGGATGTCCACCCCCTAGCGGTCCGAGCGGCCCCGGCGGCCCTCGGCGGCCCGGCGGCCCCGGAACCAGCCCCCGCCCCCTCCCGCACCGCCAGCGCAGAGCCGAAACGCGGAGTCGATGACGACGATGAGCACGTTCAGCACCTCGAGCACGCAGGACGTCCCGAGTCCCGCCCTGGACGCCCGGCTCCGGGTCGACCGCGCCGCGTTCACCCTCGACCTCGCCCTCGCCGCCGCTCCCGGTGAGGTGATCGCACTGCTCGGCCCGAACGGCGCCGGCAAGTCGACCGCACTGCGCGCCCTCGCCGGACTGCTCCCGCTCACCGGCGGCCACCTGTGCCTGGACGGCCGGGTGCTGGAGGAGCCGGCCCGGCGCCTGCACACCCCGGCGGAGGAGCGGCCGGTCGGCGTGGTGTTCCAGGACTACCTGCTGTTCCCGCACCTCAGCGCACTCGACAACATCGCCTTCGGGCCGCGCTGCCAGGGCCGCCCCAAGCGCGAGGCCCGGGCCGAGGCGGCGGCCTGGCTGGACCGGATGGGCCTGGCCGAGCACGCCTCGGTCCGCCCGGGCCGGCTCTCCGGCGGGCAGGCCCAGCGGGTGGCACTCGCCCGCGCGCTGGCCGTCCGACCCCGGCTGCTCCTGCTGGACGAGCCGCTGGCCGCGCTGGACGCCCGCACCCGGCTCGACGTGCGGGCCCGGCTCCGCCGCCACCTGGCCGAGTTCGAGGCGGTGGCGGTACTCGTCACGCACGACCCGCTGGACGCCATGGTGCTGGCCGACCGGCTGGTGGTGATCGAGGACGGCCGGGAAGTGCAGTCCGGGACCCCGGCCGAGGTCGCCCGGCGGCCGCGCACCGACTACATCGCCCGTCTGGTCGGCCTCAACCTGTACCAGGGCCGGGCCGAGGGCACCCGGGTCACCCTGCCGGAGGGCACGGTCGTGGTGACCACCGAGGAGCTGAGCGGCCCGGCCTTCGTGGCCTTCCCGCCCTCCGCCGTGACGCTGCACCGGGACCGGCCGCAGTCCAGCGCGCGCAACCTGTGGCAGCTCCGGGTCACCGGCCTGGACCTGCACGGCGACCAGGTGCGCGCCGAGCTCGCCGGGAGCCTGCCGATGGCCGCCGACCTCACCCCGGCGGCCGTCGCGGAACTGGGGCTGGCTCCGGGGGCGACGGTCTGGGCCTCGGTCAAGGCCACCCAGGCCCACGCCTACCCGGCCTGATCCCGAGCCGTCACGCCGAGGGCTCGACGAACCCCGACTCGTACGCCGCGATCACCGCCTGGGTGCGGTCCCGCGCGCCGAGCTTCGCCAGCACGCTGCTGACGTGCGTCTTCACCGTCTGCACGCCGAGGAACAGCCGCTCGGCGATCTCCCCGTTGCTGAGCCCCCGCGCCATCAGCCGCAGCACCTCCGCCTCGCGCTCGGTCAGTGCCGCCCGGGTCATGGCCGCCCGGGCGGCGGGGTTGCCGTGCCCGGCCGCCAGGCGGCGGATGGCGGCCGGGAACAGCAGCGACTCGCCCGCAGCCGCGAGCCGCACCGCGTGGGCGATCTCGGCCGGGCGGGAGCGCTTGAGCAGGAACCCGTCGGCGCCCGCGCGCAGCGCCTGGTACACGTAGTCGTCGTTCTCGAAGGTGGTCACCACCAGGATCCGCGGCGGCCGCTGCCCCGACCCGTCGGGTCGCAGCAGCTCCCGGGTGGCCGCCAGGCCGTCCAGGACGGGCATCCGGACGTCCATCAGCACCACCTGCGGTCGCAACGCGCGAGCCAGTGCCACCGCCTGCACGCCGTCGGCCGCCTCGCCGACCACCCGCAGGTCGCCCTGGGCCTCCAGGACGGCGCGCATCCCGGCCCGGACCAGGTCCTCGTCGTCGGCGAGCAGGATGTCGGTCGGGCCGCTCGCCGCGCTCCCCCGGCCGTTTCCAAGATCGTTCGTCACGAGCCCAAGCGTAGGGGCAGGCGGACGTCGAGCACCCACGCCCCGTCCCCGTCGGCGGAGGGCCCGGCGGTGGCCTCGCCCCCGAGCAGGGTGGCGCGCTCGCGGATGCCGCGCAGCCCCTTGCCGCCCCTGCGCGGCGTGCCCCGCCCCGCCGCCGGCGCCAGGCGGTTGGCGCAGCGCAGTTCCAACCGGCCGTCCCGGACGGCTATCCGGACGTCGACCGGCTCGCCGGGCGCGTACTTGAGCGCGTTGGTGACGCCCTCCTGGACGATCCGGTAGGACTCCCGGGAGAGCACTCCGGGCAGCGCGCCGGTCGGCACCTCGATGCGCGCCTCGACCGGGTTGCCGGCCGCGCGGGCCGTGTCGAACAGCGCGGGGAGCTGCTCGACGCCGGGCTGCTCGGTGGCCGCGCCGCCGGCGGCTCCCGCCGGGGTCTCGCGCAGCAGGACGAGGGTGCGTTCGAGGTCCTCCATGGCCTGCCGCCCGGTCTCCTCGATGACTTCGAGCGCCTTGGCGACGAAGGCCGCGTCCCCGACCTCCCGCGCGGCACCGGCCTGGAGGACCGTCACCGTCAGCGCGTGGCCGATGGAGTCGTGCAGCTCGCGGGCCAACCGGTTGCGCTCCAGCAGCCGTTCGGCCCGCAGCTCCGCCTCCGCCAGCCGCTCCGCCGGTGACGGCCCCAGCAGCCGCGCGGCCATGGCGAGTTGCAGGCGGCCCGCCCAGACCGCCAGCCAGCCGTAGCCGAACGCCAGGAGCGGGGCCAGCGGGAGGTACCGGAGGGCGTCCGGCCCGGTCAGCAGGTCGAAGGCCGGCGCGAGCCCGAGGACGATCGCGAAGCCGACCGCCGAACCGAGGGCCACCCGTCCGACCAACCAGCCCGCGGTGCGCCGCCGGTCGGTCCAGGTGCGGGAAGGCTCCACGCCGATGTCCTCCTCGCGGTCGGGCACCAGCAGCAGCCGCGCCTGAACGCCCTCGGCCCGGCGCACGGCGGGGACGAGCGCGACCAGCACGAGGAGCACGACGTCCAGGGAGACGGCCTGCACCAGGATCGTGCCGAGGGTCTTGTCGTACGTCCCCGGATAGATCATCAGGATCACGCCGGCGAAGATCCACCCGACCAGCAGGTGCAGCAGCCGGGCGTAGGTGGCACCGGCCACCAGCGGCGCGAGGGCCCTGCGCGGCGCGCCTCCGGGCCGTCCGCCCCGGCGCGGTCGGAGCCGGAACATGGTCTGACGTGGCATCGGGCCATCCTGCCAGCTCGCCGGCGCTGCCGGGTCCCCCGGGGGTTGCCGGGCGCTCCCTCCCCGGAGGGAGTCGCGTCCCCGCCCCGGCGGGATCCGCCCGGCCGCCCGCTCCGGTCGAATGGGACCACCGTCCGGGCCGCGGACGGTGACCACCGCGAGGAGGGAGGCGGCCGTGATCGAGATCCAGGGCCTGACCAAGGAGTACGACGGCCGGCGGGTCGTCGACGACCTGTCGTTCGAGGTCCGGCCCGGCGTGGTGACCGGGTTCCTCGGCCCGAACGGCTCCGGGAAGAGCACCACCATGCGGCTGGTCCTCGGCCTCGACCGCCCCACCGCCGGACGCGCCCTGGTCGGCGGCCGCCCGTACGCCGAACTCGCCACGCCGCTGCGGCAGGTCGGCGCACTGCTGGACGCCCACGCCCTGCACGGCGGCCGGACGGCGCGGGGGCACCTGCGCTGGATCGCCGCGAGCAACGGCCTGCCGCGGCGGCGGGTCGCCGAGGTGCTGGCCCAGGTCGGGCTGACGGAGGCGGCCGAGCGCCGGATCCGGGGCTTCTCGCTCGGGATGCGCCAGCGCCTCGGGGTGGCGGCGGCCCTGCTCGGCGATCCGCCGGTGCTGCTGCTGGACGAACCGGTCAACGGCCTGGACCCGGAGGGCATCCGCTGGATCCGCACCCTGCTGCGCGACCTGGCGGCCGAGGGCCGGGCGGTGCTGGTCTCCTCCCACCTGATGACCGAAATGGCGCTCACCGCCGACCACTTGGTGGTGATCGGTCGCGGCCGGCTGCTCGCGGACGCCGCCACCTCCGAGTTCATCGACCGCCACGGCCGCACCCGGGTCCGGGTCCGCGCCGTGGACGCGGCCAAACTCGCCGCCCTGCTCGGCGGGGGCGGCCACGGCCTCGACGCCGTCGAGGTCGACGGCGGCGCCTGGGAGGTGGCCGGCGCCGAACCCGAGCGGGTCGCGGCGCTGGCCGCCGCCGCCGGCGTGGTGCTGTACGAGATCGCGGTCCAACAGGACTCCCTGGAGGAGGCGTTCATGCGGATGACCGCCGACAGCGTCGAGTACCGCGCGGGGGCCGCCGCATGAGCGCCCGGCCGTCCGCCGTCGACGCCTTCCGGGCGGAGCGGATCAAGCTCACCACGCTCCGCTCGCTCTGGCTCCCACCGCTGTTCGCCGTGCTGCTCGCCGTCGGCACCACCACGGCCGTCGGCGCGGTCCTCGGCGGCAGGGACCGCTCCATCACCGACGACCCGGGCGTCGGCGTCTTCTACGGCCTCAACTTCGGCCAGGCGGCCCTGGTGGCCTTCGGTGTGCTGCTGCTCGGCCAGGAGTTCAACACCCGGATGCTCGACGTCTCGCTCACCGCCGTCCCCCGGCGGGGCCGGCTCTACGGCGCCAAGCTGGCCGTGGGCGCGCTGGTCGGGCTCGGGGCGGGCGCGCTCGGCACGGCGGGTGCCTTCGCCGGGTACGCGGCGACCGTGCCCGGCGCCTGGCACGGCCCCGCCTTCGCCCGGGCGGCCGCGGCCGGAGTGCTGTACCCGGCGCTGCTGGTGGTGTTCTGCCTCGGGGCGACCGCGCTGCTGGGAAACCTGACCGCCGCCATGGGCCTGCTGGGCCCGACGGTGTTCCTGCTCTCGCCACTGCTGGCCGGCGTGCCCGGAGTCCGCCGGGTGGTCCAGTTCCTCCCCGACCGGGCCGGCCAGTACGCGCTGCACTACGCCGACGACCCGCAGGTCGCGTACGGGCACGGGACCGGACTGCTGATCATGGCGCTCTGGACGGCGCTGGCGGCGTACGGCGGCCTGCGGGCCGTTCGGCGGGCCGGCTGAACGCGGGCGGACGACCGATCGAAGGAGAACGAGGATGAGCCTCGGCAACGCCCTGCGCGCCGAACGGATCAAGTTCACCACCCTGCCCTCGCAGTGGGCGGCGCCGCTGACCTCGGTGGTGGTCACCGTCGGGGTGACCGCGGCCGTCAACGCCGTCTACGGCGCGAAGGACCACACCCCCGGCGAGGACCCGGCCGGGGGGATCTACTACGGACTGCTGTTCGGGCACGTGGCCCTGGCCTGCCTGGGAATCCTGCTGATCGGGCAGGAGTTCAACACCCGGATGATCGGCGGCTCGCTCACCGCCGTGCCCCGACGCGACCGGCTCTACGGCGCCAAGCTCGCGCTCGGCGCGGGACTCGGCCTGCTGGTGGGACTGGTGTCGACGGCCGGATCCTTCCTCGCCGTCCGGGAGACCGCGGGGCTGGACCTGTCCACCCCGGGCCTCGGCCGCAGCTTCCTGGCCGGCGTGCTCTACCACCCGATGATGGTGCTGCTCTGCCTCGGACTGACCGCGATGCTCGGCAACTTCAGCGCGGCGCTCGGCCTGCTCACGCCGATGGTGTTCCTCGGCACGACCTGGCTGACCGCGGTTCCCGGCGTCCGGGAGGCCGCCCAGTTCCTGCCCGACCGCGCCGGACTGTACGCGATGCGCACCGCGACCGAGCCGGGCGTCCACTACGGCCACTGGACCGCGCTGCTGATCATGGCGCTCTGGACCACCGCGGCGGTGTACGGCGGGCTGCGGGCGATGCGGCGTTACGAGGGTCCGGGCGCGTAGCGAACGGGGGGGAGACGGGCGCCGGACGGGCGCGGACGCGCGAACAGGCGACCGTTGCCTGTTCGCCCGTCCGGTTCTCCGGCTCTACGGCTCTACGGCTCTACGGCTCTCCGGGCCGTCCGGCTGCCCGGCGCGATCCGCGATCCCGGTTCGCGGGCCCGCCGGCCGCGAACCGGCGCCGGTCGTCAGCCGGCCGGCGTCACCGCAGCGCCGGATGGTCCGCGATCACCGTGCAGCTCCCCGGTGCGATCTCCGTGAAGCCGGCGTCCTGGACCACCGGGAGACCGCTGCCCACCAGATCCGCCCACGCCTCGGCCGGGGCCGTCCGGACGGCGAGCGCGAACCCGGACTCCGCCCACTCCTTGCGCTGCGCGTCGTCGAGCCGCCACCAGGCGAGCTGGGCGGCGTGCCCGGTCTGCGCCATCGTCTTGCCGGCGCTCATCTCCAGCTCCGGGTTGAGCCACAGCACCGGCAGCCCCGGCTCGGGCGCCCCGACCTCGGCCGTCTCCTCCAGGTCCGTCCCGGAGACCTGGAGCTTGGCGAGTTCCTTGGGCCAGCCGTCCAGCGGGATCGGCGGGAACACCCGCACCTCCGCGTCCCCTCCCCGCACGGTGATGCCCGGCAGCTCCCCCGCCCGGCGCCACTCGCCGCCGCGGGCCCGCCGGACGACCTTGCGGATCCGGGCGTCCTCCCACGCCGTGACCCGCTCCGCCCACTCGCCGTCCGCCTCGGTCACCCTCGGGTCGGCGAGCAGCGTGAGCACCGCCCGCGCCGAGGTCTCCAGCGCGTCCGTCCGCCCCGGCGGCGTGGCCTTCTCCAACCGGACGACCAGCGGCAGCACGTACTGCGGCCGCGCGTCGCGGCCCTGGGGAGCAGCGGAGTCGGCGGGCGCCGGAACGTCCTCGGCGGCAGCGGGAACGGGGGCCGGGGCGTCGGGCACCGGGGAGTCTAGCGCTGGGGAGTCGTACGGAGAAGTCACCCGTCCAGGATGCCAGCCCCCCGCCGCCCGCCCCGGTCCGCCCCCGGCCGCTCCGGACCGCCCCGGACCGCCCCGGACCGCGCACGAACCACCGCCGAACCGCCGCCGCGGACCGCCCGGCCCGGCCGTCCGCCGCGCCCCGGGACCTCAGCGCAGCCGCTGCCGCAGTTCGTCCACCGCTGCCCGGATGCCCGCGCTGTAGGCGTCCGCGGGCAGCGCGTCCAGGCTCCGCACCGCCCGTTCGAGCTGCTCGCGCGCCCGCTCCGGCTCACCGAGCTTGAGGTGGTCCGAGGCCAGGTTGAGGTGCAGCGTCGGGTAGAAGGCGCGCACCTGGTGGGCCGACTCGTAGGTGCGGGCGCGCTCGGCGGTCAGCGAGTCGGCAGCCGCGAGCGCCCGCCGGTCCCACTCCAGCTCGGCCCGGGGGTCCTCCTGCAGATCGGCCAGATAGTGCGCCAGGACGCAGCGGTGGAACACGTCCCGTTCTCCCAGCGCGTCCCAGAGCGCCTCGAAACTGGCCCGCGCCTCCGCCGTGCGCCCGCGCTGAGCCGCCTGCACACCGCCCAGTCCGAGGGCGATCCGGGTCAGCGCCGACTCCTCCCCGCCCGGCTCCTGCGAGGACGCGCCCGACGCGCCGGAAGCCTCGGCGGGGCCGGAGGGGCCGGAGGAGGCGGACATGCCGGTCACATGAGACGTATCGGACATGCCCGCAGCCTAACCGCCCGGTCGGTCCGACGCCGCCGCCCGGCCTCCGCTCAGCGCCGGTACCCGCGCTGCGGGTCCCGCTCCTCCGCGTCCTCGTACGTCAGGAACCACCCCTCCGGGTGCGTCGCCGCCAGCAGCAGCTCGGTGCGCTGCTCCGCGCTGAGCTCCGGGTCCCCCTCGTCCGGTCCGTACACGCCGAACAGCTCGTCGTGGCAGCCGTCCCAGTCGTAGTCGTAGAGGTCGGCCGGCAGGTCGCCCATCATGTCGGCCACCGACTCGGGCTGGGAGCCCAGCAGCGCCCGGGCGTCCACCAGCGCCATCCGCAGCGCGATCTCCTCGGCCAGGCAGCGCGGCAGCGGCCACTCGCCGAGCGCGAGGTCGTCGGCCAGGTCGTCGAAGGCCCGGGCCATCGCGCGGCGCCAGCCCCGGTGGAGGTGCCAGGTGCGCTGGGGCAGCCGGGCGAAGACCGTCCAGTCGGCGTCCTCGTCGTCGACCACCGGGTCGTCCCCGTGCTCGTCCAGGTCGTCGTACGCGGCGTCGCCCAGGCCGATCAGCTGGGCGTGCAGCAGGCAGGCGGTGCGCGGGGTGAGCGTCCAGTCGGCGCCCGCGCCACCGTCCTCGTCCTCGCCGTCGAGCGGGAACAGGTCGGCGAAATCCGGTGTGAAGTCCTCGGTGACGCTGATCTCCAGGGTGCCGCCGATCGCCTCGACGCCCGGGATGACGGCCACCAGCCGGTCGGGGTGCAGCAGCGCACCGAGCGCCGCGTTGGCGTCCTCGGCCACCTCGCGCAGCAGTTCGCGGCGCTGGCCGGCCGGGTCGACGCCCGCGAAGTCCAGGTCCTCGACGGCTCTGATCGCGGCCGCGCGCAGTGCCGGCCAGTCGGTGATCCGCAGGCCCAGCACCACCGTCGCCTCGATCTCCGACGCGCCGGAGTACTCCGCCGCGCCCGGCCCCTGCGGATGATCGTTTCGCTCGCCCATGGGGCTACGGTACGGCTTTTCGGCCGCCCGATCACCGGTCTGATCCAGCTTCTCGAGGCCTTCTCGGCCACCCTTGGCCGTGCCTGCCTCACCCGGACGCAGGACCCCGGCAGGATGGGCGGCATGGCTGACATCAACGAGTACGGCGGCGGGCAGGGCCCGAACGCCGACGTCATGGTCGTGACCACCAACGACATCCCCGGTTTCCGGGTCGACCACGTGATCGGCGAGGTGTTCGGGCTCACCGTGCGCAGCCGCCACCTCGGCAGCCAGATCGGCGCCGGGCTGAAGTCGCTGATCGGCGGTGAGCTGCGCGGGCTGACGAAGACCCTCGTGGAGAGCCGCAACGAGGCGATGCAGCGCCTGGTCGAACAGACCAAGGCGCGTGGCGGCAACGCGGTGCTGATGATGCGGTTCGACGTGACCGAGGCGGCGGACGTCGGCACCGAGGTCTGCGCCTACGGCACGGCCGCGGTCATCTCCCCCATCGCCTGACGCCGGGGAACAGTCACCGCCGCCGGGATGTTTCACCGGCGTGACTGTTTACGGTGCAACGAACGGTGCCGGGTCCGGCGCCGCCCCCGAACGCGTGGACGTCCTGGTGGTGGGCGCCGGGCAGGCGGGTCTGTCCGCCGCCTACCACCTGCGCCGCCGCGGCTTCGCCCCGCACCGGGAGGGCGTCGACGGCGGCTTCGTCGTGCTCGACGGCAACGCCTCGCCCGGCGGCGCCTGGGCCCACCGCTCGCCGTCCCTGCGGATGGCCACCGTGCACGGTTTCCACGACCTCCCGGACGCCGAACTGCCACCGGTCGACCCGGAGGCACCCGCACGCGAGGTGGTGCCGGGGTACTTCGCGGCGTACGAGGCCCGGCACGCGCTCCCGGTCGTGCGCCCGGTCTCGGTGCGCGCGGTGCGCGCGGAGTCGGAGCTGCCGACCTCCCGGCTGCTGGTCGAGACCGACCGGGGCACCTGGTCCACCCGCGCGCTGGTCAACGCCACCGGCACCTGGACCCGCCCCTTCCTGCCGCACTACCCGGGGCACTTCGCGGGCCGCCAGCTGCACTACGCCGACTACCGCGGCCCCGAGGAGTTCACCGGTCGGCGCGTCCTGGTGGTGGGCGGCGGCGCCTCGGCGATCCAGGTGCTGTCCGAGGTCGCGGCGGTCGGCGAGACGGTCTGGGTCACCCGCTCCGAACCCGTCTACCACGACGGCCCGTTCACCCCCGAGTACGGACGCGCGGTGGTCGCCCGGGTCGAGGAGCGGGTCCGCCTGGGCCTGCCGGTGCGCAGCGTGGTGAGCGTCACCGGCCTCGGCCCCTCGGTCGCCTACCGGCGTGCCGAGGAGCTGGGCGCGCTGCACCGCCGGCCGATGTTCGACCGGCTCACCGAGCACGGCGTCGCCTGGGGCGACCAGGAGCTGGCGGTGGACGCGATCGTCTGGGCGACCGGATTCCGGCCGGAGGTCGGCCATCTGGCGCCGCTCGGCCTGCGCTCCCCCGGCGGCGGCATCGCGCTCACCGGCACCCGCGCCACCGCCGACCCGCGCGTCCACCTGGTCGGCTACGGTCCGTCCGCCAGCACCATCGGCGCCAACCGGGCCGGGCGCGCCGCCGTCAAGGACCTGGTCAAGCTGCTCGGGGACCCGGCGAAGGAGCCCGGGACGGCACCGGCCGGGCCCCGGTCGGCACCGGCCGGGCCCGGGAGGGCCGCCGTCGCCGTCTGAGTCCCGGCCGCCCGGCAGCTCCCGTTCGAGGGACCCTGCCGGGCGCCGGCTCCCTCGGCGGACCGGTCAGCGGTCGTAGTCGACCGTCACCCGGTCGGTGACCGGGCGGGCCTGGCAGGTGAGGACGTAGCCGGCCGCCAGCTCCTTCTCCTCCAGCGCGAAGTTGCGTCGCATGTCCACCTCGCCCTCGGTGACCAGCGCACGGCAGGTGCCGCAGACGCCGCCCTTGCAGGCGAACGGCAGGTCGGGGCGGGAGCGCTGGGCGCCGTCCAGGATCGAGCGGTCGCGCGGCAGGGTGAGGGTGCTGCCACGGCCGTCGAGGACGACGGTGACCTCGCTGCGCTCTCCGCTGCCGCCCAGGGCGTCGCCGTCCGCGCCTTCCCCGTCCTCGTCGCGCTCGGCGAGCGGCTCGTCCTCGGCGTGGAACAGCTCCTGGTGCACCCGCTCACCGGGCACGCCCAGGTCGGCGAGGAGTTCCTTCGCGTCCGCGACCATGCCGAACGGGCCGCACAGCCACCAGTGCCCGACGCCACCCACGTCCACCAGCGCCGCGAGCAGCGCCCGCACCCGCTCCCCGTCCAGTCGGCCGCTGAGCAGTTCGGCGTCCCTGGTCTCCCGGGAGAGCACGTGGACCAGCTGGAACCGGTCGAGGTAGCGGTCCTTCAGGTCGGCCAGCTCGTCCGCGAACATCACGGTGTCGCTGCGCCGGTTGCCGTAGAGCAGGGTGACGGTGGAGCGCCGGTCGGCGGCCAGGACGGAGGCGGCGATCGACAGCATCGGGGTGATGCCGGAGCCGGCCGCGAGCAGCACGTGGTCGGCGGGGACGCCCAGCTCGGGCGTGAAGAGGCCGGACGGGGTGAGGACCTCCACCTCCTCGCCGGGCCGGGCCTCGCGCACCAGCCAGCGGGAGAACAGCCCGCCGGGCACCTCCCGGACGGCGATCCGCAGCGGGCCGCCGACGGGGGCGCAGATCGAGTAGGAGCGGCGCTCGTCGGCGCCGTCCACCACCTTGCGCAGGGTCAGGGTCTGCCCGGGCCGGAAGGCGTACTCGGCCGCCAGCTCGTCCGGCACCTCGAAGGTCACCGCCACGGCGTCGTCGCAGAGCCGCTCCACCCGGTCGATCCGCAGCCGGTGGAAGGCCGGGCGGCGCGCCGGTCGCACGGCGGACACGGCGTCGAGCGGGTCGACGGCGTCGAGCGCGTCCACGGCGTCCACGGCGTCCACGGCGTCCACGGCGTCGGCAGGGGCCGGGGACGTGGCGGACGCCCCGGACGCTGCGGAGGCGGCTGGAGAGGCGGCGGGCATTCAGATCTCCTTGACGCGTTCGAAGGGCTCACGGCAGGCGCGGCAGCGCCAGAGCGCCTTGCAGGCGGTGGAGCCGAAGCGGGACAGCTCCTCCGTGTCGGTGCCGCCGCACTGCGGGCAGGGCACCGGGACGGCGGCGGCTCCGGTGCGGGCGGGCCCGAGGGTGAGCGGGACGGGACCTCCGGCGGCGGCAGCCGAGCCGGGGCGCGGCGGCGCGATCCCGGCCTCGGCGAGCTTGCGGCGGCCCTCGCGGGTGATCAGGTCGGTGGACCACGGCGGGTCCAGCCGCAGCCGCACCCGGACCTCCGGGTACCCGGCCGCGCGCAGTCGGCGGTCCACGTCGGCGGCCATCTCGGCGACGGCCGGGCAGCCGGAGTAGGTCGGGGTGAGCCAGGCGGTCACCGCGCCGTCGGCGCCGTCGACCTCGACGTCGGCCAGCACGCCCAGGTCCGCCAGCGTGAGCATGGGCAGCTCCGGGTCCGGGACGGCCGCGGCGACCGACCAGGCGAGGTCGCGGGTGGTGGTCCCGGTGCCCGTCACCACGTCGCCCCGGGGTGCGCGCGGGCCACCACCTGGAGCTCGGCCAGCAACGGGCCGAGCGCCTCGGTGTGCACCCCGTCCCGGCCGGCCCGGCCGAGCACGGTGGCCAGCGGCGGGACGTCCGGCACGGTCAGCCCCGCCTCGGCGATGACGGCGCCGAGCGAGCGCAGCACGGGTCCGCGCAGCTCCGCCGGGTCGACGCCGACCCTCAGCTCCACCGGGTGCCCGGTGAACAGCTCCTCCAGCAGCGGCCACACCGCGTCCAGCCCGGCCTGCATCCGCTCCGCCGAGTGCGGCGTGCCGTCGCCGAGCCGCAGCGTCCAGGCGGTGGCGTACTCGCGGTGGTAGGCGAGCTCCTTGACGCCCCGGGTGGCGACCGCGGCCAGTACCGGGTCCGGGTGGCTGCCCAGCGCCTCGTAGAGGGCGCCGCGGGCGGTGGCGAACAGCAGCAGCCGGGCGACGGAGTACGCGAAGTCGCCGTTCGGCGCCTCGACCAGGCGGACGTTGCGGAACTCGTGCTCGTCCCGCCAGTACGCCAGGTCGTCCTCGGTACGGCCGGAGCCGTCCGCCTGGCCGGCCCGGGTGAGCAGCAGGCGGGCCTGGCCGAGCAGGTCGAGGCCGAGGTTCGCGAGCGCGACCTCCTCCTCCAGCTCCGGCGCCCGGGTGCACCACTCGATCAGCCGCTGGGCGAGGATGAGGGCGTCGTCGCCGAGCATCTGGCAGTAGGCGGCGAGGTCGGCGCCGTCCAGTCCGGCGGGCAGGGCGGTGTCCACGCCGAGCAGCGGGTCGGCGAAGCCCGTCCCGTAGGCCCAGCGGCCCTCGCCCTCGGGGCCGGGCGTGGCGTCGGTGAGGCTGAGGTAGACGTGGTCGTCCTCGGTGGACGCGGTGTGGTCGTGCACGGTGGCTCCCCCGTCAGATGTGCGGGACATCCTCGGGGATGTCGTAGAAGGTCGGGTGGCGGTAGACCTTGTCGCCGCTGGGCTCGAAGAACGGGTCACGCTCGTCCGGGGTCGAGGCGGTGATCGCGTCCGAGCGGACCACCCAGAGGCTGACGCCCTCGTTGCGGCGGGTGTACAGGTCCCGGGCGGCGAGCAGCGCCATCCGGTCGTCGGACGCGTGCAGCGAGCCGACGTGGACGTGGTTCAGGCCGCGCCGGGGGCGTACGAACACCTCGTACAGCGGCCAGGCCGCCTTGGCCCCGGCGGTGGGCGCTGCCGGGGATCCGGCCGTGGGCTCTGCCGTGGACCCGGCCTTGGGCTCGGTCACTTTCCGCTCTCCTGTTCGGTGTGCTGCTCGGCGGCGCGCTTGGCGGCGTAGGCGGCGGCCGCCTCGCGCACCCAGGCGCCGTCCTCGTGGGCGGCCCGTCGGCGGTCGATCCGCTGGGCGTTGCAGGGGCCCTGGCCGTGGATGACCCTGGTCAGCTCGGACCAGTCCGGCTCGCCGAAGTCCCAGCCGCCGCGCTCCTCGTTCCAGCGCAGCTCGGGGTCCGGGAGGGTGACGCCCAGGTGCTCGGCCTGCGGGACGGTCATGTCCACGAACCGCTGCCGCAGCTCGTCGTTGGTGTGCCGCTTGATCCGCCAGGCCATCGAGCGGGCGGTGTTCGGCGAGTCGGCGTCCGGGGGCCCGAACATCATCAGCGACGGCCACCACCAGCGGTCGACGGCGTCCTGGACCATCCGGCGCTGGGCCTCGGTGCCGCGCATCAGGGTCATCAGCAGCTCGTAGCCCTGGCGCTGGTGGAAGGACTCCTCCTTGCAGATCCGCACCATGGCGCGGGCGTAGGGGCCGTAGCTGCAGCGGCAGAGCGGTACCTGGTTGCAGATCGCGGCACCGTCCACCAGCCAGCCGATCACGCCGACGTCGGCGAAGGTGAGGGTGGGGTAGTTGAAGATCGAGGAGTACTTCTGGCGGCCGCTGATCAGCTTCTCGGTGAGCTCGGCGCGGTCGACGCCGAGGGTCTCGGCGGCGGCGTAGAGGTAGAGGCCGTGGCCGGCCTCGTCCTGGGCCTTGGCGAGCAGGATGGCCTTGCGGCGCAGCGAGGGCGCGCGGGTGAGCCAGTTGCCCTCGGGCTGCATGCCGATGATCTCGGAGTGGGCGTGCTGGGCGATCTGGCGGATCAGGGTGGCCCGGTAGGCGTCGGGCATCCAGTCCCTGGGCTCGATCCGCTGCTCGGCGGAGATCACCGCCTCGAAGCGGTCCTCCGGCGACTGTGCGGGGATCGCCTCGGTCACCTCTGTTGTCACCACGGTCCCCTCTCGTGTTCCCGCTGCGCTGTCCCGCGCCGGGCTGGCCCGCGCCGGCGCCGGACGCCAACCGACTGACCGTTCGGTCGGTACCATTGTGCGTGGCGAGGCCGCGGGATGGCAAGGGACCGGCGGATCATGGGCGGGCGCACGGGAAACGGATCGCAGCCGACGGGATCCGTACTCCGTCAGCTGCGATCCGTCGACCGCGATCCACGGGCTGTGCGACCCCCTGGCCGTGATCCGCCGACCGCGACCCGTTCGTCCCGATCCGGCCGCCGCGATCCGGCCGCCGCGATCGGTCGGCGCGCTGCCGCCGGCCGTCCGCCCTCGGCGCCGTCGGCCGCCAGGCTTCCCGGCTAGGCCGCTCAGCCCTTCGATTCAGCCCGCCGCCTCAGCCCTCCACGCGGTCCCGCAGCCGCGGCAGCGGCACCGCCAGCAGGGCCGCGAGCAGGGCGATCCGGGGAGCGAGCTGGTCCAGCCGGATGTACTCGTGCCGGGCGTGGGCGCCGGCGCCCACCGCGCCGAAACCGTCCAGTGTCGGCAGGCCCCGCGAGCCCGGCAGATTGGTGTCACCGGCCCCGCCCGCCGGGGCGCCGTCCACCTGCTGCCCGAGCACCGCGGCGAGCGAACGCACGTGCCGCAGCAGCGGGTTGCCGGTCCGCTCCGGCCAGGCCGGGCGGCTGGACAGCACCTCCGTCCGCACCCGCGCGCCGGGTCGCAGCGCGGTCAGCCGGGCGAGGTTGTCCAGCGTACGGCGCTGCGCCTCGGCCGTGGCGAACCGCAGGCCGAGCTCCGCCTCGGCCCGGCCGGCCACCACGTTGGCCCGCGAACCCCCACAGATCCGGCCGGCGTTGAGCTCGGTGCCGGGCTGGCCCGCGAGGCCGCGGACGAGCACCAGCTGGTCGACCAGCTCGTCCACCGCCGACACCCCGTCGTGGGCGTCGTTGCCCGCGTGGGCCTCCCGGCCGGTCACGGTGAGCCGGACCCGGGTGCTGCCGCGCCGCGCCGTCTTCAGCCGGCCGTCCGGATGCGGCGGCTCCAGCCCCAGCACCGCCGCCGCGCCCCGCAGTTGGCGCTCGACCAGGCGGCGCCCGTCCGGACTGCCGACCTCCTCGTCGGAGACCACGACCAGCCGCACGGTGCGGTGCGGCCGCTCTCCGAGATCCGCGAGCAGCGCCAACGCGCCTTCCAGGACGGCGAGTCCGCCCTTCATGTCGACCACGCCGGGCCCGCTGAGCCGGCCGTCCTGCTCGGCGACCGGCCAGTCGGCGAGGGTGCCGACCGGCCAGACGGTGTCGTGGTGGCCGACGATCAGCAGGTGCGGCAGGGTCTCGTCCCGCCCCTGCCACTCCAGCACCAGGTGGTCACCGGCCGGCCCGGGTTCGCGGCGGGCGGTGGCCCCGGTGGCCCGGAAGCCGGCCGCCAACTCCTCGGCCAGCGCGTCGAGTCTGGGAGCGTCCCCGCTCGGCGACTCGATCCGGGCCAGGTCGGCGCAGCGCCGCCGGACGGCCCCGGCGAGGGTGCGGGCTCGGGCGCTGAGCGCCTGCGGAAGACCGGGCAGCGCCGCGGTCGCGGAGGTGGAGGCCGGCGCGGCGGAGGTCCGGGCGGCGGAAGTCGGGGTCGCGGGCGCGGAGGTGGGGGACGTCGGGGTCGCGTGAGCGGCGAGGGAGTCGGCGCCCGGGGAGACCGGAGCCGTCACCGGGACGCGCTCGGGTTCGGCGGTGGCACCCGGTGCGTCCGCCGACCCGACGATCTGGGGACTCAACGCTCGCCTCCGCGGCCGCCGCCGGTATTCAGCGGCCGTACCGGCCGGCCGCTCCCGCCCCGGTACCAGGCCCGTACGGACCCCACCGGTCGGCCGGGGTGATGGACGGCCGGTCGGAACGGCCCGTCTGGCCCAAGTGCGGTGGAACGGCTGGGCGGCGTGCCTGGCATGGTGTCCTCCTCGCTCGATCCGGCGCCCCGGTACGCCCGGGGCGCCGTGCACGGCGGCTTCCTGGAGTCGGGCGCAGAGGCCGGACCGCCGCAGGGAAGCCGAGATGTGAGCCTAGAAGAACCGTTCGGTTTCCTGCGAGGTGGCCCTGCTCCCAGCGTGCCGGTACCGGCCCCGGCCTGGGACACCCGTCGGACAACGGCGGCGGACGCTCGGCACTCGGGCCCGGATCGGCGCGCGGACGCGGTCGCCGGATCGCGCCCATCTCCACCATGGACCCGCCGCCCGGGTTCGGCAGCGCAAACCGCCAAGGCACGGCAATTCCACGCCGGATGGGTGACAGCGGCTCAGCGGGCGGTACCAACCGGGGGCACGCGACGGCTCAGGGAAGCCCGGACCGCCGCCCGGCCCGCCGCCGGGGACCCGTCCGTACGGACACCGTCCGACGCTGCGCCCCGCCCCGCCCTTCCGAGCGCCCGCCGTCAGACGCCGTCCGCGATCAGCCCGGCATCCCGCGCGAGCAGCGCGGCCCGGACGCGGTCGTCGACACCGAGCGCGGTCAGGATCCGGCCGACGTGCGCCTTGACGGTGCACTCCCGCATGCCCAACGCGCCCGCCATCTCGGCGTTGGACAGCCCGTCGGCGAGTTCGCGGAGCACGTCGGTCTCTCGCGGGGTGAGGCCGGCGATCCGGCTGCGGGCGGTGACCGACCCGGGCGCGGCGACGCGGTGGTAGCGGTCGATCAGCCGCAGCACGGCGGCCGGGTGCAGCATCTCCTGGGCGCCGCAGACCACGTGGACGGCCCGGGCGAGCTCGGCGGCCGGGGTGTCCTTGGGCAGGAAGCCGTCGGCCCCGGCGGCGAGCGCCCGGTACACGGACTCGTCCGGATCGGCGGTGGTGAGCACGATGACCCGCGGGCCGTCGGGCAGTTCGCGCAGCCGCCGGGTGGCGGCGATGCCGTCGAGCCCGGGCATCCGGAGGTCCATCAGCGCGACGTCGATCCGTCGGCCCCGGGCGAGTTCCACGGCCCGCAACCCGTCGGCGGCCTCGGCGACCACGGTCAGGGACGGGTCCTGGGCGAGGCGGTCGGCCAGGGCGAGACGCACCGGCGCGTCGTCGTCGACGACCATCGTGCGGATCATGCGGCGTCCTCGGGCTGGAGGTCGGTGGCGGCGGGGCCGAGGCCTGCGGGGCTGATGCCCGCGGGGCCGAGGCCTGCGGGGCTGGTGACCGCGGGGCCGGCGGCCAGGGCGGCGGCCCGGCAGAGGATTCGGCGGTCGGCGGTCCGGGGTCGGCCGGGGCCCGACCGGCCGAGCGGACCTCTGCGCACCGGCCCCCTCCCCTCACCCGTTCACCGACCGGTCCGCTCGATGCTAGGGCCCGTCCTCGGACCCCGCAGGCGGAGCTTCGAAGTCGGGCCCCCGCCGGGCGGCGGCGCGGCACCGATCGGGGACGGGTTTCAACGTTCATCCGACAAAGGACAGCGAACAGACTTTGAAATCTGTTCGCGGTGTGTCACAGTGGTGAGACCGGAGTCACACCGCCCCGGCGCCACCCGGCGCCGCACGTCCGCCCCTGGAGTACTCATGGCTGCGACCACCCGTCCCGCACAGCGCGCGCTCGGCACCTCCGGGCTCGTCACCTCCGCCCTCGGCCTCGGCTGCATGGGCATGTCCGACCTGTACGGACCGGCCGACGAGGCGGAGAGCATCGCCACCATCCACGCCGCCCTGGACGCCGGGATCACCCTCCTCGACACCGGCGACTTCTACGGCATGGGCCACAACGAGCTGCTGATCCACGAGGCGCTGCGCGGCCGCGACCGCGAGAGCGTGCAGATCAGCGTGAAGTTCGGCGCCCAGCGCGACCCGCACGGCCAGTGGCTCGGCTACGACGCGAGCCCGGCGGCCACCAAGACCGCGCTCGCCTACACCCTGCGCCGCCTGCGCACCGACCACGTCGACGTCTACCGCCCGGCCCGCCTCGACCCGAAGGTCCCGATCGAGGAGACCGTCGGGGCCATCGCCGACCTGGTGAAGGCCGGCTACGTCCGCCACATCGGGCTGTCCGAGGTCGGTGCCGACACCCTGCGCCGCGCCGCCGCCGTCCACCCGATCAGCGACCTCCAGATCGAGTACTCGCTGCTCTCCCGCTCCATCGAGGACACCGTGCTGCCCGCCGCCCGCGAACTCGGCATCGGCGTCACCGCGTACGGCGTGCTCTCCCGCGGCCTGCTCAGCGGCCACTGGAACCCGGAGCGTCCGCTCGACGGGACCGACTTCCGCGGCCGCAGCCCCCGCTTCCAGGGCGACAACCTGACCCACAACCTCGCGCTCGTCGAAGCCCTGCGCCGGGTCGCCGGCGCCAAGGACGCGAGCGTCGCCCAGGTCGCCATCGCCTGGGTCGCCTCGCGCGGGGCGGACATCGTGCCGCTGGTCGGCGCCCGCCGCCGGGACCGCCTGACCGAGGCGCTCGGCGCGCAGGACCTCACGCTGACCACGGAGGACCTCGCCGCGATCGAGGCGGCCGTGCCCGCCGGTGCCGCCGCCGGCGACCGGTACGCTGCCGCGCAGATGGCCCATCTGGACAGTGAGCGCTGACCGGTCCGGCACCGAGCACCACCCCGAGCACCACCCGACCGCACGACCCTAAGGACGGCCCTCCCCGTGACCACGGACACCGCACTCACCGCCGAGCAGATCCTGATCGCGGCGGAGGACGTCCTCCGGCGGTTCGGCCCGGCCAAGGCCACCGTCGTGGACGTCTCCCGCGAGCTCGGCGTCAGCCACAGCAGCGTCTACCGGCACTTCCCCAGCAAGGCCGCCCTGCGCGAGGCGGTCACCCAGCGCTGGCTCGACCAGGCGCACCACGAGCTGGAGACGATCTCCCTCGACGGCGGCGCCGCCGCCGAACGCCTCAGGCGCTGGCTGACCGCGCTGTTCGCGGCCAAGCGGAGGAAGGCGCTGGACGACCCGGAGCTGTTCGCCACCTACATGGTGCTGGTGGCGGAGAACAGCGGCACCGTCGCGGCGCACATCGACACCCTGGTCAGGCAGATCGCGCAGATCGTCCAGGCCGGCGTGGACGGCGAGGAGTTCGCGCCCGCCGACGTCCTCGCCACCTCCCGCGCCGTCTTCGATGCCACCGCCCCCTTCCACGACCCGGCCTATGCGTCCACCTGGTCCGAGCCGACGGCCGACGAGCGCTTCGAGGCCGTCTGGAAGCTCGTGCTCGGCGGCCTGAAGGGGAACTGACGCCACGCCACACACACGTTGACGGCGGCCGGGGTGGTATCCGGTCGCCGGCAGCCCGCCCGCCGGGCAGACCGGCGGGCACACCGTCGACCCCACCTGGAGGATGACATGCGAGCGGCCGACCCGGCCCTGGACAGCCTGCAGGGGCTCGCCCTCGGCGACGCCTTCGGCGACCGGTGGTTCTCCGTCCCGATCGACGAGCTGTCCGACGCACTGGCCGTCCGCACGCTCCGCCCGGCGCCCTGGCCCTGGACCGACGACACCGCGATGGCCCTCGTCCTGGTCCGCCACCTGATCACCTGGGGCGAGGTCCGGCAGGACGCGCTGGCCGGGGACTTCGCCGCGGAGTACGGCCGGGAGTACCACCGCGACTACGGTCCGGCGATGCACCGGGTGCTGCGCGGCATCGGCTCCGGCGGGGACTGGCGCGCCATCACCTCGAGCCAGTTCGAGGGCCACGGGTCGTACGGGAACGGCGCCGCGATGCGGGTGGCGCCGCTGGGCGCCTGGTTCGCCGACGACCTGGACGAGACCGTGCGGCAGGCCGAACTCCAGGCACTCACCACGCACTTCCACCCCGAGGCGGTCGCCGGGGCGGTGGCGGTCGCGCTCGCGGCGGCGCTCGCCGTCCGCACCCGGGGCCGGCGCGCCCCCGGTCGGGCGGAACTGCTCACCGAGATCGCCGGGCGGCTGCCGGACAGCGAGGTCCGCTCCGGCCTGCGGATCGCGGCCCGGATGCCCGACCGCACCAGCGTCCGGCACGCGGCCGCGGTGCTCGGCTCCGGGCTCCTGATCTCCGCCCCCGACACCGTCCCGTTCGCCCTGTGGTCCGCCGCCGGGCACCTGGACTCGCTGCCCGAGGCGATCTGGCACACCGTGGCGGGCGGCGGCGACACGGACACCACCTGCGCCATCGCCGCCGGGGTGGTCGCCGCCCGCACCGGGCTCGCCGACGTCCCGCCGGCCTGGCTGGCCGCCCGCGAGGAACTGCCGGACTGGGTCGCCGAGGTGTCGACCTCCTCCTGACCGGCCTGCGCCGGAGGTCGGAGGTACGGGCCGGCCCCTCCCCCCGAAGGGGCCGGCCCTGTCAGGGGGTCCGCAACCGGGGCGTCACCGCCGCGAGTTGCCGAAGACCAGCCGGTAGGCGATCAGCAGCACCAGCGCCCCGCCGATGGCCGACACCCAGGTCGGACCGTCGAAGAAGCGCGCCGAGATCGACCTGTGCAGGAAGTGCGACGCGATCCAGCCGCCGACGAAGGAACCGGCGATGCCGATCAGGGTCGTCACGATCAGACCGCCCGGGTCCCTCCCGGGCAGCAGCAGCTTGGCCAGGGCACCCGCCACCAGGCCCAGCACGATCCACGCGATGATGCTCATCCGTCCGTCCCTCCCGTCCACGGCGCGGCGGCCCCGTCCCGCGCGCTCTGCTCCGAAGGACGCCGCCGTCCGCGGCCCGGTTCCGCCGCCCGGGACGGGGTGCTGCGATCCGGCCGTGCCCGGCCGACCGGTCCGCGCGTGGCGTTCTTCCGGCGGACCGCCCGCGTCGCGATACTGCGGCCATGCGCATCCTGATCGCCGCCGCCGGCTCCCGGGGCGACGTCGACCCCTTCACCGGGCTCGGTGTCCGCCTGCGCACGGCCGGGCATCAGGTGGCCGTCGCCACCCACGCCACCTTCGCCGAGTCGGTGCGGGCCGCCGGGCTGGAGTTCCGCCCGCTGCCGGTCGACCCGCGCGCCGAACTCGCCTCGGCCGGAGGCCGGCGGCTGCTGCGGGCCGGCAGCGGGCCCCGGGCCGTCCTGCAGCTCCTGCGGCTGGGCCGGAGGTTCATGCCCGCCCTCGGCGAGGGCATCGCCGAGGCGACGGCGCTCGGCACCGATCTGCTGCTCACCACGAGCACCACCGGCGCACTCGGGCAGGTGGCCGCCGAGGCGGCCGGCGTCCCCACTCTCGGACTCCACCTGCAACCGCTCTCCCCCACCGCGGAGTTCGCCCCCGCCGTCACCGGCACCCGGTCACTCGGCGGGCCCGGCAACCTGCTCGCCGGGCACGCCGTCCAAGCCGCGACCGACCAGTTGTTCGCCCCGGCCGTCCGCGCCCTGCGGCGACAGCTCGGGCTGCCGCCGCTGGGCGTCGCCCGCGCCCGGCGCGACCAGGCCGTGCTGCACGGCTTCTCGCCACGGGTCGTCCCCCGTCCCGGCGACTGGCACCCCCGACTGGACGTGGCCGGCTACTGGTGGCCGCCCGAGCGCACCGACTGGCAGCCGCCCGCCCGGTTGCTCGCGTTCCTCGCCGCCGGTCCGGCGCCGGTCTTCGTCGGCTTCGGCAGCCTGGTCGTGCCCGAGCCCGAGCGGCTCACCCAGGCCGTCCTCGCCGCCGCGCGGATCGCCCGGGTGCGCGTGCTGCTGCAGTCCGGCTGGAGCGGGCTGGCCGCCGAGGACTCGGAGTCCGTACTGACCATCGGCGACACCCCGCACGAGTGGCTGTTCCCCCGCACCGCCGCCGTCGTCCACCACGCGGGTGCGGGCACCACGGCCGCTGTCCTCCGCTCCGGCACCCCGACCGTCCCGGTGACCGCCCAGCTCGACGCCCCCTTCTGGTCCGCCCGCCTGACCGGGCTCGGTGTCACCCCCGGTCCGGTGCCGCTGCGCACCCTCACTCCCACCCGGCTGGCCGCCGCGGTCCGCCGGACCGTGGACGACCCCCGCTACCGCGCCCGGGCCCGGGCCGTCGCCGAGGCGCTCGCCGCCGAGGACGGGGCCGCGAAGGTCCTGGCCGCGGTCGAGCGGGAGGGTGCGGCGTCCGCCGGATGACGAGGGCCCGCCGGCGGAGCGCTCAGCTCTCGTCCGTCAGCGCTTCGTCCGGCACCCGCCCGACAGGCCCCCGGCGCGGGCCGGCGGCATCCGCCGCGTGCCGCCCCGGTCCCCGCCGCCGGCCGCCCGGCACCCCGCTGAGCAGCAGGTACAGCACCGAGGCCGCCGCGAAGCCGACCGCCCAGCCGTAGTCGGCGAGCGGCTTGAGGACGGGGACGAGCCCGTCCACCGGGAACGGGCCCTGCTTGACCCCGTGCCCGTCGACGGCCGAGTACGAGCCGCCGACCGCCAGCAGGCCGCCGACCAGCAGCGCGACGACCGCTCGCCAGTTCCACCCGGCGGCGTACCAGTACGCGCCGAACGGCCGGTAGAGGTCGGCGAGTCGGAGCCGGGTGCGGCGCAGGACCCAGTAGTCCGCGATCAGCACCCCGGCGACCGTGCCGAGCAGGCCGCCGACGACCCCCAGCCAGACGAAGATGTACACGTGCGGGTCGGCGATCAGCTTCCACGGGAAGATCGCGATCCCCACCACCCCGGTGATCAAAGCCCCGGTGCGGAAGTTGACGAACCGGGGCAGCAGGTTGGCCAGGTCGTAGGCCGGGGAGACGACGTTCGCGGCGATGTTCACCGACAGCGTCGCGACCAGGACCGTCACCAGCGCGAACAGGACGGCCGCCGGGTTCTCCATCTTCGCCGCCAGCTCGATCGGGTCCCAGACCGGCACTCCGTAGACCGCCTCGGAGCCCGAGGTGACCAGCACCGACAGCAGGGCGAAGAGCGTCATCGTGGTCGGCAGGCCGAGCGCCTGCCCGCGTATCTGGGCCCGCTGGCTGCCGCCGAAGCGGGTGAAGTCCGGGATGTTCAGCGACAGCGTCGACCAGAAGCCGATCATGCCCATCAGGGACGGGAAGAAGACCTTCCAGAACCCGCCGCCCCACCCGAGCCGCGACGGCTGGGAGAGCAGCGGCCCCAGCCCGCCCGCCTTGACGGAGATCCACACCAGCAGCGCCAGCGCGCCGACGACGACGAACGGCGCCGCCCAGTTCTCGAAGCGCCGCAGCGCCTCCATCCCGCGGGCGATGATGACCATCTCGATCAGCCAGAACACCAGGAAGGACAGCCACTGCGTCCACGGGTGGCCGCCGAACTCCGCTGCGGTGCGCCAGCGTTCGCCGAGCAGCCGGCCCGCCAGCAGGAAGATCCCCTCCCCGCCGATCCAGGTCTGGATGCCGAACCAGGCGCAGGCCACCGCGGCCCGGAGGAGCGCGGGCAGGTTGGCACCGCGCAGGCCGAAGGAGGCCCGGGCGAACACCGGGAACGGGATGCCGTACTTGGTGCCGGCGTGGCCGGAGAGCAGCATCGGGACCAGCACGACCAGGTTGGCGAGTGCGATGGTGAGCACCGCCTGCTTCCAGTCCATGCCGATCGCGACCAGGCCCGAAGCCAGCGTCCAGGAGGGGATGTTGTGGGCCATGCCGACCCAGAGCGCCAGGAAGTTGTAGGTGGTCCAGGTGCGCCGTCGCACCGGGACCGGCCTCAGGTCCTCGCTGGTGAAACCGTTCGGAGGCAACTCACCGGCGGCCGGGTCGAGTTCGACCCGGCCGTCGGGGTGCTGCAGCTGGCTGCCGCCGCTGGTCGCGGTGTCGGTCATGGGCAACTCCCGTCTGATGCGCGGGGATCAGCGGATGGAGCACTCGGTGGAGCAGCGGAAGGACCGTTCCGGGGGCGGCCCGGAGGGGACGGTCCGGCCGCGGCGGCCCGGCGGTGGCGGGCCGCACAGCAGCGGTGGCGGATCGGGCGGGGTGACGGATCGGGCGGGTGGCGGATCAGGCGGTGGTGGATCGGAAGCGGTGGATCAGAAGCGGTGGGTCAGAGGTGGGGGATCACGTCCGTCCCGTAGGCGTCGATGGTGCTCTCGACCGCGTCGTGCATGGCGTAGACGGCGAACTGGTCGACGCCCAGCGAGCGGAGCTCCGCCAGCCGGGCCCGGTGGGCCTCCACCGGGCCGAGCAGGCAGAAGCGGTCGACGATCCCGTCCGGGACGAAGGCCGTGTCGGGGTTCCCGGCCCGGCCGTGGTGGCTGTAGTCGTAGCCCTGGCGGTCCTTGATGTAGTCGGTGAGCGCGTCGGGCACCAGGTCGGAGTGCTCGCCGTAGTGCGCGACCAGGTCGGCGACGTGGTTGCCGACCATCCCGCCGAACCAGCGGCACTGCTCCCTGGCGTGGGCGAGCGCGTCGGGCGAGTCGTCGGCGGTGACGTACGCGGGTGCCGCGACG
This sequence comes from Kitasatospora sp. NPDC048194, assembly GCF_043202455.1. Taxonomy (NCBI): domain Bacteria; kingdom Bacillati; phylum Actinomycetota; class Actinomycetes; order Kitasatosporales; family Streptomycetaceae; genus Kitasatospora; species Kitasatospora sp. NPDC048194. The sequence goes on from NZ_JBIDAK010000008.1 coordinate 67,121, forward strand.
CACACGGTGACCGAGGACGGGTCCCGGCCCGCGTCGGCGGCAGCGGCGCGGACGGCCTTGACCATGTACTCGGTGAGGTACGGGTCGGCCAGCTGCAGGATGAACCCGTCGGCCTGGCGCCCGGTCAGCGCGAGCGCCTTCGGCCCGTAGGCGCCCATCCACACCGGCAGCGCGGCGCCGGGGCGCACCCAGGGCAGGTGCATCTCGGTGCCGTCCACCTCGACGGTGCGCCCTTCGGCCAACTCCTTGATGGCGTGCATGGCGTGGGAGAGCCAGTCGAGGGTGGCGGGCCGGCGTCCGGCGACCCGCATGGCGGAGTCGCCGCGGCCGATGCCGCAGACGGTGCGGTTGCCGTACATGTCGTTGAGCGTGGCGAAGAGGGAGGCGGTGACCTCCCAGGTGCGGGTGGAGGGGTTGGTGACCATCGGGCCGACGGTCAGCCGCTCGGTCTCGGCGAGGATGCGGCTGTAGATGACGAAGGGCTCCTGCCACAGCACGCAGGAGTCGAAGGTCCAGCCGTGGCTGAACCCGGCCCGCTCGGCGCGGATCATCCGGTCGATGAGCAGGCGGGCGGGCGGGTCGGTCTGCAGGACGAGGCCGATGTCCATGGGTGCTCCGGGAGGGGTGGGGAGGGCGCCCGGGGCCGACGCGCACCGCGCGGCCCCGGGGCGGGAGGGGAGGGGGTCAGGTCAGGTACTGGCAGGTGTCGCGGCGCAGGAAGGCGCCGTGCCCGGCGCGGCCGAGCCAGCGGCCGTCGTCGAGGACGACGGTGCCGCGCGAGAGCACCGTCCGGGCCCGGCCGGTCAGTCGGCGGCCCTCGTATGCCGAGTAGTCCACGTTCATGTGGTGGGTGGCGGCGGAGACGGTCTGCACCGCGGTGGGGTCGTAGACCACCAGGTCGGCGTCGGCGCCCGGGGCGACGGTGCCCTTGCGCGGGTACAGGCCGAACATCCGGGCCGGGGTGGTGCAGGCGATCTCGATCCAGCGGCGCCGGCCGATGTGCCCGTCCACCACGGCCTGGTGGAGCAGGTCCATCCGGTTCTCCACGCCGGGGAGGCCGTTGGGGATCTTCGAGAAGTCGCCGCGACCGAGCTCCTTCTGGCCGACGTAGCAGAACGGGCAGTGGTCGGTGGAGACCACCTGGAGGTCGTTGGTGCGCAGTCCGCGCCAGAGCGCCGCCTGGTGCTCGCGGGGCCGCAGCGGCGTGCTGCACACGTACTTGGCGCCCTCGAAGCCGTCCGCGCCCTCCTCGGCGAGGTTGTCGGTGGAGAGGAAGAGGTACTGGGGGCAGGTCTCGCCGAAGACGTTGAGCCCGGTGTCGCGGGCCCGGGCGAGTTCCTCCAGGGCGGAGGCGGCGGAGACGTGCACCACGTACAGCGGGCTGCCGGCGACCTGGGCCAGCTTGATCGCCCGGTGGGTGGCCTCGGCCTCCAGCAGCTCGCGGCGGACCTCGCCGTGGTAGCGGGGGGCGGTGCGCCCGGCGGCGAGGGCCTGTTCGACCAGGACGTCGATGGCGATGCCGTTCTCCGCGTGCATCATGATCAGCCCGCCGTTGGCGGCACCGCGCTGCATGGCGCGCAGGATGCGGCCGTCGTCGCTGTAGAAGACGCCGGGGTAGGCCATGAACAGCTTGAAGGAGGTGGACTCGCCGGAGTCGACGAGCGCGTCCATCTCCTTGAGGACGGCGTCGTTGACGTCGGAGACGATGGTGTGGAAGGCGTAGTCGATCGCGCAGTTGCCCTCGGCCTTGGCGTGCCAGGTGTCCAGGCCCTCGCGCAGTGAGCCGCCGACGGGTTGGACGGCGAAGTCCACGATGGTGGTGGTGCCGCCCCAGGCGGCGGCGCGGGTGCCGGTCTCGAAGGTGTCGGAGGCCGCGGTGCCGCCGAAGGGCAGTTCCATGTGGGTGTGGGCGTCGACGCCGCCCGGGATGACGTACTGGCCGGTGGCGTCGATGACGGTGTCGGCGGTCCAGGCCCCGGCGGCCGCGCTGCCGGTGGCGGCCAGGGCGGCGATGCGCTCGCCCTCGATCAGGACGTCGGCGTGGAGCTCGTCGGTGGCGGTGATGACGAGGCCGCCGCGGATGACGGTGCGCTGGTGCGGGTCGCGGGTGGTCATCGCGGTGCTCCTCAGGCCTCGGCGAGCGGTCCGTAGGCGTCGGGGCGGCGGTCGCGGTAGAACTGCCACTGTTGGCGGACCTGTTCGATCAGGTCGAGGTCGAGGTCGCGGACGACGAGTTCCTCCTCCTTGTCGGAGGCGACGTCGCCGACGAACTGGCCGCGCGGGTCGACGAAGTAGGACGTGCCGTAGAAGTCGTTGTCGCCGTACTCCTCGGTGCCGACGCGGTTGATGGCGGCGACGAAGTACTCGTTGGCGACGGCGGCGGCGGGCTGTTCGAGCTGCCACAGGTAGGCGGAGAGGCCGCGGCTGGTGGCGGAGGGGTTGTAGACGATCTGCGCGCCGGCCAGGCCCAGGGCGCGCCAGCCCTCGGGGAAGTGGCGGTCGTAGCAGATGTAGACGCCGACCTTGCCGACGGCGGTGTCGAAGACGGGCCAGCCGAGGTTGCCGGGCTTGAAGTAGTACTTCTCCCAGAAGCCCTTGACCTGCGGGATGTGGTGCTTGCGGTACTTGCCGAGGTAGCTCCCGTCCGCGTCGATCACGGCGGCGGTGTTGTAGTAGACGCCGGTCTGCTCCTCCTCGTAGATCGGCACCACGACGACCAGGCCGAGTTCACGGGCGAGGTCCCGCATCCGGCGCACGGTCGGGCCGTCGGGGACGGCCTCGGCCCAGCGGTAGTGCTCGGGCTCCTGCACCTGACAGAAGTACGGGGAGTTGAAGACCTCCTGGAAGCCGATGATCTTCGCGCCCTGGGCGGCGGCCTCGCGGGCGTACCGCTCGTGGAGTGCGATCATGCTCTCCTGGTCGCCGGTCCAGCGGGTCTGGACGAGCGCGGCACGGACGATCTGCGACATGGGTACCTCCGCAACTGCGCGGTCCGGCCGGAGGGCCGGGCCCGCGGTCTGAGGGTTGACGGGGCGGGTCTCACCTGCGGCCCCGCGCGGGACCACAGCCGGTCTACGTGCGTAGAAAGCGGTCTGTCGACGGTAGGCCGGGCTTCGGTGGCCTGACAATACGTCGGCGGTAACGCGTCTGGGGCGATCTCGTTACGCGGACACGCGGGCGGTCGTGGGTGGGATGAAAGGCTCATCTACCCCGCTGGTGCGCTTCTCACTCATGGGCGGCGCTCCCTGCTCGCCCGAGCGACGGCGGCCGGGCCGCGCCGCCGGACGCCGGCCGCCGGGCCGAGGATGAACGGGCTGCAACAAGCCGGTGTCCCGGCTTGACTTCCTCCGACGTGCTCGGAAAGGATCCGGTGCATGGAATCGGGCACCACTCTGGTCTGCCGCCTGCACGTCGACCTGCGACGCCAGGCGAGTTCCATCTGTGCCTGTTGACCCTGCCCCTTCCCGCCGGTCCCGCCCTGTGACGTCCGCCAGGGCCCGCGCCGCGCACCCGTACCCGCAGTTCTGACTCCCGCCCGCCCGACGGCAACCGCGCGCCGTGCCCGGTGGTGCCGGGTGGCACCGCCGACCCGCCCCGGCCGGGCCGCACCGCCACCGGCACCCGCCACCACCGCCGCGGACCGGGCGCACCCCGCCGACGTTCCCGCCGCACCCGAGGACGCCCCATGAGCCTGCCCCTCGCCCCCGAGACCCCGGCCCCCGCCACCGGGACACCGCCCACCGACGACCCGCTGAGCCCGCGGGCCCTGCGCGGCATCGTCCGCGAGCTGGCCGAGCAGCCCGAGCAGTGGATCCACCTGGTCCGGCTCTCCACCGAGGAGCGCTGGTACCGGCGCCTGGTGGCGGAGGCCGACCACGAGGTGTGGCTGATCAGCTGGCTGCCCGGGCAGTTCACCGGCTTCCACGACCACGGCGGCTCGCGCGGCGCGTTCACCGTCGCCCTCGGCGAGTTGGAGGAGCTGTCCCTCGGCGGCCCGGACCAGGGCCTGCTGATCCGCCGGGTCCCGGCCGGCACGGCCCGCGCCTTCGGCCCGGAGTACGTGCACGACGTCCGCAACACCGCCTCCGGACCGGCCGTCACCCTGCACGCCTACTCGCCCCCGCTCAGCTCCATGGCGCACTACGATCTGCGGGCCGGCGGGCTCGTCCGCACCTCGCAGGAAGGACCGGAGCAGTGGTGACCACGATCGACGACCTGGTGGCACGGGCCCGGGAGGGCGTCCACCGCCCGCAGGCCCGGGAGGCGCACCAGGCGCAGTTGCGGGGCGCGCTGCTGGTGGACATCCGCCCCGCGGCGCAGCGGGCGGCCGAGGGCGAGATCCCCGGCTCGCTGGTCATCGAGCGAAACGTCCTGGAGTGGCGGCTCGACCCGACGGGCAGTCACCGCATCCCCGAGGCCACGGGTTACGACATCGAGGTGATCGTGGTCTGCTCCGAGGGCTACGCCTCCAGCCTGGCCGCCGCCTCGCTGCGCGAGCTGGGGCTGCTCCGGGCGACCGACCTGGACGGCGGCTTCGTCGGCTGGGCGGCCGCCGGACTGCCGACCCGCCCCGGCGGCTGAGGGCCGGCGGCTGCCGGGGCGGGCGGCCGTCGGGGACCCGGGTGCGGCCGAGCGGATCGGCAACCCGTCGCGACGCTCGCCCCGAGGTGAACTGACTGACCGTCGGCGCGGCGGAGAACGGCTCGATCCGGGCTGGATCCGGTGCCGGGCCGAGGCCGACCCGGGCTCGACGGCGTGTGCCGTACGGTAAATCACGGACAGGAGATGACGCAGGTCATAGTCTGATCAGAGTTTCCGCCGGTCTGAAGCTGGGCAGCCACGCGGGCGGAAGAACGCCCGGGCGGTCGGAGCCGCCGCCAACCGGACGACCCGACCGTACGACCCCGACCGACCAGCCCGACCCTCGGCCCGAGCACACGGCCCGACCGAACGACACAGACCGAACGACCGAACGACACAGACGCCGCCACCCCGGGGCGCCCTGACGAGGAAACACCCCGTGATCAGATTCGACGGCGCCGGCAAGCGCCACCCCGACGGCACCATCGCCGTCGAGGGCCTGGACCTGGAGGTCCCCACCGGTCGGATAACCGTCCTGGTCGGACCGTCCGGCTGCGGCAAGACCACGCTGCTGCGCATGGTCAACCGGATGATCGAGCCCACCTCGGGCCGGGTCCTGCTGGACGGTGCCGACGTCGCCGGCCTGGAGCCCGCCAAGCTGCGCCGCGGCATCGGGTACGTGATCCAGCAGGCCGGGCTCTTCCCGCACCGCAAGGTGATCGACAACATCGCCACCGTCCCCTACCTCCTCGGCTGGGACCGCAAGAAGGCCCGCGCCCGGGCCGCGGAACTGCTCGAACTGGTCGGGCTCGCCCCGGAGACCGCCAAGCGCTATCCGTTCCAGCTCTCCGGGGGCCAGCAGCAACGGGTCGGCGTGGCCCGCGCGCTGGCCGCCGACCCGCCGGTGCTGCTGATGGACGAGCCGTTCAGCGCGGTCGACCCGGTGGTGCGGGCCGGGCTCCAGGAGGAACTGCTGCGGCTGCAGTCCGAACTGCACAAGACGGTGCTGTTCGTGACCCACGACATCGAGGAGGCCGTCCGGCTCGGCGACCAGGTCGTGGTGCTGCGCGAGCACGGCCGGATCGCCCAGCTGGCCGACCCGCACACCCTGCTCACCGCCCCCGCCGACGACGGCGTCGCCGCCTTCCTCGGCCGCGACCGCGGTCTGCGCGGTCTGGGGCTGCGCCCCGCGAGCGGCGTCCGGCTGCGCCCGCTGGGCGAGGCCGTCCGGTACGACGGCTGGGAGTTGACCCTGGACGACGAGCTCCGCCCGATCGGCTGGATCGACCGCGGCGCCGTCACCGCCGGCCTGCAGCCGGTGGCCGCCTACCACCCGGACCGCGACACGCTGCGCACCGCCCTGGACGCCGCCGTGCTCTCACCGGCCGGGGTCGCGGTGGCGCTGGACGCCGAGGGCCGGGCGGTGGGCACCGCGAACCGCGAGGCGATCCTCGCCGCGCTCGCCCCCGCCGACCGGCCCGAGGGCACCGCCCGGAAGGACATCGGGACGGACGGAGCCGACGGTGGACGATGAACCGATCGTCCGCTGGTACTGGATCGGCGACCACCTCGGCTACCTCGGGCACCTGCTCGCCGACCACGCCCTGATCGCCCTGGTGCCCGTCCTGATCGGCCTGCTGCTGGCCGTCCCGCTCGGTCTGGCCTGCGCCCGGTTCCCCCGGCTGTACCAGCCGCTCTCCGCCGTCTTCAACATCGTCTACGCACTCCCCTCGCTGGCCGTGTTCGTGGTGCTGATCCCGTACACCGGGCTCGCCACCCAGGCCACCGTGATGATCCCGCTCACCTTCTACGCCCTCGCCGTGCTGCTGCCGACCACCGTGGACGGGCTGCGCGCCGTGCCCGAGGCCGTCCGGCAGGCGGCCACCGCGATGGGCTACGGGCCGTGGCACCGGCTGACCGCGGTCGAACTGCCGGCCGCCACGCCGTACCTGATCGCCGGGCTGCGGGTCGCCGCGGTGTCCAGCATCTCGCTGGCCAGCGTCGGCGCGCTGGTCGGGCGCGGCGGCCTCGGCTACCTGTTCATCGACGGCTTCCAGCGGACCTTCCCGACCCCGATCGTGGCGGGCATCGTGTTGATCGCCGTGCTCGCGCTGGCCGTCGACCTGCTGCTGGTGGCCGCGCGGCGGCTGCTCGCGCCGTGGGCCGTCCGGGAGAAGGGGGCGGGCTCGTGAACTGGCTCGACTGGCTGAGCGACTTCTTCTCCGCCCCGGACCGCCGCAGCGGCCCGGACTCGATCGTGCACCGGGTGAGCGAGCACCTGCTGCTCTCCGGCGAGGCCCTGCTCTTCGCCGCCCTGCTGGCGGTGCCGCTCGGTCTGCTGATCGGCTACACCGGACGCGGCGTCACCGCCGTCACCGCGCTGGCCGGCGCCGCCCGTGCGCTGCCCACGCTCGGCCTGGTGACGCTGGCGGTGCTGCTCGCCGGGGTCGGCGACACCGCCGTGCTGGTCCCGCTGGTGGCGCTCGCCGCCCCACCGCTGCTGGTGGCGGCCGTCGAGGGCGTGCGGGGCACCGATCCGGACGTCCGGGACGCCGCACGCGGCATCGGGCTGACCCACCCGCAGGTGCTCTTCCAGGTCTGCCTGCCCTCGGGGGCGCCGACCCTGCTCGCGGGCTTCCGCACGGCGACCGTCCAGGTGATCGCGACCGCCACGGTGGCCGCCTATGTCGGCCTCGGCGGCCTCGGCCGCTACGTGATCGACGGCCTGGCCACCCGCCAGTACGCGGTGACCGTGGGCGGCGCCCTGCTGGTGGTGCTGCTGGCGGTCGGCGCCCAGCTGTTCTTCGCCCTGCTGGCCCGGTTCGCGCTCCCGCCCGGGGTGCGCGCCCAACGCCAGGCCCGTTGAGGCCCTCCTCCCCATCCGCTCCGGAAGGACAACTGTCACCATGTCGACGATGAAGAGAGGCCGGCGCGCCGTCCTCCTCGCCACCCTCGCCGCGCTCGCCCTGGGCGCCACGGCCTGCGGCTCCTCCTCCAGCAGCAGCAACCCGCTCGGCGGCGGTTCGAGCTCCGCGGCGGGCGCCGGGGCCACCGGGGCCGGTGGCGGCTCCGGCTCGACGGTCGTGGTCGGCTCGGCGAACTTCCCGGAGAACGTCCTGCTCGGCTCGATCTACTCGCGGGCGCTCAAGGCCAAGGGCGTCAAGGTCCAGGAGAAGTTCAACATCGGCAGCCGCGAGGTGCTCTACGGCCAGCTGCAGAGCGGCAACCTGACCGTCCTGCCCGAGTACAACGGAGCGCTGCTCGCCTACCTGGACTCCCGGGCCACCGCCGTCACCACCCAGGACGTGAACGCGGCACTGACCAAGGCGCTGCCCGCCTCGCTGGGCATCCTCGACTCCTCCCCCGCCGAGGACAAGGACTCGCTCAGCGTCACCCAGGAGACCGCCGACAAGTACAACCTCAAGAGCATCTCCGACCTCGCCGCCAAGGCCGGGGAGTTCACCATCGGCGGCCCGCCGGAGTTCAAGTCCCGCCGCGAGCAGCAGTTCAAGGACGTCTACGGGCTGACCTTCAAGGAGTGGAAGCCCACCGCCGACACCACGGCGAACGCGCTCAAGGACGGCGGCGTCCAGGTCGGCAACGTGTTCACCACCGACCCGAAGATCGTCCAGTACAAGCTCGTCCCGCTGACCGACCCGAAGAACGTCTTCGGGGCGCAGAACGTCACCCCGCTGGTCAACAAGGCGGGTGTGGACGCCACCGCGACGGCGGCGCTGAACGCGGTGTCGGCCAAGCTGGACACCGCCGGACTGACGGCGCTGATGAAGCGGGTCGCGGTCGACAAGGAGGACCCGTCGACGGTGGCCGAGGACTGGCTGAAGGCCAACGGGCTCGCCTGATCCGACGGGACGCGCGGGCAGGGCCCGCCGCCCCCGGCCGGGCGGCGGGCCTTCCCTTCGGCGCCGCGAACATGACAGTGTGGCGCCCATGCGCACTCGTCTCCTCGCCGCCACCCTCACGGCACTCGCCGCGGTGAGCCTCGCTGCCTGCTCCAGCTCGGGATCGGGCGCAGGCTCGGACAAAGCCACCACCGCGGCCGGTTCCCCCACCTCCGCCGCCGCGGCCGCCGCCTCGAGCGGCTCGCCCGCCTCGCCCGGCTCGACCCCCGCAGCCCCCGCACCGTCGGGGACCGGCGCCGCGGACGGTACCACCGGAGCGCCCGCCGGCTCCCCGCCCGGCGCCTCCGCGCCCGGCCCGGACGCCTCGGCCCCGGCCAAGCCCGCGCCGCCCGCCGACGCCGGGCTGCCCCCCAAGCCGGACGCCGACGCCACCGGCAAGGTCGTGGCGGCACTGAACGCGATCGACCCGGCGATCGTCGGCGGCAAGCCCGACCAGGCGGTGGAACAGGCGCGCAAGCAGTGCCAGTCGATGTACCAGTTCCCCAAGGACACCGCGAAGCTGGTCGAACTGGCCGATCGGAACTTCACCTCGCCCGACCACCCGCAGGGTTTCGGCCCCGACACCGCCGCGAAGATCAACGACGCGCTGCGCGCCACCCTCTGCCCGTCGCCGCGGTAGGAGCTTTCGCCCCAGAACCGCCCAGCCCCTGGAACCGCCCGGCGTCCTGAGCGCCGGGCAGCCGTGGCCGCGCCCCGCCCGCCGGGTGCGCGGCCACCGGCGTTTTCCGGCTCGTCCGCCGCCTTCGCCGGCCCGGGCCGTATGCTGACGAACAGTTAGGTCTCTTGACAGACCTATGGTCTAGTCCAACCATATGCATGTCGATCCGACCGGAATGCACTGTGGGGGTGTGTCCACCGGCGGCTGAGGCACCGCCCTGCCCCGCTCCGCCCCCGCCGCGTACGGCGTGCGCACGTGCGCACCGTCGCCCGCCTCCGCGCGAGTGGCGGGCACCCGTACACCCCCGTGTCCGCACCGAGAGCCGGACCGGGGCCCGCCCGGCCGACCCCACACGGCCGCCGACGCCCCGACCGCGCCCGATTTCCCCAACGCCCTGCCCCACCACGCCTGTTGGAGGACCCATGCGTCTACGCAGAACCGTCCAGGCCGCGCTGACGGCCTGTGCCACCCTGGCCGCCTCGGCCGGACTGGTCGCCGCCGGAACGGGCAGCGCCCAGGCCGCCACCCCGCTCCCCAGCCGGGTGTTCGCCCCCTACTTCGAGGCCTGGACGGGCCAGAGCCCCGCCACGCTGGCCTCGCAGTCCGGCGCCAAGTACCTGACCATGGCCTTCCTTCAGGCCGCCACCAAGGGCTCCTGCACGCCGTACTGGAACGGCGACACCTCGATGCCGGTCTCCTCCTCGACCTTCGGCTCCGACATCGCCGCCATCCGGGCCAACGGCGGGGACGTCATCCCCTCCTTCGGCGGCTACACCGCCGACAACACCGGCACCGAGCTGGCCGACAGCTGCACCGACGTCAACCAGATCGCGGCCGCCTACGAGAACCTCGTGACCACCTACGACATCAGCCGGATCGACCTCGACATCGAGGACAACTCGCTGACCAACACCGCCGGGATCGACCGCCGGAACAAGGCCATCAAGCTGGTGCAGGACTGGGCCGCGACCAAGGGCCGCACCGTCCAGTTCTCGTACACGCTGCCGACCACCACCAGCGGTCTGGCCGACAACGGTCTCGCGGTGCTGAGGAACGCGGTCAGCAACAACGCGCGGATCGACGTCGTCAACATGATGACCTTCGACTACTACGACGGCGCCACCCACGACATGGCGGCCGACACCCAGACCTCCGCGCAGGGCCTGTACAACCAGCTCGCCAAGCTCTACCCGTCCAAGACCCCGGCGCAGCTGTGGGGTTCGATCGGGATCACCGAGATGGTCGGCATCGACGACTACGGCGCGGCCGAGACCTTCACGGTGGCGAACGCCGCCACGGTCTACAACTGGGCGGTGTCGAAGGGCATCAACACGCTGTCCTTCTGGGCGCTCCAGCGCGACAACGGCGGGTGTCCGGGCAAGGGCGGCGACGACTCCTGCTCCGGCATCAGCCAGAACACCTGGGACTTCACCCACACCTTCGCGCCCTTCACCAGCGGCTCGACCACGACCAACGACTTCTCGGTCGCGGTGAACCCCGGCTCGGGCACGGTCAAGGCCGGTTCGTCCACCTCCGCGAGCATCTCGACGGCGGTGACGGCCGGTTCGGCGCAGAGCCTGAGCCTCTCGGTGAGCGGCACCCCGTCGGGCGTCACGGCCGGGGTCAGCCCCGGCAGCGTCACCGCGGGCGGCAGCGCCACGCTCACCGTCTCCACCACCTCCGCGGCCGCGCCGGGCACCTACCCGCTGACCGTGACCGCCACCGGGCCCTCCGGCAGCCACAGCACGAGCTACTCGCTGACCGTGACCGGGACCGCCCCGTCCACCGGCCTGGTCAACGGGGACCTGGAGACCGGCAGCCTGGCGCCCTGGACCTGCCAGAGCGGCGGGGGCGTGGTCTCCAGCCCGGTCCACGCCGGCTCCCACGCCCTCCAGGCCGCGGCCGGCGCGAGCCAGACCGGTGAGTGCGGGCAGAGCGTGACGCTGAAGCCCAACACCAGCTACACCCTGAGCGGCTGGGTGCAGGGCAGCTACGCCTACATCGGCGTCAGCGGCGGCGCCACCGCCAGCACCTGGACCCCGGGGTCTTCCGGCTGGACCAAGCTGTCCGTGCCGTTCACCACCGGCGCCTCCGGCACCGTGACGGTGTACCTGCACGGCTGGTACGGGCAGGGCAGCGTCTACGGGGACGACTTCTCGGTCGCCTGACGGTCGAGGCCGGGCAGCGGGAGTTGCCACGGGTGACGGCTGGCGGGTCTCAAGGCCTGTCAGCCGTCACCCGTTCGCCGTTCCCCCTGCCCCGCCGCCCGTCCGGCGTCCGGCGCCCGCCGTGGTCGTCGCCGTCGCCGTCCGGCACAGGCACAGCGTCACGTACGCCAGCAGCGCCAGCACCCCGCACGCAAGCACCACCACCGCCAGCAGCACCGCCGACGGCCGTCCGCCGAGACTGCTCAGCGGTGCGACCAGCGCGCCGCACAGGAAGTTGCCGGTCCCCAGCAGCGCCGAGGCCGTCCCCGCGACCCGCGGCTCGACCAGGCTCAACGCCTGGGCCGCCGCGTTCGGCAGGACCACCCCGAGACCGCCCATCAGCACGAAGAGCGGCACGCAGAACCCGACCAGCCCGAGGTCCCACACGCCCGTCAGCAGGACCAGCGCCACCCCCGCCGCCAGCACCACGGCAAGGCCGCCCAGCATCAGCGCCCGCGCCGTGAACCGCGCGGCCAGCACCCGCCCGTTCAGCTGGGTCACGACGACGATCGACAGCGAGTTCATCCCGAACAGCAGGCTGTAGGTCTGCGGCGAGACCTGGTACACCTGCTGCAGCACCGTCGACGACCCGCTGATGTAGCCGAACAGCGCGCCGAAGGACAGCGAACTGGTCAACGCCAGCCCCAGGAAGGGCAGTCGGCGCAGCAGCCGCCCGATGGTCCGCAACGCCGCGCCCACCCCGCCGCCGTCCCGGGCCTGCGGCGGCAGCGTCTCGCGCAGCGCGCCGAACGCGGCCAGGGCGAGCAGCAGGCCGAGGGCCGTCAGCGCGCCGAAGGTGCCGCGCCACGAGGTGAAGCGCATCAGCTGGGCACCGATGATCGGGGCGAGGATCGGCGCCAGTCCGGATATCAGCGCGATCGAGGCGAGGAAGCGCAGCATCGCCACGCCCTGGAAGCGGTCCCGGGCGACGGCCCGCCCGATGACCAGCCCCGCCGAGCCCGCCGCGCCCTGGACGAAGCGGGCGGCGATCAGCACCGCCAGGTCCGGCGCGAGCACGCACACCACGCTCGACACCGTGTAGACGACCAGTCCCACGAGCAGCGGCGGGCGGCGCCCGAAGCGGTCGCTGAGCGGACCGAACAGGAGCTGGCCGGCCGCGACCCCGAACATCGAGGAGGTGAGGGTGAGTTGGACGGCCGCGGGTTCGGCCGTCAGGTCCTCGGCGATCGCGGGCAGGCCGGGGAGGTAGAGGTCGGTGGTGAGCGGGCCGAGGGCGGCGAGGCCGCCCAGGACCGCGATCGTCGCCCGGCCGGCAGCGGCCCGGCCGATGACGGAGGAGGTTCCGGGCGGGGCTGCGGGAGCGGTCGACGTGTCGCCGCCGGGGCCGACGGTCGGTCCTGGCATGGCTCTCCTCGGGGACGCGATGACGGGGATTCGTTCGCGATCCGTCCTATCGCAGTCCGGCCGGAAAGACGACGGCGGGGGCGTGCCCGGGTCGCTCCTCCCGGCGGCCGACGGCCACCCGCCCGTGGTCCGCGCCACCCGGTTCGCGCGGCGCGCCTCCTACCGCGATCCCCACCGCCTGCGCCGCGCGCCGCGCCTGCTGACGTACGCCACGCCTGCTGCCGCGCGCACGACGACGGCCCGCCCGCACCTTCCGGTGCCCGGCGGGCCGCTTCACGCCCGGCCGGGACGGCTGATCCGGGGTCGGCGTCCGGCCGGCGGCCTCAGTCCTTGGCGACGCGCTCGGCCCGCAGGGCCGCCTGCAGGGCCGCGCCGTCCTGCCACGCGAAGAGCTGGTTGCCGGTGAGGGTCACGTCGTAGTGCCCGCAGGTGCCGGACACCTTGGCCGCGACGTCCTCCGGGAACCAGCCGGCCCTGAGCGAGACCGGGATCGGGTGCGGCCCCTTCCCCGGCGCTCCGGCGGTGCAGCCGGCGGGCAGTCGGCCGTCGGGGAGGGTGGCGCGCAGCAGGCGGTCGTCGCCCGTGGTGGACATCAGGTACTTCACCGAGGAGGCGTTGTCCGGCAGCCAGGACGGCATCGAGCGGCGGTCGGCCTTGGCCTGGGAGCCGCTCTCGTACGAGGCCTGCTCCTGGTGCCGCCCGTCCCACCACTCGGACACGCGCGGGCCGACTGCCACGGCCGCCACGGCGACGGCCATGCCGGTACCCGCGACTCCCAGCGCGACCTTGCTCACGATGCCCTTCATGTCCGACTGCCCTCTCGTGTCCGGTGCCGATGTGTCGGTTTCCGGCGGGCCGTCACCGGCCCCGCCGGACCCGTCCCGCGGAGCTGTCCGCCGTCCGGGTGTCCCTATCGTGGCCCGGGCGGCACCTTCGGATCGTCACCACGAGGTCGTGGCCTCGACTCCGACCCACGGGGTAGCGTCTCCACCTTCAGGCGTACGTCCGGCCGCCCTGCCCCTGGTTGGCCGCTCGGGCTCGCGATCGAGCCTGACCCCATCGCGCGCCCGCCGCAGCCCCGCCTGCTGCACTCGGAGCAGGCGCCACCTTCGAAGCAGCTCCACCGGACGGACCCACCGGACCGACCCGCCGGACGGCGCGGCGACAGGTCAGGACAGCGCGGGCACCGGCCGGGCCACCGGGAAGGGCCGCCCGTCGAGGGTCCAGTGCGGATCGATGGGGCGCAGCAGGGAGGCGTACACCTGGGCGGCGACGTCGGGGTGGCGGATCTCCCCGGTGGGCGGCCCGGCCGGGATGCCGTGCCCGGCGCAGGCGATCCAGGCGGTCCGCTCCTCGCCGCTGCGGCCGCCGTGGCCGCCGGCGTCGACGTGTCCGTGGTCGGTGACGACGATGACGGTCCACTGCTCCTCGGCGTGGGTGGACCGGCCGCGGACGGCGTCGAGCAGCCGGCCGAGGCGCTCGTCGGCGGTGCGCATGGAGGCGCGGTACTCCTCGCCGCAGCCGAGGAAGTGGGCGGTCTCGTCGACGGCGCCGAGGTAGACGAAGGAGGCCTCGGGGTCGGCGGTGGAGAGGACGTGCACGGCCTCCCGGGTGACCTCCTCGTCGACGGCCTCCCAGGCCTCGGGGGTGTCCTCGGCCGGGGCGACGTACGAGAGCCTGCCGGGAGCGCGGAACAGCGGACCGCCGGACTCGTTGATCATCAGCGGGTCCCAGCCGGCCGCGACGAAGGTGCGGCGGCGGTCGCCGCGGTTCAGGCGGGTCGCGAAGTCGGGGAAGACGTCGAGCCGGTTGCCGGCCAGGTGGTTGCCCCAGACGCCGTGCTTGGCGGGCTCGACGCCGGTCACGATGGTGGCCCAGCAGGGCCCGGACATGGTGGGCGTGGTGTCCGCGACGGTCACCGGCACCAGGAATCCGGCCTCGGCGACCTCCTGGAGCCGCGGCATCGCCACCTCGGCCAGGTAGTCGTGGCGGACTCCGTCGATCCCGACGACCAGCACGCGGGGACGGGGCCACGGGGCTGCGGACATGGTGGGGCTTCCTTTCGGTCGTGCACGCCCGGCCGCGCCCGCCGAGGGCGCCGCCGACCGCGCCATGCTTCACGGCCTGCCGTACCGCCCGGCATCGTCGCATCGAACAGCAGGTGTCCGGGAGGTGTCGGGAAGCCGGAAGGCCGCCGCCGGAGGGCCCCCGGTGCTCCGGTGCTCCGCCACCGCGGCGCCCAGGCGCCCCCCCTCCCCCTCCCCCTCCCCCGTGACCGCACCCGTCGTTCAGGCCTGTGGCCGGAACTCGTGGACGACTTCGATCCGGCCGACGATGTGCCGGTTGAACTCCGCCAACTCCTCCGCCGGGACCCAGAGCTCGAGGATCGTCCGACCGCCCGCCCGTTGCACGGGGTAGCGGGCGAGGAAGTCGCTCTCGACCCTGAAGCGCGTGGCGTAACCGGCACCGGAGGCGGGCACGTTCCAGTCGCGGGCGATCCGGATCGCGTAGTCCTCGTTGAGGACGGGATAGAAGATCGGCTGCTCGGGCAGCCGGGGCGGCCAGGCGCGCCAGTCGGCGGCCTCGACCAGCGCCAGCTCCTCGGGGCCGGTGGGGCGCCAGAGGGTGGTGGTCGGGGGCGTCGGGGTGTCCTGGCCGTTCATGGCGGGAACGGTAGCCGGGCCGACGGGGCCCGGCCACCGGGTTTCCGCTGGTCGCCGCGGGCCTGCGGGGCCGTCAGCGGTAGGCCGACTCGCCCGTGATGGCCTCGCCGAGGACCAGGGTGTGGATCTCGCTGGTGCCCTCGTAGGTGAGCACCGACTCCAGGTTGTTGGCGTGCCGCAGCACCGGGTACTCGGTCGTGATACCGTTCGCGCCGAGGACGGTCCGGGCGCTGCGGGCGACCTCCAGGGCGGTGCGGACGTTGTTCAGCTTGCCGAAGCTGATGTGCGGCGGGCGGGCCGCACCGTCCTCCTTCAGCCGGCCGATCCGCAGGGCCACCAGGTAGGCCTTCTCGACCTCGAGCATCATCTCGACCAGCTTCTGCTGGGTGAGCTGGAACCCGGCGATCGGGCGGTCGAACTGGATCCGGGTCCTGGCGTAGTCGAGGGCGGCGGTGTAGCAGTCGCGGGCGGCGCCGACGGTGCCCCAGAGGATGCCGTAGCGGGCCTCGTTGAGGGAGGAGAGCGGTCCGCGAAGTCCGGTGACCCCGGGCAGGACGGCGTCGGCGGGCAGCACCACCTCGTCGAAGGCGAGCTCGCTGGTGACCGAGGCCCGCAGGGAGAGCTTGCCGTGCACGTCGGTGGCGGTCAGGCCGCGGGTGCCGCGCTCGACGAGGAAGCCGCGCACGCCCTCCTCGGTCTGCGCCCACACCACGGCGACGTCGGCGATGCTGCCGTTGGTGATCCACATCTTGCTGCCGGACAGCACCCAGTCGCCGTTCGGGCCGCCCTTCCGGACGGCCCGGGTGCGCATGTTGGCCGGGTCCGAGCCGAAGTCGGGCTCGGTGAGGCCGAAGCAGCCGATCAGTTCGCCGGCCGCCATGCCGGGCAGCCAGCGCTGCTTCTGCTCCTCGGAGCCGAAGGCGTGGATCGAGCGCATCGCCAGCGAGCCCTGGACGGAGACGAAGCTGCGCAGCCCCGAGTCGGCCGCCTCCAGTTCCATGCACGCGACCCCGTAGGCCACGGCGCCGGCGCCCGCGCACCCGTAGCCGTCGAGGTGCATGCCGAGCACGCCGAGGGCACCGAGTTCGGGGGCGAGTTCACGGGCCGGGAAGACGCCGCGCTCGAACCAGTCGCCGATGTGCGGGCGGATCCGGTCCTCGGTGAACGCGCGGACGGTGTCACGGATCAGCCGCTCCTCGTCGGAGAGGAGGTCACCGACGGCGAGCAGGTCGGACGGGTCGATCCGGGGCGGCTTCGTCATTGAAGCTCCTTGTACTCTCAGCGGGATACCGGGGAGTATCCCGCAACCGGCCCGACCTCGGGCGGCCGCGAAGGCGTGAGGAAGACGACACGGGCCGGGGTGCGCCCGGGCAGGTCCAGCCCGGCCTCACGCCACGCCGCACAGCCGCAGCAGCGCGGCGGTGGCGGCGCCCGCGACGACCACCACCGGGAACGGGGCCCGGCGCCAGGCGAGCACCCCGGCGACCAGGACGCCCGCCGGCCGCGCCCACCCGGCGAAGCCGTGGCCCTGGGTCAGCGCGCCGGTCGCCACCAGGGCGACCAGCAACACCGCCGCCGCGACGGCCAGCAGGTGCCGCAGCCGCTCGGACAGGGCCAGCCGGTGCCCGAGGAGCGGCCCGGCGATCCGGTAGGCGTACGTCCCGGCCGCGAGCAGCAGGATGGCGTAGAGCGGCATCATCGGACCTCTCCCTTCGCGGCCCCGACGGCCGTCACGGCACCCCCGGCCGCCGTGGCACTGTCGGCCGCCGTGGCAGTGTCGGCCGTCGCGGCACCCCCGGCACCCTCGGCAGACGTCCCGGTGGTCCCGGCGGCCCCCGAGGACGCGTCCCCCGCTCCCGGCCGCCCGGCGAACAGCAGCCCGACCAGCGCCAGCAGCACCGGCAGCCCGGCCGGCAGGTACGGAGTCGCCCCGACGGCCACGACCGCGCCCACCAGCGCCGCCGTACGGGTCCGGCGGTCGGTGAGCGAGGGCAGCACCAGCGCGAGCAGCACCGCCGGGAAGGCCGCGTCCAGGCCCACCGCGTCCGTGTCCCCGATCAGCCCGCCCGCGAGCGCCCCGAGCGCCACCGCGAGGTTCCACACCACGAACAGTCCGACGCCGCAGATCCAGTAGACCGCCCGGCGCCGGCGCGGCTCGTGCTGCTGGAGCGCGAACGCGGCGGTCTCGTCGGTGAGCAGGTGCGCGCCCAACAGCCGCTGCCACCACGGGCCTCGGAGGACATCGCCGACGGCGAACCCGAACGGCAGCATCCGGGCGTTGAGCACCAGCCCGGTGGCGACGGCCGCGAGCGCGCCGCCGCCGGACAGCACCACGCCGACGGCCGCGAACTGCGAGCCGCCCGCGAAGACGAGGACGGAGAGCGCGATCGGCACCCAGATGGGCAGGCCACCGGAGATGCTGATCGCGCCGAAGGAGGCGCCGACCAGGGCGTCGGCGAGACAGACGAGAGCGATGTCACGAAGCGTGGCACGCTCCACTGTTCGGACTAGCGAACGCATGTACAACAGGGTGAACCCCGCAGCGCCGTTCGTCAAGGCGAACGAACCGGACGACAAGACGAACGGTCGGGGCGCTCGCGGCCGACCGTGGCAGCATGAACGGCACCAACCACCGCATCCGAGGGAGCCGGAAGAAAGCGTGAGTGGCGAGCATGAGTGACCAGACCGCCCAGCCCGCGGGCGTCAACGGGTCCGGCACGGAGCTGATCGGCCAGATCGCCGCCTCCATCCGGCGCGAACGCGAACGCAGCGGGCTGTCGATGACCGAGCTGGCCCGGCGCGCGGGCATCGCCAAGTCGACGCTGTCGCAGCTGGAGTCCGGCGCGGGCAACCCCAGCGTGGAGACGCTGTGGGCGCTCGGGGTCGCGCTCAACGTGCCGTTCAGCCGGCTCGTCGACCCGCCGCGCCCGACCGTCAAGGTGCTCCGGGCCGGGGAGGGCCCGGTCACCCACTCCGAGCAGGCCAACTACGCGGCGACCGTACTGGCCTCCTGCCCGCCGAACGCCCGGCGCGACATCTACCGGATCGAGGCCCAGCCGGGCGAGACCCGGGCCTCCGACCCCCACATGCCCGGCACCGTCGAGCACGTGATGATCGGCTCGGGCCGGGCCCTGGTCGGCCCGGCCGAGGCGCCGGTCGAACTGGGCCCGGGCGACTACATCAGCTACCCGGGCGACGCCCCGCACGTGTTCCGCGCGCTCGACCCGGACACCCTCGCGGTGATCGTGATGGAGCACATCTGACCGTCGGCCGGCCCGGGACGGCCCGGGGCTGCGCCTAGCACCATCGCGCCGCCCGGTTCGGGGGCGCGCCCCGCCCGGTCCGGGGGGCCGCCCCGGCCGGCTACCTCAGCAGCCCGTCCAGGAACGGGTTGCCGAACACCCGGTGCGGGTCGTACCGGTCCAGCACGGCGACCGCCTCGTCCCAGCCCGGCCCGCCGCCGGACCGCAGGCTGTCCGGGATGACCCGGCCGATCACGTCCGGGTCGGACCAGGCCGCGTCGGCGGTGTAGGCCCAGCCCTTGGACCACTCCACCCGCAGGCCCGCCCGGGTGCCGTCGAAGGTCCGCAGCAGCCACTGCTCGAGGTCGCGGGCGAAGCGTTCCAGGCCGGGGGTGCCGGGGAAGGCCAGCACGTCGAGCCAGATCGCGGTGTCCCAGTCGGGCTGGTCGGCCCGGGGCCGCAGCGCGGACAGCAGCGGGGGCCGGGCACCAGGGACGCCCGCGTACCCGGGGTCGTCCAGGCCGGTGACCCGGATCTCCACCGCGCCGTTCACCGGGAACTGGCCCCGGGCCTGGTACTCGGCGAGCAACTTTCGGTACTGGTCCGCGAATTCACTGACCACCCACTGCAGGTCGGCGCGCGCGGCCAGGACCGCGTAGCCGTTGGCGGTGACCCGCAGGGTGGTGGGCCGGACGTACTGCAGCAGGGCGCGCGACGGGCCCCAGAGGTCGGAGCGCAGTCCTCCGGCGAGCAGGTGGGTGATCAGGTCGCCGGTGAGCAGGTCGCGCAGCAGTCCGCCGGAGAGCAGGACGTCGGTGAGGTCGCCGGTGAGCGCCACCTTGGCGACGAGGTACTGGAGTTGGCCGAACAGCGGGGCGGAGGCCCAGGCGCCGCCGACGATCTGGCCGGCCAGCCGGGCCACCGGCTCCGGGACGTTGTCCGAGAAGGGGTAGTTGTACGGCTGGTCGACGGCCCGGGAGGCGAGCGGCTTGGTCGGGGTGACGGTCCAGGTCTTGAGCCACGGGTACTCGGTGTAGGCGAACCAGATCGCCTCGACCCGGCCGTCCCGCTCGACGAAGTCGGCGAGGGTGCGCGGGCCGGCGCCGCCCGACGGACCGCCACCCAGCACTCCTCCGAGCACTCCCCCGAGCAGGCCGCCGCCGCTGCCGGAACCGCCGCCGGAGCCGGGCCGGGCGAACAGTTCGGAGGCCGGGATGTCGAGCCGGCTGACGCAGCGCAGCGGCCGGTCGGCCCCCGCCCGCAGCACCACCTCGGTGAGGAAGGCCCGTCCGAGGTGCACCAGGAAGGCGGCGCTGTCCGCCTCGGCGCGGTCGAAGGTGCGCAGCGCGTAGCGGCCGGTGGCGGGGTCGAGGACGACAGCGGTGAGCCGGACCACCTGGTTGCTGACCGACCCGTAGCCGTGGCCGTCCGGCAGCAGCTCGCCGCCTGCGGGGGCGGCCGTGCCGTGGCCGCCGATGGCGAGCACGCCGCCCACGGTGAGGTCCCCGGGGGCCGGGCAGGCCGTCAGGCCGAGGCCGCGGTCGGCGAGATGGGCGAGCAGCGCCTCCATGCTCGCGCCGGTCTGGGCCCGGACGGTGGTGGCTGAGTCGGCGGTGAGCGCGGTGAGGTGCCGGCTGGTGTCCAGGAGCAGGACGCGGGCGTCCTCCGGGGTGCCGTCGGCGACGGTGAGCGGCGCCCAGGTGTGCCGGTAGCCGGTGGCGCGCAGCCGCCAGCCGTTGGCGTGGGCCCAGTCGGCGAGCGCCGGCACCTCCTCGGGGGTGCGCGGTGCGCAGGTCCACAGCTGGTCGGTGCGGATCTCGCCGGACCAGTTCTGGAAGACCCGCTGGTAGAGCTCGGTGCCGGCGGGCAGCCCGGGCGGTACGGGCGTGGCGGCCTCGGCGCCGTCCGGACCGACGGTGCCGCGCAGCAGCCAGGCCGCGCCGCCGAGGGCCGAGGCGCCGAGCAGCTGCCGCCGGCTCAGGCCGCTCCCCCGGCCGGGGGCCTCCCCGCCGCCACGGCCGCGCCGGCCCCGGCCCGGGCCGTCCGCCTCGCCGTCCCCGTGCCGTTCCGTCCGCCCTGTGGCCATCCCGGTCCGCCCCCTCCGCCCCCGCACTGGTGCCCCCGGGCCGCGCCGCGGCGCCTCGGGGGTGGGCCGGTGTCCGCCCGGCCCCGCCCAGGAGCGTACGAAGCACCGCACAGCCGTCTGAGCGAACCGGCCGGGATGTCACTCCTTCGAGTGATCATGTGACGAACGGCTGCGAACCTCACCCGCGGAGGCAGGGGGTCAGTGGTAGCCGGTGGCCCAGTGCCCGGCGCGTGGTACGGCTGCCGGATCGGTCGTCCGCGGGTGGAATACCCGGGGCCCGCGCGCGGCTGCCATGATCGGCAGACCGGAGGATCGGCGGACCGACGGGCCGCAACGGATCCGTCGGCCGGTGACCCGTGACCGGGCCGATCGGCCCGTACAGGAGGTGCAGCGCGCGATGGGTGACGAGCGGGAGAGGCCGCAGGAGTACCGGGTCGAGCACGACTCGATGGGCGAGGTGCGGGTGCCGACCGCCGCGAAGTGGCAGGCGCAGACGCAGCGGGCGGTGGAGAACTTCCCGGTGTCCGGCCAGCGGCTGGAGCGCGCGCACATCGCCGCGCTGGCCCGGATCAAGGCGGCCGCGGCCCGGGTGAACGCCCGCCTCGGGGTCCTGGACGAGGAGACGGCCGCGGCGGTCGCCGCGGCGGCCGAGGAGGTCGCGGACGGCCGGTGGGACGACCAGTTCCCGGTGGACGTGTTCCAGACCGGCTCCGGCACCTCGTCCAACATGAACGCCAACGAGGTGATCGCCACCCTGGCGAGCGAGCGGCTGGGGCGGCCCGTCCACCCGAACGACCAGGTGAACGCGAGCCAGTCGTCCAACGACGTGTTCCCGTCCTCGATCCACATCGCCGCGACCGCCGCCGTCACCCACGACCTGATCCCGGCCCTTGAGCACCTGGCGGAGGCCCTGGAGCGCAAGAGCGTCGAGTTCGCGCAGGTGGTCAAGTCGGGCCGCACCCACCTGATGGACGCCACGCCCGTCACCCTCGGCCAGGAGTTCGGCGGCTACGCGGCGCAGGTGCGGCACGGGCGGGAGCGGCTGCTGGCGACGCTGCCCCGGGTCGCCGAGCTGCCGCTCGGCGGCACGGCGGTGGGCACCGGCATCAACACCCCGCCCGGCTTCCCGGCGGCCGTGATCGAGGAGGTGGCGCGCGCCACCGGCCTGCCGCTGACCGAGGCCCGGGACCATTTCGAGGCGCAGGGAGCGCGCGACGCGCTGGTCGAGCTGAGCGGTCAGCTGCGCACGGTGGCCGTCGGGTTCACCAAGATCGCGAACGATCTGCGGTGGATGGGCTCCGGCCCGCGCACCGGCCTCGGCGAGATCAACCTGCCGGACCTCCAGCCGGGTTCGTCCATCATGCCGGGCAAGGTGAACCCGGTGCTGCCCGAGGTGGTGCTGATGGTCGCCGCCCAGGTGGTGGGCAACGACTCGACGGTGACGCTGGCCGGCGCGAGCGGCAACTTCGAGCTGAACGTGATGCTCCCGGTGATCGCCCGCAACGTGCTGGAGTCGGTGCGGCTGCTCGCCAACAGCGCCCGGCTGCTCGCGGACCGGACGGTGGACGGCATCACCGCCAACGTGGAACGGGCACGGGAGTACGCGGAGTCCTCGCCCTCGGTGGTCACGCCGCTGAACCGGTACATCGGGTACGAGGAGGCGGCGAAGGTCGCCAAGCAGGCGCTGGCCGAGCGGAAGACGATCCGTCAGGTGGTGCTGGAGCGCGGGTACGTCGAGCGGGGCGACCTCACCGAGGAGCAGCTCGACCGGGCGCTGGACGTGCTGCGGATGACGCACCCGTAGGGCCGGCACGACCGTTCCCGGGCGGACGTGCGCCGGGGCGCGGGGGGCTCGCGCCCTCCGTGCCCCGGACACGGGCTGCGGGGAGGTTCAGCCCTTGGCGCGGCCGGCGCGGCCGCGCCGCATCGCTGCTCCGTTCGACGTGATCGTCGCCATCGAGATCGCCGCGAGGCCGAGCAGGAACATCACCGCACCGACGATGACGCAGGTGACGATGTTCTTGCCGTGTGCGACGGAGCCCGAGACGGCCCAGGGGGAGATGATCGTCCACACACCGAGCGCGGCGGCCGCCCAGGCCCGTGCGTGTGTCCGTTCGTAGGCCGAGCCGTAGCCGGCCATCAGCAGCGTGTAGGCCAGGCCCACGATCAGGCAGGTCACGGTCAGCGTGCTGAACGCGGTGAAGCCGACGATCCACGGCGACGCCGCGAGGAAGAGGCCGGCCAGGACGGCCAGGGCTTCCACGCCCTGGGCCCGCGGGGTCGAGGTGACCCGCTCGTAGTGCTCCCGGAGTTCGACGATGTCCGGGTGGTGCTCCATGCCGGTCGGCATATGGGTTGCCACCGATACCACCTCCTGTGGTTCCGGACCATGGAAGGGGGGTCATGCCCCGTACCCATTCTGGCTCTTCTCCATGGTTTTGCACCTGATAGTCGGGAATGACCGATAACCATCCGGTCACGCCGGTGAGCTGCGTCTCACCACTCCGCGGGCCCATTGCCTATGCAACTCGTTGCATAGCAGGATGCGGGCATGGCACTGGAGCACGCGATCCTCGTCTCGCTGCTGGAGCAGCCCGGCTCGGGCTACGAGCTGGCCCGGCGCTTCGACCGGTCCATCGGCCGCTTCTGGACCGCCACCCACCAGCAGATCTACCGGGTGCTGCGGCGGATGGAGGCGGACGGCTGGATCGCCGCGCAGGAGGTCGCCCAGGACGGCCGCCCGGACAAGAAGGTCTACTCGGCGGCCGGGCCCGGACGGGACGCGCTGGCCGCCTGGCTGCGCGAGCCGGTCGAACCGGAGACCGTGCGGCACGAGCTCGCGGTCAAGATCCGCGCCGCCGCCTTCGACGACCCGGGCGCCCTGATCTCCGAGGTCGAGCGGCACCGCGAGAGCCATGCCGCCCTGCTCGCCCGCTACCTGCACGGCGAGCAGCGGGACTTCCCCGACCTCTCCGCACTCGACACCCGGCAGGAGCTCCAGCACGTGGTGCTGCGCGGCGGCATCGAGTACGAGCGGATGACCCTCGCCTGGCTGGACGACGTGCTCGCCACGCTGCGCCGCCTCTCCGCCGGAGGCTGACGGCCGCCGGGGCCCGCAAGGCGGTCCCCGCAGGCCGGCCCGACCACCGCCGGTACCCCATGCCACTCCCCACCCTCGACCCCCGGGAGCCCGTGATGCTCTTCAACCCGCGCACCTACGACCCCGCCCAGTTCGACGAGCCGACCCGCCGTCTGCTGCGCGCGACCGTCGACTGGTTCGAGTCCCGCGGCAAGAAGGCGCTCATCGACACCTACATCGACCGCAGCTGGTACGCCGACTTCCTCGAGTTCGCGGCGGAGGAAGGCCTGTTCGCGGAGTTCCTGACCCCCACCGCGGCCGACCCGGCCAAGCGCTGGGACACCGCGCGGATCGCCGAACTGAACGAGATCCTCGGCTTCTACGGCCTGGGCTACTGGTACACCTGGCAGGTCACCATCCTGGGCCTCGGCCCGGTCTGGCAGAGCGAGAACGAGGCCGTCCGGGCCCGCGCCGCCCGGCTCCTCGCCGAGGGCCACGTGATGGCGTTCGGCCTGTCCGAGCGCACCCACGGCGCCGACATCTACTCCACCGACATGATCCTCACCCCGGACGGCGAGGGCGGCTTCACCGCGACCGGCTCCAAGTACTACATCGGCAACGGCAACGTGGCCGGCCTGGTCTCGGTCTTCGGCCGCCGTTCGGACGTCGAGGGCCCGGAGGGCTACGTCTTCTTCGCCGCCGACAGCCGCCACGAGGCGTACCACCTGGTCAAGAACGTGGTGAACGCCCAGATGTACGTCAGCGAGTTCCGGCTGGAGGACTACCCGGTCCGCGCCGAGGACGTGCTGCACACCGGCCAGGCCGCCTTCGACGCCGCGCTGAACACCGTCAACGTCGGCAAGTTCAACCTCTGCACCGCCTCCGTCGGCATCTGCGAGCACGCGATGTACGAGGCTGTCACGCACGCCCACAACCGGGTCCTGTACGGCCGGAAGGTGACCGACTTCCCGCACGTGCGGCGGGAGTTGACCGACGCGTACGCCCGCCTGGCCGCGATGAAGCTGTTCAGCGCCCGGGCCGTGGACTACTTCCGCACCGCCTCCCCCGAGGACCGCCGCTACCTCCTCTTCAACCCGATGACCAAGATGAAGGTCACCACCGAGGGCGAGAAGGTCATCGACCTGATGTGGGACGTCATCGCGGCCAAGGGCTTCGAGGCGGACACCTACTTCGACAAGGCCGCCAAGGACATCCGCGGCCTGCCGAAGCTCGAGGGCACCGTGCACGTCAACCTGGCGCTGATCCTCAAGTTCATGGGCAACTACCTGTTCGCGCCCGCCGACTACGCGCCGGTGCCGACCCGCCTGGACGCCGCCGACGACGCGTTCCTGTTCCGCCAGGGCCCGGCCCGCGGCCTCGGTGCGATCCGCTTCCACGACTGGCGCGCCGCCTACGACCGCAACGCCCAGCTGCCGAACGTCGCCCGCTTCCGCGAACAGGCCGACGGCTTCTGCGAGTTGCTGCTCAAGCACGCGCCGAGCAAGGAGCAGCAGGCCGACCTGGACTTCCTGCTGGAGATCGGCCAGCTGTTCGCGCTGATCGTCTACGGCCAGCTGGTGCTGGAGCAGGCCGAGCTGACCGGCCTGCCGGCCGACGTGCTGGACCAGGTCTTCGACGCGCTGGTCCGCGACTTCTCCGCGCACGCCACCGAGCTGCACGGCAAGGCGTCGACCACCGAGGAGCAGGCCGCCTGGGCGCTGGCGAACGTGCGCCGCCCGGTCGCGGACGCCGAGCGCGCGGCGAAGGTCTGGGCGCGGGTGGAGGCGCTCTCCGGCGCGTACGAGATGCAGCCGTAGGGCCCGTACCCGCAGGACCCCGGGGGTGCCGGCCGGCGGGCCGGCACCCCCGGATCACCGGTGCCCGGGCGGGCTCACTGCTCCCCGAGCCCCATGTCGCGCGCCCGGGCGACCGCCTCGGCCCGCGTGGCGACGTGCAGCTTCTCGAAGATGTGGGTGACGTGGTTGCGGACGGTCTTCTCCGCGACCACCAGCTCCCGGGCGATCCGCCGGTTGTCGTAGCCGCGCGCGACCAGGTCCAGCACCTCGGCCTCGCGGGCGGTGAGCTCGGGGAAGAGCTGCCCCGCCTCGCGCATCCTCGCCCCGGCGAGCAGGGCCGTGATCCGCCCGGCCACCTCGCCGCCGAACACGGCGCCGCCCGCCGCCACGGTGCGGACCGCGTGCAGCACCTCCTCCCGCCCGGCGCCCTTGACCAGGTAGCCGCGGGCACCGGCCTGGAGGGCGGCGAGCAGGTTGCCGTCGTCGTCCGACATCGTCAGCATCAGGACGGGCGGCGCCGGCTCCCCGGCGGAGAGCCGGCGCACGGCCTCCAGCCCGGAGCCGTCGGGCAGCGAGAGGTCCATGACCACCACGTCGGGGCGGTGGCGCTCGACCGCCTCCGGCACGTCCGCGACCCGCTCGGCCTCGGCCACCACGGACACGCCCTCGGCACTCTCCAGCGCCGCCTTGAGCCCCTCCCGGAACAGGGGGTGGTCGTCGACGATCAGCACACGGACGGACGGGGCCTGGCCCGCCGGGTCCGGAGGTGCCGCCGGCTGCTGTTCATCCACCCGGCCGACACTAGCAGCGAAGCTGCGGTGACTTTCCGTGACATGCTCGGAACGTCGTCCGCACGGCGGGGCGAGGCGGGCCCCGGCGTCCCGCACGGGATGCGTGACCGCTGCCTCAGGCGCCCGGGACACCGGGCGGCCGAGACTGGAGCGACCGTGCGGGACCCGCCGACCGGCGGTCCGTCCCGCCGAGGACCGCCCGGAGGGCTGCCGGGGTACCGCCCGGAGGACCGCCGGGCCTGCCGCCGCCCCGCCGGGATCCGTCCCGACCGATCCGCTCCGGTCCGTCTGCGAGGTGGTGCCATGACCACGGTGACCGTTCCCCGGCGCCGCACACCGGCCGAGAGGCAGCTCACCGCCGCGGCGGTGGCCACGGCGGTCTGCCTCGTCGTCGCCACGCTGTGGACCTGCTACGTGCTCGTCCACCTCGGCGAGCCGGGCGTCTCCCGCCCCCGGGACCTGCTCGCCGTGCTCGTCTACGCGCTGCCGACCGCGGGGGCGGGGATGTTGCTGCACGCCCACCGCCCGGGCAGCCCGCTCGGCTGGGTGCTGCTCGTCTACGCGCTCACCCTGGTGCTGCCGTACGCGGCGGACGCACCCGTCTGGGTGGAGGTCACCGATCCGGGCATCCTCGGCGCGACCGCCGCCTTCGACGCGCTGTGCCTCGTGGTGAACGTGACGCTGTTCTACACTCTGCCGCTCTGGCTGCCGGCCGGCCGGCTGACCACCCGGCGCTGGTGGTGGTACATCGGTGCCGTCGCGCTCTGGGTGATTCCGGTGACGGCCTGGACCCTGGACAGCGCCACCCTCCACGGGCGGCCCAACCCGCTGGCCGGCAACCCGCCCGGCCACCTGTTCCGCACCGTCGTGAACACCCTCTGGGACCACGACCTGCTCATCGGCGAGTGCCTGGTCGCGCTCGCCTCCGCGGTCCTGCTGGTGCGGCTGCTGCGACCGGCCGGTCCGCAGCCCGGCACCGTCGAGGCCGGACGGCACCGGCTGCGGGTGGCGGCGATGCTCGGCGCCTACCTGCTGTGGGCCGGGGCGCAGGACTTCTACGAACGCACGCTGACCGAGCACTACTGGCTCAGCTACTCGCTGTTCGCCGCCGCTGGGGCGGTCTGGGCCGTCGGGATCGGCCTGCTGGTGATCCGCGACCACGGCTGGCGGCTGCACCGGGCGGCGCGCAGCGTGCTGATCGGGCTGCTGCTGGCCACCGGCGTCACCGTGCTCTTCGTGGCCGCGGCCGCGCTGCTCTCCAGCTGGCTGCTGCCGGGGCGCGGCGGGGCGGCGCTGCTGCTGATCGCGCTGGTCTACGCGCTGGGCGCGGCCCTGCCGCGAGCGGCCCGACGGACCGTGTCCCTGGTGGACCGGCTGTACTACGGCGAGCGCGCGCAGCCGTACCAGGTCCTGCGGGCGCTCGCGGGGCGGGTGCGGCAGGTGGTCGATCCGGCCCGGCTGCCGGAGGCGCTGTGCGCGACGGTCGCCGAGGAGCTGCGACTGCCGGGAGTCACCCTCGCCGTCACCACCCGGGCCGGCCGGCGCACGCTCGCCACCGCCGGCCGGCTGGACGGCCGGACGCGGGGCTTCGCGCTGGTGCACAACGGACTGCCGATCGGCGAGCTGACCGTGGGGCTGCGGGCGGGCGAGGAGCGGCTGGAGGCCAGCGACGTCGACATCCTGCGCTCGCTCGCCGACCAGGCCTCGCCCGCCGTCGCGTCGCTGCGGCTCCAGGAGGACCTCCAGGCCAGCCGGGAACAGATCGTCGCCGGGCGGGAGGAGGAGCGGCGGTGGCTGCGGCGGGACATCCACGACGGGCTCGGGCCGGCACTGGCCGGCCTGCGGCTGCGGGTGGACGGCGCGGCCTCCACCGCCGACGAGGAACTGGCCGCAACCCTGCGCGGGATCGCGGAGGGCCTCGGGATGGCCATCACCGAGCTCCGCCGGATCACCGACCGGCTCGGGCCCGCCCCGCTCGGCGAGCTCGGGCTGGCACGGGCGGTCGAGCAGTTGGCGGCCACCTTCAGCGGGACCGGCCTGGCCGTCACCGCGGAGATCGAACCGGAGCCGCTGCCGGAGCTGCCGGCCGCGGTGGAGGTCGCGGCCTACCGGATCACCGCGGAGGCGCTCAACAACGTGCTGCGGCACGCCAGGGCCAGGTCGGCACGGGTGCGGTTGCGGGTCGACGGGGAGGCGCTGGTGCTCACCGTGCAGGACGACGGGGTCGGGTACCGGGAGGGCTCCGCGGGGTCGGGGGATCCGGACGGCGGTCGTGGTGGCGGGGTGGGGCTGCGTTCGATGGCGGACCGGGCGACGGAGATCGGCGGCAGTTGCGTCGTCCGGCCGCTGGCGCGGTCCGGTGGGACGCAGGTGCTGGCGGTGCTGCCGCGCTCGACGGGGACGGGCGGCGGGGAGCAGGCGGCGGACGCGGGCGGCACGACCGGCTGACGGCTTACGGCTGACGGTTGACGGCGGCGGCCGGCGCGGCTGACGCGATCGGCGGCGGCCGACCGCAGTCGGCGCCCCCGGCGCTGGTTGCGCCGGGGGCGGTAGGGGGCGGGTGGGGGGCGGTGGGCGGCGGTGTGGTGGGGCTACTGGTCCGGGTCCGGGACGTCCCTGCAACCGCCGGGCGGGCAGCCGATGTGGCCGTCCGCCGCCTGCGAGCCGCCGCCGGCGCCGGAGTCGGTGCCGGTACCGGAGCCGGACGCAGAGGTGGCACAGGCGTGGCGCAGCACCGTGACGACCGCGATCACACCGGCGATCACGGAGGCCAGGCAGATCGTCCTGGTCACACTGTTCATTGCCATGAGGGGGTCCTCCTGATTCTTCCGAACGGCCGATCCGATCGCTCGATCGCCCTGCCTCAACTCTGCGGACGTCCGAGCCCCGACCGCATGGGCTCGGTGTCCCGGCCCGGTCCCGGAACCGCGTCCAGCAGGGCGATGTCCAGCAGGCCGATCCGGCCGAGGACGGCAGTGACCGGTCCGCCCGCGCCGGCCCGCAGGACGTACCGCTCCCCGGCCCGGACGTACACCAGGTCACCGGGGAGGAGGAGCGCTTCACCGCCGTCACCGCCGAGGAGGCCGCCGGCACCGGAGAGCGGCAGCAGGAAGGCGTCCGCCGCCGGTTCCGCGCACGGCCGGAACTCGGCGCCGGCGGCCAGTCGAACGGTGTCCACGGCGATGCGCCGAACGGGGCCGTACGCCCCCGTGCCACCGCGTTGGGCGGGTACGGCCGCGGCGGACGGGACGGGACGGACGGTGAGCACGGCGGCCGGTGAGCCGGGCAGGGCGGTGAGCCGGTGGCTGCTGCCCGGCGGGTGGTGCAGCAGCTGGCCCGGGAACAGGACCCGACCGGCCGCGGACAGCCGGCCGGAGAGCACCACCGTCGCCGACTCGACGGACTCGCGGGGGCGTTGCGCCAGGTGGAGGCCGGGCGGCAGGGTCTCGACGGTGAGTGCGGCGCGGACACCGGGCCGCCGGTCGGGATCGATCAGCCGTTGGAGGACGGGGGCGGTGCGGGGGACGGCGGCGGGGACGAGGATCACTGGGACCTCCGGGGGGCGTCAGGGGCGGTTGCGGCGCTCGGCGCGGCGTCGGGCGAGGGCGGCGCGGGTCCCGGCGCGGTGCAGGGGCGCCGTCAGGGTGAGGCAGAGCAGCTCCGCGCCGAGCGGTCCGGCCTCCAGGTGCAGGGCGTGGCCGCGCCGGGCCAGCAGCAGGTCCCCGTCCGAGGCCAGGTGGTCCGGTTCGCCGGGGAGTCGGCCGACGACGGCGGCGCCGCGCAGCACGTGGAGGACGGTCTCGGCGTCGGGCCGGCCGGGCAGCTCGTGGCGGGCGCCCGGGCTCAGCCGCAGGTGGTCGAAGGACTCGCAGGCGCTGGTCAGCACGGTGCGGCGGGCCAGCGAGCGGATCCGGACGCGTTCGCCGTTCGGGCCGAGGAGGACCATCGCGGAGCCGGTGTCGGTGGTGACGATCACTTGGGGTCACCCCCTTCGGGCGGGGCCTCGCACCCGCCGGGCGGGGCTCCGGTCAGGGCGGGCGCGGCCAGGACGGCGTGGAAGTACTCCAGCCCGGCCGTCCCGGCGGTGAGCACGGTCCGCGAGCCGAGCGGGAGCACCACGGCGGTGCCCTCGACCAGCGGAAGGCCGGCGTCGGGGTGGTCCGGGTGCACGGCGTCCTCGGGCAGGGCGGCGAGGCCGGAGCCGGCGGTGACGTACAGCGCGTGCTCGACGCCGTCGGCGGTCACCGCGGCGCTGCGGCCCGGTTCGAGCCGCTGCAGGCCGACGGCCCGCAGCGGGCCGGCGAGCAGGCGGCCGGGGTCGACGGCGCCGCGGCGCCGCAGGTCGGTGATGACGGTGCCCGGCATGGCGGGCGCTCCTTCCGGTCGAGGGCGGCTCTGCTGTCCGCCTCTGCGGACCACCGTCCGCGGCCCGGTGTCCCAGTCGCACGGGGGTGCCGTCCCGTCCCGATCCCGGCCGTCCGCCCGGCGCGTCCCGGGCCCTCGGCGGCGGCTGTCCCGGGGCGGGCCGGGGTCGGCCCCGGGAGGCCGCCCGGCACCGCCGTCGGTCCGTCCCGGCCCCGGCGCGCGCGCCCGGGAGCGGCGTACCGGATCGGCGTACGGTGGAACTCGGAGGCCGTGTCATGCCCGTCACCGGAACCCGCTTCACCGACCGCACCGACGCCGGCCGCCGGCTGGCCGCCCGGCTCGGCCCGTCGGGCGGCGCCGACACCGTCGTGGTGGCGCTGCCGCGCGGCGGGGTGCCGGTGGCCGCCGAGGTGGCGCGGGCGCTCGGCGCGCCCCTGGACATCTGCGTGATTCGCAAGCTCGGCGTGCCGTACCAGCCCGAGCTGGGCATGGGGGCGATCGGCGAGGACGGCGTACGGGTGCTGAACGAGCAGGTCATCCGGCTCGCCGGGGTCACCGACGACCAGCTGGCCGCGGTGGAGCGGCGGGAGCGGACCGAGCTGGAACGCCGGGCTCGCCGCTACCGGGGCGACCGTCCGCCCGCCGACCTGCGCGGGCGGACGGTGGTCGTGGTGGACGACGGCATCGCCACCGGCTCCACCGCCAAGGCCGCCTGCCGGATCGTCCGGGCGCGCGGGGCGGCCCGGGTGGTGCTGGCCGTCCCGGTGGCGCCCCGGGACTGGACGGACCGCCTGGCCGAGGTCGCCGACGAGCTGGTCTGCGTCGACACGCCGTCCCCGTTCTACGCCATCGGCGAGTTCTACCGGGACTTCTCGCAGACCGGCGACGAGGAGGTGCTGCGGCTGCTGGCCGAGGCCCGCGGCGACGGGCCTGCGGAGGCCGCCGGGGTCGACGGCGAGGTGGAGCTGCCGGCCGCCGGGGTCCGGCTGGCGGGCCGGCTGACCGTCCCGGCCGGGGCGCGCGGCGTCGTGGTCTTCGCCCACGGCAGCGGCAGCGGGCGCCACAGCCCGCGCAACCGGCACGTCGCCCGCCACCTGAACCGTGCGGGGCTGGGCACGCTGCTGTTCGACCTGCTCACCGAGACCGAGGAGCCGGACCGGCGCAAGGTGTTCGACGTCGGCCTGCTGGGCTCGCGGCTGACCGCCGTCGCGGGGCAGCTCGGCGGGCTCCCGCAGACCCGCGGCCTGCCGCTCGGCCTGTTCGGTGCCAGCACCGGCGCCGCCGCCGCGCTGCGCACCGCCGCCGACCTCGGCCCGGCGGTGCGCGCCGTGGTCTCCCGGGGCGGTCGCCCGGACCTCGCCGGGCCGCAGGTGCTGGGCCGGGTGGACGCACCGACGCTGCTGCTGGTCGGCGCGCTGGACACGGTGGTGATCGACCTCAACCGGCAGGCCAGGGCCGGGCTGCGCTGCGCCAGCGAGCTGGTGGTGGTGGAGCACGCGAGCCACCTGTTCGAGGAGCCGGGCACCCTCGACCGGGTCGCCGAGCTGGCCGGGGACTGGTTCCTGCGCCATCTGCCGCCCGCCGGGAGCCCCTGACGCCGACTGCGCAGAATTCAGGCGACCACCCCGCCGGGGCAGCGCATTTTGCGCAGCCACGGCCGGGATTTCCTGATCAGCTTGTACACATTGAGCAGTGAAAAGCCGACCTGTTGCCCAACCACCCCGACAGGAGCAAGCTCAGCGCCAGCCGCACCGCCCACCCGATCGCCGTGCGGCCGCGATCCACGCGATCCAGCGGAAGCCTCAGCGTCGAGGCCCAGAGTGGAGGAACGAGCGATGACCCCGCAGTCCCAGGCCCTTGAGTTGACCCCCGAGGAGCGCGAGGCCGGTCTCGACGCCGACCAGCTGCGCCGCCTCGTCGGCCTCGTCGAGCACGACGCCAGCACCGACCCGTTCCCCGTCACCGCCCAGGACGCGGTCGTCTTCGTGGTCGGCAACGCGACCCAGACGGCCCAGTTCTACCAGGTCGTGTTCGGTATGGAGCTGGTGGCCTACTCCGGCCCGGAGACCGGCCGTCGCGACCGCAAGGCCTACGTGCTCCGCTCCGGCTCGTGCCGCTTCGTGATCAAGGGCGGTGTCCAGCCGGACAGCCCGCTGCTGGACCACCACCGCCGCCACGGCGACGGCGTGGTCGACCTCGCCCTGGAGGTCCCGGACGTCGACCGGTGCATCGAGCACGCCCGGGCGAGCGGCGCCACCGTTCTGGAGGAGCCCAACGACGTCTCCGACGAGAACGGCACCGTCCGCCGCGCGGCCATCGCCACCTACGGCGAGACCCGCCACACCCTGATCGACCGCTCCCGCTACCACGGCCCGTACCTGCCGGGCTACGTCACCGCGCAGAGCAGCGTCACCCACCCCGAGGGCACCCCCAAGCGCCTGTTCCAGGCCCTCGACCACGCCGTGGGCAACGTCGAGCTGGGCCGGATGGACGAGTGGGTCCGGTTCTACAACCGGGTCATGGGCTTCGTGAACATGGCCGAGTTCGTCGGCGACGACATCGCCACCGAGTACTCCGCCCTGATGTCCAAGGTCGTCGCCAGCGGCAACCACCGGGTGAAGTTCCCGCTCAACGAGCCGGCCGTCGCCAAGAAGAAGTCCCAGATCGACGAGTACCTGGAGTTCTACGCCGGCCCCGGCTGCCAGCACATGGCGCTCGCCACCAACGACATCCTCACCACCGTGGACGTGCTGCGCGCCCGCGGCGTGGAGTTCCTCTCCACCCCGGACGCCTACTACGACGACCCGGAGCTGCGCGAGCGGATCGGCAAGGTCCGGGTGCCGATCGAGGAGCTGAAGAAGCGCGGCATCCTGGTCGACCGCGACGAGGACGGCTACCTGCTGCAGATCTTCACCAAGCCGATCGGCGACCGCCCGACGGTCTTCTACGAGTTCATCGAGCGGCACGGTTCGCTGGGCTTCGGCAAGGGCAACTTCAAGGCGCTCTTCGAGTCCATCGAGCGCGAGCAGGACCGCCGCGGCAACCTGTGAGCGTCGGGCTCGAACCCGATCTGACGCCCTGACGGACGGCGAGGAGGAGCACGGAGATGGCGTACTACCGGCAGCTGGGCAGCATCCCGCCCAAGCGGCACACCCAGCACCGCACACCCGAAGGCGGGCTGTACTACGAGGAGTTGATGGGCGAGGAGGGGTTCTCCTCCGACTCGTCGCTGCTCTACCACCGGGGCATCCCCTCGGCGGTGGTCAACGCGGTGCCCTGGGAACTGCCGGACCAGTCCACGGTGCCCAACCATCCCCTGCTCCCCCGCCACCTCAAGCTGCACGAGCTGTTCGCGGACCAGGAGTGGAAGTCCGCGGACGTCGTGGGCAGCCGCCGGCTGGTCCTCGGCAACGGCGACGTGCGGATCTCGTACGTCGCCGCCGGGGCCCCCAGCGAGCTGTACCGCAACGGGCTCGGCGACGAGTGCGTGTACGTAGAGTCCGGCGCGGGCACGGTCGAGACGGTCTTCGGCTCGATCGAGGTCGGCCAGGGCGACTACGTGATCATCCCGCGGGCCACCACCCACCGCTGGGTGCCCTCCGGCGACGAGCCGCTGCGCGCCTACTGCATCGAGGCGAACAGCCACATCACCCCGGTCAAGCGCTACCTCTCCAAGTACGGGCAGCTGCTGGAGCACGCGCCGTACTGCGAGCGGGACTTCCGCGGTCCGGTCGGGCCACTCGTGGTGGACACCCCCGGGGACGTCGACGTGCTGGTCAAGCACCGGGGTCCGGACGGGATCTCGGGCACCCGCTACACGGTGCCGCACCACCCCTTCGACGTGGTCGGCTGGGACGGCTGCCTGTACCCGTACGCCTTCAACATCAGGGACTTCGAGCCGATCACCGGTCGGATCCACCAGCCGCCGCCGGCCCACCAGGTGTTCGAGGGCAACAACTTCGTGATCTGCAACTTCGTCCCGCGCAAGGTGGACTACCACCCGCTGTCCATCCCGGTGCCGTACTACCACGCCAACGTGGACAGCGACGAGGTCATGTTCTACTGCGGCGGCGACTACGCGGCCCGCAAGGGCTCGGGCATCGGCCAGGGCTCGATCTCCCTGCACCCGGGCGGGCACACCCACGGGCCGCAGCCGGGCGCGTACGAGCGCAGCATCGGCGCGGAGTTCTTCGACGAACTGGCGGTCATGGTCGACACCTTCCGGCCGCTGGAGCTCGGCGAGGGCGGGCGGGCCAGCGAGGACGCGGACTACGCCTGGACCTGGGCCGGTCGGGGGCCCGGGCGATGAGCGCACCGGCTTTCCCGGGGGCGGTCCCCGAGCTGTTCCGCGGGCTCTTCGACGACGCGGCGGTGTTCCCCCCGGGGAACCTGCCGGTCGCCGAGGCCGTGCCCGCACACCGGGCCCACCGCGAGGCCTGGTACGCCGAAGCGGTCGGCCCGCTCCTGTGCGGGGCGGGCCGCCTGGACGAGTTGACCGCCGCGGCGAGCGACCGGGCGGCGGGCGGACCGGCGGGTGCCGGGGTGCTCAGGGTCGGGCTCGTACTGCCGGGGGGCAGTGCGGAGCTCGGCCCGGCGCTCGACGCCACCGCGCCGTTCGAGCCGGCCGGCGTCGAACTGGCCGGCGTGGAGCTGGCCACCCGGGACGCCGCCGAGGCCGTCGCCGAGCTGGACCGGCTGCTGCCCCCGCACGTGCCGGCCGCCGTCGAGCTGCCGCGCGAACTCCTGCGCGACGACGCCCTGGACGCGGCGCTGGACGTGCTGGTCGACAGCCCGTACCGGGCGAAGTTCCGCACCGGCGGGCTGGTCGCGGAGGCGTTCCCGGACGAGGACGAGCTGGCCGCCTTCCTCACCGGCTGCGCGCAGCGCGGCCTGCCGTACAAGTGCACGGCCGGGCTGCACAACGCCGTCCGGCACACCGACCGCGGGACCGGTTTCGAGCACCACGGCTTCCTCAACGTGCTGCTGGCCGCCCAGGAGACGGAGCGGGCGGCCGCGGCCGCGGTGCTGGCGGAGCGCGACGGCGAGGTGCTGGCCAAGGCCGTTCGTTCACTGAGCGACCGTCAGGTTACGGTGATCCGCAATTCGTTCACCGCGTTCGGCACCTGCAGCATCGCCGAGCCGCTGGCCGACCTGGCCGCGCTCGGCCTGCTGCCGCCGCCCGACCGACTGCCCCAGGAGGACCGTTGAGCACCACCCCCAGCAGCTGGCTCGCCAGTGCCCAGGACTCGCCGTTCGGCGTGCACAACCTGCCGTACGGCGTCTTCACCGCCGACGACCAGCCCGGGCGGCGCCGGATCGGCGTGCGCGTCGGGGACTTCGTGCTGGACGCCGGGGCGGCCGCCCGCGCCGCCGGGGCGCCGTCCGCACTGCTGGACGCGGACTCGCTCAATCCGCTGATGGCGGCCGGCCGTTCGGCCTGGACCCGGGTGCGCACCGACCTGACCACCTGGCTGACGGACGCCTCCTACCGCGAGGCGCTCTCGCCCGCGCTGCTGCCGGCGGACGAGGTCGGCTTGCACCTGCCGTTCGAGGTCGCGGACTACGTCGACTTCTACGCCTCCGAGCACCACGCCACCAACCTGGGCCGGATCTTCCGCCCGGGCTCGGAACCGCTCACCCCCAACTGGAAGCACCTGCCGATCGGTTACCACGGCCGGGCGGGCACGGTGGTGGTCTCCGGCACGCCGGTGGTGCGCCCGCACGGGCAGCGCAAGGCACCCGCCGACGCCGCGCCGGCCTTCGGGCCGTCGCGCCGGCTGGACATCGAGGCCGAGGTCGGCTTCGTCGTCGGCACGCCGTCGCAGCTGGGGCAGCCCGTCCCGCTGGACGACTTCCGCGAGCACGTCTTCGGCGTCTGCCTGCTCAACGACTGGTCGGCGCGGGACATCCAGGCCTGGGAGTACGTGCCGCTCGGCCCCTTCCTGGGCAAGTCCTTCGCCACGTCGGTCTCGCCGTGGATCGTGCCGCTGGACGCCCTCGAGCACGCCCGGGTCGCGCCGCCGGCGCGCGACGTCGAGCCGCTGCCGTACCTGGACGACCGGGGCGGCGAACCGTGGGGCCTGGACCTGGCGTTGGAGGTCCGGCTGAACGGGCACCTGGTCTCCCGGCCGCCCTTCGCCGCGATGTACTGGACGGCCCAGCAGCAGCTGACCCACATGACCGTCAACGGAGCCTCGCTGCGCACCGGCGACCTGTTCGCCTCGGGCACGGTCAGCGGACCGGAGCCGGACACCCGCGGCGCACTGATCGAGCTGACCTGGAACGGCGAGGAGCCGATCAAGCTGCCGGACGGCACGACCCGGACCTTCCTGGAGGACGGCGACGAGGTCGCCATCACGGCGACGGCCCCGGGACCGGACGGCACGGTGGTCGGCTTCGGCGAGGTCTCGGGCCGGGTCAGCGGCTGAGGACGGCGGCCGGTGACAGCTGACGGATGACGGACGGCGGACGACGGCCGGCAGGCTCCGCGCGACGGAACCTGCCGGCCGTCAGCGCGAGCTGCCGCCCGACGCCCGCCCCGACGCCCTGGCCGGCCCCTTCGCCGCGGCCGTCCAGGACATGTCCCAGCGGGCCCGCGACGGCGCCACCGCCGACGACCCGGCCCTCGTCGCCGACCCGGCCCCGCGCGTCCGGCCGGGCCGGCCCGGGACACCCCGGTGATCACGGCGCCCCCACCCCTCCCGGTACGGTGGACGGCGGAGTCCACATCGATCGGGGCACGGGAGCGGAGCCGATGAGCGCGGAGACGGCGGAGGTCCAGGCCTTCCTGGACGGCGACGGCGGTACCGGCGGCGGGCTCGGACGGCTCGTGCTCAACCGCCCGCGGGCGCTCAACGCGCTGACCCACGGCATGGTCACCGCCCTGCGCGCGACCCTGGACGAGTGGGCCGCCGACGACCGGGTCCGCGCCGTCGTCCTGACCGGCTCCGGCGAGCGCGGTCTCTGCGCCGGCGCCGACCTGCGCGCGATGCACCGGGACGTGACCGCCGGCGGGGCCGGCACCCGCGCCTTCTTCCGCGACGAGTACCGGCTGAACGCGCTGATCGCGGAGTACCCCAAGCCCTACGTCGCGGTGATGGGCGGCATCACCATGGGCGGCGGCGTCGGCCTGTCCGCCCACGGCGCGGTGCGGATCGTCACCGAGCGCTCCGTCGTCGCCATGCCCGAGACGCGGATCGGGCTCGTCCCGGACGTCGGCGGCAGCCGGCTGCTCGCCCGCGCCCCGGGCGAGTCGGGCACCCACCTCGGGCTCACCTCGGCCTCGATGGGCCCCGGCGACGCCCTGCTGTGCGGCTTCGCCGACCACTTCGTGCCGTCCGCGCGCATCCCCGAGCTGCTCGCCGCCCTGGCCCGCAGCACCGATCCGGCCGCCACCGTCGCCGCCCACGCCGAGCCCGCGCCGCCGTCCGCGCTCGGCGCCCACCGCGAGTGGATCGACGCCTGCTACGCGGCCGACACCGTCGAGGAGATCGTCGAGCGCCTGCTCGACTCCGGGGTCCCGGAGGCGAAGGAGGCCTGCGAACTGGTCCTCGGCAACTCCCCGACCGCCGTCAAGGTCACCCTGGCCGCGCTGCGCCGGGCCCGTGCGCTGCCCTCGCTGAGGGCCGTGCTCGACCAGGAGTACCGCGTCTCCTGCGCCGCCCTGGAGGGCCCCGACCTGGTCGAGGGCATCCGCGCCCAGGTCGTCGACAAGGACCGCGATCCGCACTGGTCGCCGCGCACGCTCGCCGAGGTGGCGGAGGCGGACGTCGCCCGCTTCCTCGCCCCGCGCGAGGGCGACGAACTGGGCCTGGGCTGACCCCGACCCGGGCCGAACCCGACCCGGGGCGAACCCGACCCGGGGCGATACCAACCCGGGCCGACCCCGACCGATCGGGCCCGATCGGGACCCGCCGGGTTCCCGCCGGTTCCCGCCCGCTCCACCACTCGTGACCGGCGTCTCGCATGCCAAGACTGGCGCGATCCGGGGCGCGTCGTAGATCGTTGGGTGGTCAGTGCGCCCGCGCGGCGCCGAGCAGCGGAAAGGGAGTCAACGGCGATGACCGAGACCGAGACCTACGAGACGATCCTGGTCGACCGCAAGGGCCGGGTGGGGCTGATCACCCTGAACCGGCCGAAGGCGCTCAACGCGCTGAACACCCGGCTGATGAACGAGGTCGTGGCGGCCGCCACGGCGTTCGACCGGGACCCGGAGATCGGGTGTCTGGTGATCACCGGCTCCGAGAAGGCCTTCGCCGCCGGCGCCGACATCAAGGAGATGCAGGGCAACCGGTTCCCCGACGTGTACCTGGACGACTGGCTGGGCCCCTGGGACCGGCTCGGCCGGCTGCGCAAGCCGGTCGTCGCGGCGGTGGCCGGATTCGCCCTGGGCGGCGGCTGCGAGCTGGCGATGCTGTGCGACATCCTGCTGGCCGCGGACACCGCGAAGTTCGGGCAGCCGGAGATCAAGCTCGGCGTGATCCCGGGCATCGGCGGCTCGCAGCGGCTGACCCGGGCGGTCGGCAAGGCGAAGGCCATGGAGCTGTGCCTGACCGGCCGGATGATGGGCGCCGAGGAGGCCGAGCGGGCCGGCCTGGTCTCCCGGATCGTCCCGGCCGATCAACTGCTCGACGAGGCCCTGGCCACCGCCGAGGCC
The DNA here is from genome assembly GCF_043202455.1 of Kitasatospora sp. NPDC048194. Classification (NCBI taxonomy): domain Bacteria; kingdom Bacillati; phylum Actinomycetota; class Actinomycetes; order Kitasatosporales; family Streptomycetaceae; genus Kitasatospora; species Kitasatospora sp. NPDC048194. The sequence goes on from NZ_JBIDAK010000008.1 coordinate 106,530, forward strand.
GTCGCGGCGATGTCCACCCCGGCGGCGATCATGATGAAGGAGAGCGTCAACCGCGCCTTCGAGACCACCCTCGCCGAGGGCGTCCGCTTCGAACGCCGGCTCTTCCACGCCGCCTTCGCCACGGCGGACCAGAAGGAGGGCATGGCGGCCTTCGCCGAGAAGCGGGCGCCGAAGTTCGAGAACCGCTGAGGACCGGCGGCCCAGGTGACGGCTGGCGGCTGGGACGGCCTGGTCAGCCGTTCGCCGTCACCTGTTCCCCGCCGTCCTCGACCAGCACGGTGGTGAGCCGCGCCAGCCCGCTGCGGGTGGCGGCGACCACGATCCGGTCGCCCGGGGCCAGCCGCCGGGTGCGGTCCGGGACGTTCCACTGCAGGTGGCCGGTCCGCGCCGGGCGGACCGCGATCACCCGGACGCCGCCCGGGTCCTCCAGGTCGTGCCGGTTCAGGCCGATCAGCCCGCTGCCGTCCTCCACCGTCAGGTCGGCGATCAGCAGCACGTGCCGGAACACCGAGAGCGTGCCGCGCACCTCACTGCCCATCAGGGCCGCGGCGAAGGCGGGCGCGGCCAGGTAGGAGACCGACCGGGAGGCCGCGTTGTCCAGCGTCCGGTAGACGTGGGCGGCGAAGTCGTCGTCGAACAGCCGCATCACCACCCGCACCTCGGGATTGCCGTGCCGCGCCTCCAGCGCCGCCTCCAGGTTGGTGGCGTCGTCGCCGCTGACCGCGACCACGGCCCGGCTGTGCCTCAGCCGGGCGCGCCGCAGCTGTTCCTCGAACGGCCCGTCGCCGAGCACCACCGGGATGCCGAGCGCCCGGACGGCGGCGATGCCGCGGGCCTGCGGGTCCCGCTCCATGCAGACCACCGGCACGCCCAGTTCGTGCAGTTGGGTCGCGACACGGGTGCCGACGTTGCCGAGCCCGACGACGATCACGTGGTCCCGGGTGCCCGCACCGGGGTTGCGGGGCAGCCCGCGCCGCCCCGAGCCGAGCACCTCCACCGCGATGGCGGTGGCCACCGGCGCGAAGGTGATCCCGCAGATGGTGATGACCACCTGGGCGACCCGCTGCCAGAGGCCGCCCGTCCCCGTGCCGGCGGCGACGTCGGCCCGCTGGTCGGGCTGGGCGGCGCCGGCCAGGTCGAGCAGCGAGGTGTAGACCGTCCAACCGAAGTCCCGGTTGAGGTACCAGAGCACGCCGAAGGACATCAGGACGGCGGCGAGCGCCGTGAGCAGCACCAGCCGCAGCCGGGCACTGGTGAAGAAGCGCAGGGCGTCGAGCACCCGCCAGCGCAGCCGCCGCACCCAGCTGATCGGCTCCCGTGGTTCGACGGGCAGCGCCTGCAGCGCGGCCCTGCCGCCCGGCGGTTCCTCGGGCCCGGCGGGTGGCACCGGCTCGCGGCGTGCCCGACCGGGCAGGACCGGTCCGTCGTCGCCGAACTCGCTGGCGAGGCGGACGAACTCGGCCGAGCCGCCGTCCTCCTCGGGCAGCAGCCGGATCCTGCCGAGGTCCTGCCGGTCGATCCGGTCGGCGACCATGCAGATCCGGTCGGAGGTGATGGCGTCGTCGAAGGCGATGTGCAGGTAACGCCCGTCGACCTCGACGGAGTTGGGCCGACCGAGCGCGGCGGCGGCGAAGGCCGGGGCAGCGGTGGCGGAGCCGGACAGCGCGGCGCCGTTCCTGAGGAACCGCTGGATGTTCTCACCGAGGCGCTGGTTGAACATCCGGAACACGATCCGGATGTCCGGGTTGTGGTTCTGGGCGCTGAGCGCGGCGTGGATGTTCTCCTGATCGCTGCCCTCGACCAGGGCGAGCCCCCGGGCGGTGCCGGCGGAGACCGCGCGCAGCGCCTCGTCGGTGACGCTGGGGTACTCCACCACGGCGGCGACGCCGGGGAGTTGTTCGATCTGCGGCGCGTGGTCGCGGGTCCGGTCGGTGACCAGGACGACGACCGGGACCTCGTAGTGGTCGACGAGTTCCAGGACCAGCCGGTGCGCCAGCGCGTTGCCCCCGCAGACGATGTAGTGCTGGCTGATCGGCTCGACCGGAGGGGTCCCCCACCCTTCAGACGTCATACCGACGGATGCTATCGCCGGCCGGTGACCGGCGGGTGGCGTTCCGGCGACTGCCGGACGTCATTCGAACGGCCGTGCCCGGCGGGCGGGCCGGGGGCGCGGCGACCAGGCTGGGGTTCGTTCTCCGTTCCGAGCCCGTTCCGAGCCCGTCCCGTCCTCCCGGCCGTGCGCCGCTCCCCCGGCCCGCTCCCGGCCCCAGCCCGCTGTCCGCCTCCGCCCCCTCGAGGAGTACTCCACCGTGGCACCTCCGACCATCACTCCCGACGGCTCCCCGGTCCAGGGCCCGCTCGGAACGCTCGCCAAGGCCGCCTGGCAGGTCCTCCTGGCCGCCGGCGTCGCCTCGCTCGCCCTCGGGATCGTGGTCTTCGTCTGGCCCCGGGAGACGCTGCTGGTGGTGGGCGTGCTGTTCGGCCTGTACCTGCTGGTCATCGGCATCGTCCAGCTGGTCGCCGCGTTCGGCACCCACGTGTCCACGGCCATGCGGGTGCTGGCCTTCATCAGCGGCGCGATCTGCGTGCTCCTCGGGCTGCTCTGCTTCCGGAGCGCTGCGCAGTCACTGCTGCTGCTCGCGCTCTGGATCGGCATCGGCTGGCTGTTCCGCGGCATCACGCAGTTCGCCGCCGCGGTCTCCGACCCGCTGATGCCCGCCCGGGGCTGGCAGGCCTTCGCGGGAGCGGCCAACACCCTGGCCGGTGTGCTGCTGATGGTCTGGCCGGTCGGCTCGATCACCGCACTGACCGTGCTGGCCGGGTGCTGGCTGCTGATCCTCGGCGTGGTCGAGATCGCGACGGCCATCCGGGTGCACGCCCACGCCAAGCAGCTCCCGTCGGGGGCCTGACCGGCCGGGCCCGCGCCCGGCCGGGCCGCCGCGACCGGCCGGGCTCACCTCGCCGGCTACCGGACGCGGCACCCCCGCTGCCGCCCCGCCGTCACGGCCGGGGCGCGTAGCCGAGCCGGAAGGTGGCGGCCTCCAGCCGGTCCGGGCCGAGCCGGACGTCCGTCAGCCGCTCGGCGAGGGCGAACGCGGCCTCGGTGTGCAGGTCGCCGTTCTCCCCGTCCAGTTCGAAGCCGCAGGCCGTCAGCAGTTCCGCGGTGCCCGGCGCTTCGGCGTCCGTGCCGTGCCGCTCGCCGGAGAAGAGCGGCTCGAAGTCCAGCCGGCAGGTGCCCTGCTCCCACCAGTGGAAGTGGTCCACCGCGTTGACGTTCCGGAAGTGCGAGACCAGCCGGGTGCCCTCGGCGAGCCGGGGGACGACCTCGTTCAGGCTGCCGAGGTAGCCGTACGGCTCGACCGCGAGGGCCCAGCCGTCGAGTTCGGTGACGGCGACGAGGATGCGCTCCTCGTCCGCGTCGAACAGCTCCTCGGCCTCCTCGTCCTCCCCGTCCTCGAAGGCCTCCCAGGCGGCGAGCACCGCGTCGAGCCCGGTGACCTCCCGGCCGGTCAGGGCGTCGAAGCGGCGGAGCAGTTCGCTCGCGTCGATGCCCTCGACCTGGGTGAGGCAGTAGGCCTCGCCCAGGGCGGGGTAGCGCTTGTCGAACCAGGTGTAGTCGGCGGCGTGTGCGGCGGTCATGCGCAGGATGCTGCCACAGGCCACCGACAGCCCCCGCCGCACCCCCGGACGGCTGTTCCGGGGGAAATTCCGGGCGGCTCTCCCGAGCACCGGACCCGTCGCTCACCCGGGAGCTCGCCCGAGGGCTCGCCCGATCGTCAGTGCCACGCCGGCGCGTCGGTCCCCCAGCGCCCGGGCGGACGGGCCCAGTCGGCGGGGCCGCCTTCGTAGCCGATGGGCGGCAGGGCGTGCCGCAGCCGGCCGTACGCCGAGTCGGTCTCGGCGAGCCAGCGTGACGGGTCGTAGGGTTCGGCGCCGTGCCGCGCCCCGGCGGGCGCGTCCGGCTCGATGCCGTGCAGCAGCCACGAGGCGGTGCCGGCCAGGGAGAAGCGCAGGTGGCGGCCGCCGGGGCGGCGGGTCCGCTGGTCGGTGAGGGCGCGCAGGACGGCGGCGGCGATCAGGTAGCCGGTGCCGTGGTCGAGGGCCTGGGCGGGCAGGACGCCCGGGTGGCCGTCGGGTCCCGCCTCGTGGGCGGCGATGCCGACACCGGCCTGGACCAGGCTGTCGAAGCCCCGGCGGCCGGACCAGGGCCCGGACCAGCCCCAGGCGCAGAGCTGGGGGACGATCAGGTCGGGCCGGCGGGCGAGCAGGGCGTCCGGGGCGAGGCCGTGGGCGTCGAGGGCGCCGGGGCGGTAGGCGGTGACGACGACGTCGGCGGTGGCGAGCAGGCCCTCGAAGACGGCGCGGTCCCCGGGCTCGGCCAGGTCGAGGCAGGTGGAGCGCTTGCCGAAGCCGGTGTCCGCGTGGGCGTCGTCGGCCTCGGGCAGCCGGGGCGAGTCGATCCGCAGGACGTCGGCGCCGAGCAGGGCGAGGGTGCGGGTGGCGACCGGTCCGGCGATGACCCGGGTGAGGTCGAGCACCCGGACGCCGGCGGCGGGCCGGTCCACCGGGGCCGCCCCGAGGGGACGGGCGGTCGCGATGCCGGAATCCCGGGACTCCACCAGGGGGTGCACGGTCGCACTCACCGGCGCGACCGCCACGGCGAGCGCCCCCGCTGCGTACGCGCGCTCCTGCACCTGCTCGGCCGGGAGCTTGCCGAGCACCGCGGCGAGCTGCTCGGGCCCGGCCTCCGGGTCGAGGTCGAGGGCGGCGAGCAGCCGGGCGCGGTGGTGCGGATAGTTCGCGTGGGTGCGGACCCAGCCGTCGGCGGTCCGCCAGAACCCCGAGTGCGGGGCGAAGTTGACGGGTGCGCGGCCGCCGACGGTCAGGTGCCGCTCGCTGACGAACGCGGTGGCGACGGCCCCCTCGTCCACCCGGACGGCCGGGACGGACCCGCCGGAGCGGTACGCGGCCAGCTCGGCGGCGGCCAGCGAGCAGGCGGCCACCGTCGCCCGGGCGAGCCGGCGCACCGGCAGTCCCGAGGGCAGGACGTCCTGCGGGCCGTGGAAGCCCACGCGCGCCAGGAGCTCGGCCGGTCCGCCGAGCGCGGCCCAGGCGTCGGCGGTCGGGCGGTCGGTGGGCTCGGGCTCGCCGGCGGGAACGGAGCCGGTCTCGGGTGCGGGCTCGGACGCGGACGCGTGCTCGGACGGCATCGGACGATCGGTCATGTCCCGCATTCTGCTCCGCTTCCCGGTCCCCCGCCGTGACGCCCGCCACCAGGCCCCCGGCACGAGGCGGTCGGTGGGCGGTCGGTGGGCGGCTCGCTGCCCGCCACCGGGTCACCGTCTCCGTGTGCCGGGTGGGCGCACCTCGGCACGGATCCGGACTGCCCGCGCGGCAGGGGCTCGAAGCCGCACCGGGGTTCGGAACCTGCCCGGGGCCGTGCGGACCGGGTCCCGGGGCCGGGGCTCAGAAGGTGAAGCGCAGCGAGCGGATCCGGTGGTCGAAGCTGGACGGGACGAGGTCCGGCTCTCCGACGGACCGGACCGCGGGCAGCCGGGTGTACAGCTCGCGCAGCAGCACCGCCATCTCCTGTCGGGCCAGGTGGGCGCCGAGGCAGTAGTGCGGTCCGCCCCCGCCGAAGCCGAGGTGGGGGTTGGGGCTGCGGGTGATGTCGAAGGCGTCCGGGTCGGGGAAGACCGTCTCGTCGCGGTTGGCCGAGCCGTAGTAGAGCGCGACCTTCTCCCCGGCCCGCAGCAGCGGGCCGCCCGGGCCGCCCAGCTCGTGGTCCATGGCGAGGGTGCGGCGGAACTGGATGATCGGCGTGGAGTGGCGCACGATCTCGTCCACCGCGCCGTCGAGCCGTCCGTCCAGGTCGCCGAGGAGCAGGGCACGCTGCTCGGGGTGCGCGGTCAGCAGGTGCAGGCCGTGGGACAGCGCGTTGCGGGTGGTCTCCACCCCGGCGACCAGCAGCAGGGTGAAGAAGGCGCCGAGCTCTCGGCCGGTCAGCCGCCGGCCGTCGACGTCGGCGGTGACCAGTGCGGAGATCAGGTCCTCGGCCGGCCGGCGGCGGCGCTCTCGACCGATCCCGGCGACGATGCCCTGCATCCGGGCGAGCGCCGCCAGCCCGCGGCCGGGGACCCGGAGCCGGCGGCGCGGGCGGGCCACTCCGATGTCCGCGGAGCTGCGGTCGACCAGCGCGAGGATGGCCCGGCGCGGCTCCTCGGGGATGCCCATCATGGTGCAGATCACCTGGAACGGGAGCTGGGCGGCGACCGCGCCGACGAAGTCCTCGGGCCGGCTCCGCTCGACCTCGTCCACCAGGGCGGTGGCGATCCGGTGGACGTCCTCCTCGACCCGGCCGAGCAGCCTCGGGGTGAAGGCCTGCGAGACGATCCGGCGCAGCTGCGCGTGGCGGGGCGCGTCCAGGTTGACCATCGAGTCGCCGAAGAGCACCCGTACCCAGCGGGCCGGCTCGGGGGTGGTCACGCCGGGGCCGGAGAGGAAGACGGCGGGGGTGCGGCTGGCCTCGACCACGTCGGCGTGCCGCACGAGCGCGTGGAAGCCCCGGCCGGTGGCGCGTTCGCCGAAGTACGCCGGAGCGGGCCGGCGGCGCAGCTCGGCGAAGGCGGCGGACCGCACGGCGGCGGGCAGCTGCCAGAAGCGGGGGTCGGCGAGGTCGGGACCGGAGCCCGCCGAGCCGGACGCTGCGGGGTTGGGCACCGCGGGGTCGGCGGAGGTCGAGGGGGAAGTCTCCGCCGGGGTGTTCATCAGGTGCCTCCTGCGTCGGTCCGTTGGGCGCCGCCCGGGACGCACATGGCGTGGCGACGTGTGCACAGTTAGTGAGCACGGGGTGTGTGCTGTCAAGCCGCATCGACCGAGCCGCCGAAGGGTGGTATGAGCGGTTGATCGGCTCACCCGCCGTCGCGGGAGGCCGCTGCCCGACCCGGCAGGGCCGCCGCCGAGGGCCCGGTCCGCCGGGCCGCCGCCGAGGGGTCGGGCATGGTCTCACGCGACGGAACCGGCCAATACCGGAGGGTGCGGTCCGAGGCCGACAGGGCGGGTGCGACGATGAGTGCCATCGTGATGACCGACCGGATCCGCCTGCTGCGCGCCGCGGTCTTCGCCGCGCTGTGCGTGGCGATGGCCGCCACGGCGCACGTCGCCATGGGCGGGGCCGGGGTCTCGCCGGCCGTGCTGCTCGGCGCGCTCGCGGCGGTCCTCGGGCTGACCTGGCTGCTGGCCGGGCAGCGGCGCGGGCTCCGGGTGATCAGCGCCTGGATGGTCGTGGCGCAGAGCGCGCTGCACCTGCTGTTCGAGCAGGCCGGGTCGTCCGGCCGCGGGAGCGGTGCCCTCGGCCGGCTCTCCGGCACGGACTGGACGGCCCTGCTGCTCTGCAACCCGGCCCGGGTGCCGGGCGGACTCTCCCCCGTCGAGCTGGCGAGGATGGCCGGGCTCGACCCGGACGCCCCGCCGACGACCGGCGCTCTGCCGCCGATGGCGGGGATGCACCACGGCTACGGGGCGGCGGCCGGCGCGGCCGACGGAACGGCCGCGGACACGGGTGTGTCCGGGATGACGGTCATGTCCGGAACCATGGACATGCCCGGCATGTCGCACGCGATGCCCGCGGGGGCGTCCGGCGGGGTGCCCGACGGCGTGGCCCACGGACTCCCCGGGGGCGTGTCCGACGGCATGGCCCACGGAATGGCCCACGGCATGTCGCCGGGGATGGCCGTCGCCCACGTGCTGGCGGCGCTGGCCTGTGCGCTGCTGCTCTGGCGCGGCGACGTGGCCCTGGTGCGGCTCTTCGAGCTGCTCGGCGCGCTCGGGGGCGTGGTCGCGGGGGCGCTGCTGCTCCCGCTGCTGGCCCTGTTCGCCGGCCCCTTCGGGTACCGTCCGCCGACGCCGCCCCGGCCCGCCGACCGACCGGTCCGGCTGCCCCGGTCGGCGCTGCTCAGCCATGCCCTCGTCCGGCGCGGGCCGCCGGCGTTCGGTCTCGCCTGCTGACGCGCCCGCCGCGCTGACCCTCGACCGGTTCCGGTCGATTCCCGGCTGACCGGCCGATCCCGGCCGACCCCAGCCGATCCCGGCCGTTGCCGGGACTCCCGTGGCGGGCAGGTCGCCCCGCCGTGCCGCACCGCCCGGCCCACCGCCGCAGCGCCTCGTGCCGCTGCGCCGCCGTGGGGCGGGCGCACCGCGCCGTCGGGGCTCGGGCCCGCGTTCGCCGACGCCTCCCGCGCGGGGCGCGCCGTGCCACGCGAACGCCCCTGGACGCCTGCGGCACCGCCCTGCGCGGCTTCGCCGCTCCCGCCTTCTTCTCGGGACCCTGCCATGCCTCACTTCGACGGCGCACCGGCTCTGGCCGGCGCCACCGTCCTACCGCTCCACGCCCCCCGCGAGCCCCGCATCCTGCGGCCCCTGCGGAGCGCGAGCGAACGGGCCTTGCTTCCCCAGCCCGGCCAGCAGCCCGGCCGACCACTCCGGCGACGGCCCCTCGGCGGCGCTCGTCCGCACCCGACCGCGCAGCCGTTCGGCGCGCTCCAGCCACTCCCGGCAGCCGGTGCAGCGCGCGAGGTGCTTGTCCAGCCGGGTGTCCGACAGGCCGCTCGGCTCACCGTCCAGCCGGGCGGACAGAGCGGTACGGAATTGCGCGCATCTCATATGCCCATCGTCCCGCACGGTCGTCACTCCGGGACGGGGGCCCGGTCACGGGCCCGGACGGAGGCCCGGGCAGCGGCCCGGACGGGGACTCGCGCGGGAGGCCGTCGTGGATGACGACCAGCTCACCGCGCTCGCGCTGACCGCCCGCTCCGGCCGCGCGGCGGACGTCGAGGCCTTCGTCCGCGCGACCCAGCGGGACGTGTGGCGCTTCGTCGCCCACCTGACGGACGTCCAGTCCGCGGACGACCTCGCCCAGGAGACCTTCCTGCGGGCACTGCGCAGCCTGCCCGCCTTCGCCGGGCGCTCCTCCGCCCGCACCTGGCTGCTGTCCATCGCCCGGCGCACGGTGATCGACCGGTACCGGACGGCCGCCGCCCGGCCGCGCTGCGCGGCGCTGCCGGACTGGCAGGAGGCGGCGGAGCGGCAGGGGGACAGCCGGACGGCGGGCTTCGAGGACGGGATCGCCCTCGGGGACCTGCTCGACCGGGTGCCGGCGCAGCGCCGGGAGGCCTTCGTGCTGACCCAGGTGGTCGGGCTGAGCTACGCCGAGGCGGCCGAGGTCGCGGGTTGCCCGGTCGGCACCGTCCGCTCCCGAGTGGCCCGGGCCCGCGAGGAACTGGTCGCCCGGCTGCGGGCGGCCGAGGCCGGGGAGCTCGCGGCAGCCTGCTGAGCAGCGCCCCTCACCCCCTCCGTGAAAAATTCCCCCAAGTGTTCGGAACCGGAGCCCCCGCGCCCCCGACTGCTGTATTGGACCCCGCCGCCGAGGCGGTGCCCGGTCCAGCAGCGGGGGAACGGAGGACTCCATGTCGGCACAACCACCATCCACTACGGCCGATCTGACGACGGATCAGTCCGAGCAGGCCGACCGGTGGAGCCTGGTCGTGGCCGCCGGGCTGCTCTCGTTCGTCGCGATGCTCGACATGAACGTGGTCAACCTGGCGCTCACCGACATATCCGCCGGCCTGCACGTCTCCCCCGGGGTCGCCCAGTGGGCCGTCCTCGGTTACCAACTCCCCCTCGTGGCCCTGCTCCTGCCCGCCGGGCGGTGGCTGGACCAGGTCGGCACCCGGTCCGCGCTGCTGCTCGCGGTCGGCTGCTTCGCCGGCTGCAGCGTGCTGGCCGCGCTCGCCCCGTGGGCGGGGTGGCTGATCGCGGCGCGGCTGCTGCAAGGCGCCTTCGGAGCGGTGCTGTTCGTCCTGATGCCGGTCCTGGCGGCGACGTCCGTCCGGCCCGAGCTGCGCGGACGGGCGATGAGCGTGCCCGCGACGCTCGGCCCGCTCGGCGCCGTCACCGGTCCGGTGGTCGGCGGCCTGCTACTGGACCACCTCGGCTGGCGGGCGGTCTTCCTGGTCAAGCTGCCGGTCTGCCTGGCGGCCGTCCTGATCGTGCGGCGGGACGCCCCGCGGCGCGGAGGACTCCGCCCGCCGGACCGCAGGTCGCTCGGGGACGCCACCCTGATCGGCGCCGCGGTGGCCGCCGTCCTGCTCGCCCTCACCCTGGCGCCGCGGGCCCCGCAGTGGCTGCTGCTGGCGCTGCCCGCCGTACCCCTGGCGCTGCTGTGGCTGCGCCGCCCCGGCGGACGGCCGGTGGCCGAGGTGCTGCGGGCAGCCGGGACCGCCGGGGTGAACGCCTCGGTGCTCGCGCTCGCCGCCGGTTTCGCGGCCTGCCAGTACCTGCTGGTGCAGCACCTGCGCGGGCCGCTGGGTGAGAGCGCCACCACCACCGCACTGACCATGCTGGCCTTCCCGCTCGGGATGGTGCTGGCCGGTCGGCTCGGCGGCCGCCTGGCCGACCGCTGGGGTGCCCGGCCGACGGCCCTCACCGGCGCCGCCGTCACCACGGTCGGACTGGCGCTGCTCGTCCCGGTGGGCGCCGACTGGTCCGCGCCCGGCATCGCCGCGCGGCTCGCCGTCGCCGGTGCCGGGATGGGGCTCAACGGCGGCCCCACCCAGGCGCTCGTGATGTCCGCCTCCCCGCCCGCGAAACTGGCCACCGCCGGCTCCACCGTCCAACTCGCCCGCAGCCTCGGCTTCGCCCTCGGCCCGGCCCTGGCCACCGCCGCGGCCCTGGCGGGCGACCGCGCCACCACGGGCACCCGTTCGGGCATCGCCCTCGCCGCCGCGGTCGCCGCCACCGCCGTGCTCCTGCTCGCGCTGCACCGACGCCCGCAGACCGCGGCGGCAGCACCCGTATCCGCACCACCGGAGGAAGTCCACCCATGACCGACACCGTCCACGACCCGGCCACGACCGGGCCCTCCCCCGAGGCACCGCGCTGCCCGTACGGGCACGACCGCGACGCCCCCGGGCCCGTCCCGCTGTACGGCCCGGCCTACAAGAGCGACCCGTACCCGCTCTACCGCCGGCTGCGCGAGACCGGGCCGGTGCACCGGGTGGAGTTCCCCAGCGGCATCCACGCCTGGCTGGTCACCGGCTACCGGGCCGCCCACGCGACCCTCAACGACCCCCGCCTGGGCAAGAACCACCGCCTGGGCAACGAGAACTGGCGCCGGCTGGCGTCGATCATGCCCGAGCCGCAGCACTCCCAGCTCCAGGTCCACCTGCTGCACCAGGACCCGCCCGAGCACACCGCGATGCGCCGGCTGGTCCTGGACGCCTTCGCCCCGCGCCGGGTGGAGGCGCTGCGCCCGCGGCTGCGGGAGCTCGCGGACGCCCTGGTCGACGGGCTGCCCGCCACCGGCGGCGCCGACCTGGTAGCGGGCTTCGCGGCCCACTACCCGTTCCGGGTGCTGGCCGAAGTCATCGGCCTGCCCGAGGACCTGGCGAGCCGGTTCGACCGCGACTGGGGCAAGGTGGTGCAGCCCGTCGGGCCGCAGGACCCGGGCCGGCCCGCGTACGAGGCGCGGCTTCGCGGCCTGCAGACGTACATCGCCGACGTCGTGCAGCGCAAGCGCGCCGACTCCCGGGCCCCCGGCTGGGCGGAGGACGAGGACCTGCTCGGCCGGCTGGTCGCGGCCCACGACGAGGGCGGGCTGAGCCGCGAGGAGCTCGACTCGATGGTGTTCCAGCTGCTGGTCGCCGGGCAGGAGCCGGTCACCAACCAGATCACCACCATGCTGATCACCCTGCTGCGCCACCCCGAGCAGCTCGCCGCACTGCGCGGGAGCCTCGACGAACCCGGCCGGCTCGCCCGCGCGGTGGAGGAACTGCTGCGCCACGACGCCGCGTTCGAGCTCACCACCTGGCGGTTCTTCGCCGAGGACAGCGACCTGTTCGGCACCCGCGTCCCCGCCGGCGACTCGGTGATCGTCTCGCTCTGCGCCGCGAACCGCGACGGACTGCAGTTCCCCGAGGCCGACAGCCTCGACCTCGACCGCACCCCCAACGCCCACCTGGCCTTCGGCCACGGCATCCACTACTGCCCGGGCGCGGCCCTGGCCAGGGCCGAACTCCAGGTCGCCGTCGCCACCCTGCTCAGCCGGCTGCCCGGGCTGCGCCCCGCCGACACGGCCGGGGACGGCCTGGACGAACTCGCCTGGATCCCCGCCGTCCTGGCCCGCGGGGTCAACCGGCTGCCGGTCGCCTACGACCGGCGCGTCTGAGTACCCGGCGTCCGAGTACCCGGCGCCTGCGCCCACGCCCGCGAACCGGGCAGCCCCCCGCCGGCCTCACGCAGCCGGCTCTGCCCGCCCCACGCCCGTACGCCCACCCGCCCGTCCGCCCCAATCCGTGGAGGAGAACCGATCATGCCGCTCGTCGGCACCGCCCCCGCCGGCAGCAGCACCGCCGGCACCACCCCCGCCGTCACCCGCACCGCCGAGCAGCGGTCGACGGCCCAGCTCGCCGCCCGCGTCCTGAGCCTGCTGCTGCCGCACCGCCGCGCCTCCGATCCGGATCTCGACGCCCGGCCCGAACACTTCCCCTTCCAGCTCGCCCAGTTGGCCGACATCATCGACGCCGGCGAGCCGATCGTGTTCACCCTGCCGGGGTTCCCGTGCAAGTCGCCGAACCCGGCGAAGGTGCTGGGCCACCTGCCCGACGAGGGCGAACGGCTGTCGCTGACCTTCCTGGACGACCTGTGCGCCCGGATAGGCCGGATCCACCCGCCCGGCGCGCGGATCCTGATCTGCTCGGACGGGCACGTCTTCGGCGACCTGATCAACGTCTCCGACGAGCACATCGACGAGTACTCGGACGCGTTGACCGCGATGATCGAACGCGAGGGGCTGCGCCACCTCGCCACCTTCGACCTGCGGGCGGTGCTCGGCGACCTGCCGTACGACGAGAAGCGTGCCCTGGTGCACGAGCGGTACGCGCCCGGTGTCGAGGAGTTGCGCGAGCAGGTCCTGACCGAGGAGGAGACGCTGCGGCTCTACCGGGGCATCACCCGCTTCCTCACCGAGGACACCGCCGACTTCCCGGGCACCAGGTCGGCCCTCCAGCGGGAGTGCCGTCGCCGCGCGTACGGGGTGATCCAGCGCAGCCGCGCCTGGGGCGAGTTGATCGCCGAGCAGCACCCGCGGGCGGTCCGGCTGTCCATCCACCCGCAGCCGGCCGGGGCGCCGAAGTTCGGCATCCGGCTGCTGGCGGCGGCCGACGCCTGGATGACGCCCTGGCACTCGGCGGTGCTCCACCGTCCGGACGGGACGTGGGAGTTGCGACGCAACGAGGAGGCGGCGCGGCTCGGCCGGCTGGTCCTGCGCGAGGGCCGGCCGAGCCACTACGAGAGCGACGGCCACGGGAGGCCGCAGAGCGGCGGGAGTCGCTGGAGCCCGTCTCCGGACCGGGCCCTGGACGAGTAGTTCCGATGTCGGGCCGTGGTCGTGGGTGCAGTTTCGGGCCCCGGTAGCCGGGCCGGTCGGGCAGGTGGGGAAGCATCCCGCGCAGATGGGCACGGGCGGGAGCGGATCCAGCGCGCTTCGGAGTGGAACCCGAGCAGGGCCTGGGCCACAGCGAGGCAAAGTAGTTCGGAGTCCGTCAGCCGCGGTGGGCGGCCCAACCACGGTGCTCGGGGCAGGTGATCACCGATCGGCACGTGGAGTGCCGTCAGGAGGGTGTCCAGCTCTTCGGTCGTCACAACCCGGTGCCGGACACCCTTCCTCCACGTCCGGAGCAGAACCCGCAGACCCAGCCGACCTCGGAACTGCTCGTCTAGCCCGGCGCGACGGCGTCCGCAGGGCTGCGGTGGTCGAAGGCGATCAGCGGATCGCCGGTGAGCGGGTGCTCGACCACGGCGGCCCGGACGCCGAAGACCTCGGCCAGCAGGTCGGCGGTCAGCACCTCGCGCGGTGGCCCGGACGCCACCAGGGTGCCCCGGTGCAGGACGTGCAGCCGGTCGCAGACCGAGGCCGCGGCGTTGAGGTCGTGCAGCGCGACCAGGGTGGTGCGGCGCTGCTCCCGGAGCAGGGCGAGGAGTTCGACCTGGTGCCGGACGTCCAGGTGGTTGGTCGGCTCGTCCAGGACCAGGACGTCCGGCTGCTGGGCGAGCGCACGGGCGAGCAGCACCCGCTGCCGTTCGCCGCCGGAGAGTTGGGCGAACCGGCGGTCCGCGGCCTCGGCCATGCCGACCCGGGCCAGCGCCTCGGCGGTGATCCGGTGGTCCTCGGCGTCGTCGGCCGCGAAGGCCCGCTTGTACGGGGTGCGGCCCATCGCGACCACCTCGCGCACGCTCAGCTCGAAGTCGCCGCCGCGCTCCTGGGGCAGCGCGCCGATGTGCCGGGCGGACTGCGCGGGCCGCAGGGCGGCGAGGTCGCGCCCGGCCAGCAGCACCCGGCCGACGCTCGGCCGCAGGTGCCGGTAGACGGTGCGCAGCAGGCTGGACTTGCCGCTGCCGTTGGGCCCGACCAGCCCGGCGATCTCGCCTTCCGCGGCGACCAGGTGGACCCCGGCCAGCACCGTCCGGCCGGCGAGGGCGACGCTCAGGTCCTCGATGGCGATCCTCAACTGCGCTCCAGTCGTCGGTCCAGCAGGTAGAGCAGGGTGGGCGCGCCCAGCACCGCGGTGACGACGCCGATCGGAAGTTCCTGGCCGTCCAGGGCGGTGCGGGCCACGGTGTCGACGACGACCAGCAGCACGGCACCGGTGAGCGCGGAGAGCGGTAGCAGCCGCCGGTGGTCGCCTCCGACGAGCAGCCGGCAGACGTGCGGCACCATGAGCCCGACGAAGCCGATCGCGCCGGAGACGGCGACCAGCACGCCGGTGAGGACGCTGGTGACGACGAACACCTCGCGGCGCAGCCGGGTGACGTCCACGCCGAGTCCGGCGGCGGTCTCGTCGCCCATCAGCATCGCGTTGAGTCCCCGGGCGCGGGCCTGGAGGAGCGCCAGACCGGCGGCCACCGCCACCGCCGGGACCGCGAGTTGGGCCCAGACGGCACCGCCGAGGCTGCCCATGAGCCAGAACAGCACGCCCCGGGTCTGCTGTTCGTCGCGGGTCTGCAGGACGAGGTAGCTGGTGATGCCGCCGAGGAACTGGGCGATGCCGATGCCCGCCAGGACCAACCGCAGCGGGGAGAACCCTCCGCCGCGCCGGGCCATCAGCCAGACCAGGGAGAAGGCGGCGAGCGCGCCGGCGAACGCCGCCAGGGAGACGGTGAGGCCGAGCGCGCTGCCGAAGGAGAGTTCGACGCCGAGGGCGGTGCCGAGGACGATGGTGGCGACCGCCCCGAGGGAGGCCCCGGAGGAGATGCCGAGCAGGTAGGGGTCGGCGAGCGGGTTGCGGACCAGGGCCTGTACGGCGGTGCCGACCAGGCCGAGCCCGGCGCCCACCACGGCGGCCAACAGGGCGCGTGGCACCCGCAGCCGCCACACGATGAGGTCGTGGGTGCCCGGGCCGGGGGCCCGTCCGGTGAGGTGGTGGGCGACCACGGACCAGACGTCGCCGGGCGGGATGTCCACCGAGCCGAGCGAGACGGCGGCGGTCAGCGCGAGCAGCAGGGCGACGGTCAGCACGGCGGCCAGCGGCCCGGCCCGCAGGGTGCGGGCCGGGCGCGGGGCGGCAGCGGCGGCGGCGGTGCCAGTGGCAGCCGCGGTACCGGCGGACGGGGCCGGAGTCACCGTCTACTGACCGTTCTTGACGAGGTCGGGGTGGACGGCGGCGGCGATCTGCCGGACGGCGTCGGCGTTGCGCACCCCGGCGATGGTGGTCACCTCGGAGCCGAGCCGCACGAAGTGGCCCTCCTGGACCGCCTTGAGGTCCTTGGTCGCCGGGAAGCTCCGCAGGAACGCCTCGGCGTCGTCGAAGGCCTTGCGGGTGGCTTCCTCGGTGCCCCGGTTGCGCACGGACAGCTGGATCCAGTCGGGGTTCCTGGCGACGACGTCCTCCCAGGAGCCGGTTTTGAAGTCGGCGTCGCAGTCCGCGAACACGTTGCGGGCCCCGGCCAGGGTGATCACGGCGTTGGCGACCTGCCGGCCGCAGACCGCCACCGGCTGCTTGGTGCCGGCGTCGAAGTCGAAGACGAAGTAGCCGGGCCGCTTGTCCTCGGGCACGCCGGCGAGCGCGGTGCGGACCTCGCCGATCCGCTGCTCCATCCCGCTGACGAGTTCCTCGGCGCGGGCGGCGGTGCCGGTGACCGCCCCGAGCCGACGGAGGTCGTCCTCGATCCCGGCGAGGTCGGTGCGCGGCGCCTTGGCGGCCTTCGGGGTGCCGGCGCAGGCCGTCGACAGCAGGTAGACGTGCTGGATCCCGGCCGCCGCGAACTCCTCCTCGCTGGGCCCGGTGGCGCCGCCGCCCATCACCGGCATCGCGCCGAAGGTGTCGACGTACAGGTCGGCGCCGGAGCCGAGCAGCTTCTCCTTGGGGATGGTCTTGTCGCCGAGCACGGGCACCTTCGCGCCCTGGTCGGCGAGGTCGGCCGGCAGGGTGCCCTTGCCGGGCGGGAAGCCGGTGCCGATGACCCGGTCGCCCGCGCCGAGGCGCAGCAGCATCTCCAGACCGGCCGCGTTGCTGGTGACGATCCGCGCCGGGCTCTTGGCGATCACGGTCTCCTTGCCGGCGCAGTCGGCGACCTTGACGGGGTACCCCCCGGCCGGGGCGGCCTGGGCGGTGACGGAGGCGTTCCCGCCCCCGCCGCCGCTTCCGCAGGCCGTGGCGAACAGGGCGACGGCGGCCGCGATACCGCAGACAACGCGAGGACGCATGACAACTCTCCTGGTCGGTGATCGTGCTGCGGGCCCACGCTGCGGACCCGGACCAGGTAGTCGGACGGTATGCCCGACCGGTTCCCGCCGGATCTCCGCTTTCCGCCACCGACCGGCCTCCCACGACGGCTCGACGTGGCGGGCGGCGCCCGGCGCGTAGGGTGGCCGGATGGCCGAACCCACCGCGCCGCACGACGACCTCGACCTGCCCGTACCGCTCGGACCGCACCCGCCGCGCCGGGTGGTCTCGCTGGTGCCCTCGCTGACCGAGGCGGTCGCCGCCACCGCCCCCGGTCTGCTGGTCGGCGCCACCAACTGGTGCAGCCACCCCGCCGACCTGGCCGTCAGCCGGATCGGCGGCACCAAGAACCCGGACGTACCGGGCGTCCTCGCCCTGGGACCGGACCTGGTGCTGGCCAATGACGAGGAGAACCGGCGCCCCGACCTGGACGCGCTCCGGGCCGCCGGGGTGCCGGTGTGGGTCACCGACATCCGCACCCTGGACGACGCGTTCCGCTCGCTGGACCGGCTGCTCACCACCGCCTGCGGGCTGCCCCGCCCGGCCTGGCTGGACGAGGCGGAGGCGGCCTGGCGCGACGTGCGACCGGTGGCGGACGGTCCGCGGGCCGTCGTGCCGATCTGGCGCCGCCCGTGGATGGTGCTCGGTCGCGACACCTTCGCCGGGGACCTGCTGCGCCGCCTGGGCGTGCGGCTCGTCCACGCCGACCACCCGGAGCGCTACCCCGCCGTGCCGCTGCCCGAACTCCTCGCCGAACGGCCGGACTTGGTGGTGCTGCCGGACGAGCCGTACCGCTTCACCGCCGCGGACGGCCCGGAGGCGTTCCCGGGAGTTCCGGCGGCGCTGGTCAGCGGACGGCACCTGACCTGGTACGGCCCCTCCCTGGTCACCGCTCCGACGGTGCTGCGGGCGGCGCTCGACCACCCGTTCACATCGGGCTCGGTAGGCGCATCGTAGGATGACCGCCACTCGCCGGACCACCGGCGACAAGTGGGGGGAACCACATGAAGCCGAGCACCGTCCGGCGGGCACTGATCCTGGTGTCCGCCACCGCCGTCTCGACCGCCGTCCTCACGGGCTGCGGCACCGAGCACACCGACGGCCGCCAGAACACGGCGGCCGCCCCGCCGACGGCCGCGACCGCCACGCCGGCCGACACGCCCAGCGCGAGCCCGTCCGCGAGCGCCGCCCCGACGCCCACCGACTCGGCGACGGGCGCCCCCAGCGCCTCGCGCAGCGCAAGCGCGAGCCCCGGGGCGGGCAGGTCGGCGAAGGCCTCACCGAGCACCCAGCCGGGCAACGCCAAGCCCGCCGCCGGCAACGCGGCCGCCGCGCCCACCACCCAACCGCCGGTCGCCAAGCCCGTCATCGCCGCGCCCGTGCCGACCGCCAAGCCCGGCGCGGTGGCGCTCCCGCCGCCGCCCGCACCGCCGGCGCCGCACGTCCCGCCGCTGCAGAGCGGCTGCCAGCCCAGCAAGCCGCAGCCCGACGAGCCCAAGGCGGCCGTCGCCGCAGCCCTGACGGCGGCGGCGGGCCAGGCCCGGTCGCTCACCCTCAGCTCGGGCGGCACCGACAAGCTCCCGCCGCTGCCGGTCAACCTGGTCAAGGCGATCGCCTGGCAGGAGAGCGGCTGGCAGTCCGGCATCCTCGCCTGCGACGGCGGGATCGGCACCATGCAGGTCATGCCGAACACGGTCAGCTGGATGAACGGAAAGTTCGGCACCACCTCCGATCCCAAGACCCTCACCGGGAACGTCCAGCTCGGCACCCAGCTGCTCGACTGGCTGGTCGCCTACTACGCCGACTCCTCCTTCGGCGGCAAGTACGACCTCTCCCCCGACCCGGCCACCGGCAAGACGCCGCTGCTCGACCTGGTCATCTCCGCGTACAACGCGGGCGCGGGCAACGTGCACTACAACACCGTCACCGACCCGGCCACGGGCGAGGTCGTCGGCAGCCTG
Organism: Kitasatospora sp. NPDC048194; assembly: GCF_043202455.1. Classification (NCBI taxonomy): domain Bacteria; kingdom Bacillati; phylum Actinomycetota; class Actinomycetes; order Kitasatosporales; family Streptomycetaceae; genus Kitasatospora; species Kitasatospora sp. NPDC048194. The sequence continues at coordinate 125,269 of NZ_JBIDAK010000008.1, forward strand.
GTCATTCCGAACCCGCAGTACGTGGCCAACGTCAAGGCACTGATGTCCGGCCAGCCGTGGAACAAGGCGGGCTGACGACCTCCGGCGGCAGGGCCCGGGACGCGTGCGCGTCCCGGGCCCTGCCGTGTGCCGTCCGGCGCCGAGGGCGGCTCCGTCGAACTCAGTCGTACTCGGCCGTACTCGGCGATGCTGAGGCGTGCCGAGCCGTGCCGGGGCGTCAGCCGCGCGCGGCGGCGACGGCGGCGCCCAGCGCCTCCTTGATCCGGGGACCGAGGCGGGCGAAGCCCAGCTCCTTCATGGCGGCCCGGAGCAGTTCCTCCTCGCTCCGCTCGGTGCCGTCGCCGTCGATCCAGCGGACGACGGCGAGCAGTTCGTCGGCCGAATAGGCGGTCACCGGGCGGCCGGGGGTGAAGTCCGGCTTCTCGGGACGGCCTGCGGGAGCCTCGGCAGCGGGCTCCGGCTCGACGGACCCGGCCGCATCGGACTCGGGCTCATCGGACTCGGACTCGACGGACTCGGACTCGGACTCGACGGCGGGCGCCTCGACCTCGGCGGTCGCGACCTCGACCGGCTCCGGCTCGACGGACTCGGGCTCGACGACCGCAGCCTCGGCCTCCGGCTCGGCGTCGGCGTCGGCCACCTGCGCCTCGGCGGTCCCTGGCTCGGCGGTCAGGTCGGTCTCCGCCTCGGCCTCCGGCTCGGCGGCGGTGCTGTCCTCCGCCACCTCGGCAACGATCTCGACCTCGGCGGCGGCCTCGTCCGAACCGTCAGCGTCCTCCTCGTCCGCAGCCTCGGACTCGGGAACGGCGGCGGTCGCGGCGGCCACCAGGTCGTCGGCGGCCGGGGATGGTGCCGGGAGGGACACCACGGCGGCCGGGGCCTCCTCCTCCGTCACCTCCGTCACGGCGGCGGCCGACTCGGTCCCGGTGGCTTCGGCCACCGGGTCGGACGGCGCCTCGACTGCCTCCGCACCGGTCCCGGCGTCCGCCTCGTCCTCCACATCCACCGCGTCCTCGGCGTCAGCGTCAGCGTCAGCCTCGGCCTCGGCATCAGCCTCGACCTCGGCATCAGCATGGGCGTCAGCCTCGACGTCGACGACGGCCTCGGCATCGGCATCGGCATCGGCATCGGCATCGGCATCAGCCTCGACCTCGGCATCGGCCTGAGCAGGCACCGCAACCGGCGCTTCCTCCACCAGCCCGTCACGCTGACCGCCGGCCAGGGCCTGACGCGCCGCAGCCTCGGCCTCGGCATCGGCCTCGGCGTCCGACTCCTGACCTCCCTCGTCCTGAACGCCCACGTCGTGGCCGTCCGACTCCTGACCGCTCGCCTCCGGCAGACCCGCCTCGGACACGCCCGCCCCGGACACGCCCGCCTCCGGCCCGTCCGCCTCGACGCCCGTCGGCTCCTCGGCACCGACGGCCCCGGCCGACCCGGTCAGCCCGTCCCGCTGCCCGCCCGCCAGCGCCTGACGCGCCGCGTACGCGGCCTCGGCGGCGCGGCGGTCGGCCTTGGCGGCGGTCAGCTCGGCGAGCAGGTCGCCGAGGCCGGCGGCCTCCAGGGTGGCGCGCAGGCTGCGGATGGTGGGCAGCCGGTACAGGGTGCCCTCGTCGGTGGCGAGGCGCTCGACCAGCTCGACCAGCTCGGCGAAGGCGAGCCCGTCGAGGTCCTGGTCGGGCAGCAGGCGGGCGAGGCCGCGCAAGCCGGTGTTGATGGTCTCGAAGGCCTGGGCGGTGCGGTCGACCAGGGCGCCGTCGGCGGGCACGACCGGGAGGGTGCCCGCCGGGGCGAGGGCGGCCCAGGCGCGGCGCTCCACCTCGGCGGAGGTGAGCGCCTCGTGCAGGTCCTCGCGGCGGATCCGGCGGTCGGTGGCCAGGGCGGCGGCCTGCTTGCGCAGCGAGCGGCCGCGCAGCCAGGAGAGCTTGACGCCGTTCTCGCGGCGCCAGGCGCTGTCCGCGGTGGCGGCGGCCAGGGCGGCGAGGTCGGCGTCGTACGCGGCGGGGGTGAGGGTGGCGGAGGTGCGGTGCACCCGCTGGAGCAGTTCGACCAGCAGCGCGGTCTTGGCGACGGTGTCGGGCTCGTCGAGCTTGACCTCCGCGGCCAGCGCGGTGACGGCCTCCCAGGTCTGCTGGAGGTCGCTTCCGCGCAGTTCGGCGAGGACGGTGGACGCGGCGCGGGCGTCCTCGGGGGTGGCGACGGTGTCGACGGCCGCGTACCAGGCGTGGGTGTCGGCGCTGAGGGTGAAGGCGCCGAGTTCGGCGTAGCGGCCGAGGTCGTCGCGGAGGTCGGGCTCCGCGGCCGCGTCCTGGGGGTCCTTGACGTCTGCGGCGTCGGCGACGTCGGCCGGGTCGGCTGCGTCGGCGTTGCGCGAGTGAAGCACTGTCATGTGTGGTCCGGTTCTGGGCGTCGACGGCGGGGCTGGCGGGGAGGGCGCGACGGACCGGGTGCGCGGGGTGCCCCTGGGGCGGGGCCGGGGGCGCGCGGTCGGGCCGCCGGTTGCGGAGGCCAAGAATACGGGTGCCCGTTCGAGCCTTGCACGCACCCACCGCCGGACGGACCGGTGTCGCGTGCCCTACCGCCCGCCTGGCCGCTACCCGGGAGGGCTGCCCGGGTGGCCCGTGGCTGGTCCGGACGGGTGGCCGCGGTGCTCCGTCCGGGGTGGACGGGGCCTCCGGAGCCCGTCCAGCGGCACCTTGCGGGCGCTGCGGGCCGGTCGGCCGAGGGGCGGTCGGTACCCGGCCCGACCGAGGGTGGGGGTGTCGACCGGCGCGAGGTACTCGTGCAGCGCGGTGCGGTGCCACCACGCGCCGGTTTCCCGCAGTTCGCGCCATCCGGTGAACCGGTAGAGGTAGAGGGTCGCCCGGACGTGGGTCGGCGGGGCGTCGGGGAAGGGGTTGTGGCGCAGCAGGCGGAGGGTCGCCGGGTCGCCGGCCAGCAGACGGGCGACGAAGGGCAGGAACCAGGGGCGTGCGTAGGCGGGTGAGATGCCGGCGAACCACATCAGCCAGTCGAGCCGCAGGTGGTAGGGGGCGTACTGGCGCGGGAGCCGGCGCACGTCGCCGGGCTTGCCCTTGAAGCCGTACTCGCGCCAGACGGTGTGCGGGGTGAGGACGGCCTCGTCGGTGCCCTCGACTACGACCTCCTGGCGCAGCCGGTTGACGCTGCCGAAGGCGCCGTAGGTGTTGACGAGGTGGATCCGGTTGAAGGAGCGGTTCATCGCCTGGCCGCGGGAGACCATGTTGGCCACCGGCCAGTAGCTGAGCACCGCGACGGCGACGGTCACGGCGATCACCAGCGCTTCGTACCAGAGCGGCGCGCCGGGGTAGTGGCGGGCGTGCACGGGCAGGCCGAGGCGGGCGGGTTCGACGGCGGCGAGGGCGAGCACGACGGTCAGCCAGTTGAGCCAGGCGAAGTTGCCGGAGGCGATCAGCCACAGCTGGGTGACGAGCACGGCGCAGGCGGCGTAGCTCGCGATCGGCTGCGGGAGCAGCAGGCAGACGGGTACGACGAGTTGGACCGCGTGGTTGGCGGCGGCCTCGACCCGGTGCAGCGGGTCGGGCAGGTGGTGGAAGAACCAGCTGAGCGGTCCGGGCATGGGCTGGGTCTCGTGGTGGTAGCGCAGGCAGGTCAGGTCCCGCCAGCAGGAGTCGCCGCGCAGTTTGATCAGTCCGGCGCCGAACTCGACCCGGAAGGCCAGCCAGCGCGTCAGCCACAGGACGAGGGTGGGCGGGGCGTTGTCGGCGTTGCCGAGGAAGGCGGCCAGGAAGCCCGCCTCGAGCAGCAGGGACTCCCAGCCGAAGGAGTACCAGGTCTGGCCGACGTTGACGATGGAGAGGTAGAGCGCCCAGAGCGCCGCCCAGAGCAGCACGGAGGCCCAGAGCGGCACGGCGTCGCCGAGCCCGGCGGCGACGGCGGCGGCCAGGGCGGCGCCGGTCCAGGCGACGGCGGCGAAGAAGCGGTCGCTGTAGTGGAGGTGGAACAGGCTCGGGGAGCGGCGGAACGGGACGCGGGCGGTGAAGCGGGGCACCGGCAGCATGCCGTCGGCGCCGATCAGGGCGCGGAACTGCGCGGCGGCGGCCAGGAATCCGATCAGGTAGAGGCCGGCGAGCAGGCGTTGGACGAGCAGTCGGCTCAGCCAGTAGTCGGGGGCGGCGAACCAGTCCATGCGGCCCATGCCTACCATCGGCGGCCCGCCGCCGGGCCCGGCCGGGGTGCGGGGGGGCGGGCGGTTCACCCGCTCGGCCCGGGGGCGGCGGGCGGGTGGTGCGGGGCAGGGGGTCCGGAGCCGCCGCGGCGGCGCCAGCGGTCCCTCGGCGGGGCACCGCCCGGACGGCAGTGTGGCGGGGAGCCTCTCCACGGGGGTGAGAGGCGCCCCGCCACGGGGGGTGGTCGGTGCGGTGGTGGAGCGATCCGCCGGCCGGGTGCGGTGCACCTGCGGGCGGGTGGTCGGCCGTTCAGCTCGGCAGGACGTGTCCGGACCCGCCGTTGACTCCCGGGCGACCGGTCCCGGGGGCGGCGCCCGTCTGCTGGAGCCGGTCGACCAGCAGCGCGGCCAGCGTTCCGAGTTCCTCCTCGGTGCGGGACTGCGCGGTGACGTCCATGCCGACGGTGAGGACGCCGTTGACCTGGCCGGTGCGTACGGCCCGCATCGGGGTGCAGGTGAAGCTGAAGACCTGCTGGATGCGCTGCGCCTCGGGGCGGGCCTGGATCCGGACGTCGTTGAGGACGGTGGTGCGGCCGGTGTGGTACGCCTCGGTGACGGCCTGCTGGAGTCCGGCCGCGCCGAGCTGCGGGTAGGCCGCGCCGACCGAGCCGTAGGCGACCGGGGCGCCGAAGGTCTCGGCGTGCTGGGCGTTGGCGTAGCGGATCTCCTGGCCGGGCCCGTCGGTCAGCATGATCGGGAACGGGGAGCCGTCGAAGGCGGCGAACATCTCCTGCTGCTGGGCGAGCAGGTTGTCGCGCAGCCGGATCTCGGAGAGCAGCGCCTCGGCGAGGTGCTGGATGTCGCGCAGCCGCTCGCGGCCCCACTGGCGCGGTTCCCGGTCGAGGACGCAGACGGTGCCGATGACGGTGTTGGTGTCGTCGACGAGCGGGGCTCCGAGGTAGGCCCGGACGCCGAGTTCGTCCACGACCGGGTTCCCGGCGAACCGGGGGTAGGCGAGGATGTCGTCCAGCGCCAGGGGCGAGCGCTGGGCGACCACGTGCGGGCAGAACCCGTGGCTGAGCGGCATCTGGCGGGTGGGGAGGTCGAAGGCGATGCCCCGGTCCGCCCAGGAGGCGCCGTCCTCGTGCGCGGTTTCCGTCGAAGTTGGCGGGATGTAGAGCCCCCGGAACATCTGGCGCTCGTCGTTGATGAAGTTGACCATCGCGATGGGGGCGCGGGTGATACTGGCTGCCAGGTGGGCGAAGCGGTCGAAGGCCTCGTCCGCGGACGGGTCGTTGAGACCCAGGCTGCGCAGTCTGCGGGTTCGCTCGGACTCCCCGGCGGCACCCGGGAACTGGCCTTGAGTGCTCATCACATCAGTCATGGCGCACATGTAATCAGACATCCGGGCGCTGCGGTGGAACCGGGACCGGCCGGCGGTCACTGCTGATGTTCAGTCAAAACCGCATGTGAGCGGCCGACCGCAGGCTGTGGAGCGGAGGAAGATCACTTCCCCGCGGGCACCGCAGCGAAACTCGCTCGAAAAAGGACGCGCCGAATCCCGCCAATCCAAGATCAGATCTGTGTAAGCCGGCACGTCCATATGACAATGAGCCCTGCCGAAGACACGGACGGTAGTCCCCGACCCTCCGGGAACCCGCCCCAGGATCCGCATGCACCCCGGTTGCGAAGGAGCGATCGGCCCGCCCCACCCCCTCCACACCCCCACCGATCCCCTCGGGGGAGCGGCCGGAGCGGCATCGACGGCATGAACGGAGGCACGACACCCACCGGAACGAGAGGACGAGAGCATGGCGATGGACTACTTCACCGACGAACGGCACGAAAGCCTCCGCGCGGAGGTCCGTGAGTTCGCGGAGAAGGAGGTGCGTCCGCAGGTGGCCAGGATGGAGTCCGACCGGGAGGTGGAGATCGACCTCGCCCGTGAGATCGCCCGCCGGGGCTGGATCGGCGTCACCATTCCCCGGGAGTTCGGCGGCCTGGGCCTGGGACACCTCGCCAAGACCGTCATCGTGGAGGAACTGGCCCGGGTCAGCGGCGCGATGGGCGCGGTGGCACAGGCGTCGCAGCTCGGCGTCGCCAAGGTCCTCCACTTCGGCTCGGACGCACAACGACGGGAGTGGCTGCCGAGGTTCGCGTCCGGAGCGGCGCTGCCGACCATCGCCGTCACCGAGCCGGAGTCCGGCGGCCACGTGCTGGGCATGTCCGGCACCGCCCGCCGCGAGGGCGACGAGTACGTGCTCAACGGCCGGAAGGTCTTCGTCGGCAACTCCCACATCGGCGACGTGCACGGCGTGGTCCTGCGCACGGGTACCGGCAGCCGGGGCCTGTCCGCCTTCCTGGTCGAGAGCGACCGGCCCGGCTTCCGCACCGGATCGATCGGCACCCAGGGCGGTCTGCACGGCTTCAGCTTCGGTGAGCTCGTCTTCGAGGACTGCCGCATCCCGGCGGCGAACCGGCTCGGCGAGGAGGGGCTCGGCCTCGACGTCGCCTACTCCTCCTCCACCCTGTACGGCCGGCTGAACCTGGGGGCCGTCGCGCTCGGCATCCACGTGGCGGTCGTCGAGGACACCGTGCGCTTCGCGGAGGAGCGGATGCTCTACGACCGGCCGATCAACCAGCTGAACAGCATCGCGCTGAAGCTCGGCGAGATGCAGTCCCGACTGATGACGGCCAAGCTGGCCGCCTACCACGCCTCCCACCTGCTCGACCGCGGCAAGGCCTGCGACGCGGAGCTGATGAACGCCAAACTCGTCAACACCGAGTACGCGATGGACTCGGCGCGCCAGGCGATGGAGATCTTCGCCGCCCGCGGCACCCAGGAGGAGCACCACATCATCCGCTACCTGCGGGACGCCACCCACGTCTACGCCCCGGCCGGCACCTCGGACGTGCAGAAGCTGCGCCTGGGACAGGTGGCTTCGGGCACGTACGGCAAGCAGTGGTCGGCCGAGCTGTCCGACGTGACCAGCTGGGCGTGGACGGAGCTCAACCAGCTGGAGGCGCAGCGCGCGGAGCGGCGCGGCCCCCAGCGGGACGAGCTGCGCAACGAGCGGCGCGGCGTCCAACGGGAGGAGCGGCGGGACGAGCGGCGGGTGCGGGCCGCCCGGGTGGTGCCGATCTCGCTGGCGGGCTGACCCGGCCCGTTTGACCTGTTCCTGACGGTGTTCCCGGGGCGCGCCCGCCGCCGCCCCGGGAAGCCGCTCCGACTCTTCGCGACCGCGGCGACCTGCGGCGTTCCGTCGGCGAACCCTTCCGCCGGGCGCCGCCGACGGCACCATCGGCCGTTCACATATCGTCAGTTGATGTTGCTAACAAGGCACCTGGGGCTGATAGGTTTCCTGCCGTCGGCGGCCGTAGCTGCACCCGCTCGGACGGTGACACGGCGTCACCCCGTCCGGCGGACCCGGCCTCGGCGCCCAGAAGCCCGCCCGGGCCGCACGGGCCGACCACGCCGTTCGGACCCGCGACCCGGCCCCGCAACTCGGCCCTGCGACAAGGAATCAGATGCCAGGCATATCGGCCCCCCGCACGGGCCACCGCGCCGGCCGGTCCGGCTCCCTCCGCAGCTCGATCCTCGGCCTCGTGCTCCTCCCCGGCCTGGGCCTCGCCGCCGCCTGGGGCTACGCCGCCTACCTGCTGCGCGACGCCGGGCACCGCACCGCGTTGCTGGCCGGCACCGCCGTCGTCGTGGTGGTCCTGCTGGTCAGCGCGATCCGCGCGGCCAGGGTCGCCCGGGCCCTGTCCGCCCGCCTGGCCGGCCTGCGGGCCGACACCTTCGCGCTCGCCCAGCGCGAGATCCCCGAGGTGGCCGACCGGCTGCGCGCCGGGGAGACCGTCCTCGTCCCGCCGGCCTGGGCGCCGTCCCGGCGGATCGGCGACGAGGTCCAACAGGCCTCCGACGGCCTGGCCGCCGTCCGCCAGGCCGCCGTCGCGGCCATCGTCCACCAGGCCCAGGGCCGCGAGGGGACGAAGAAGGTCTTCCTCAACATCGCCCGGCGCACCCAGATCCTGATCCACCGGCAGATCAGCATGCTCGACGCGCTGGAGCGCGAGCACGAGGAACCGGAGCTGCTGCGCGAGCTGTTCGCGGTCGACCACCTGGCCACCCGGATGCGGCGGAACGCCGAGAACCTGGTCATCCTCGGCGGGGCGCTGCCGGCCCGGCGCTGGCGCAACGCGGTGCCCGTGGTCAACGTCCTGCGCAGCGCCGTCTCCGAGACCGAGAACTACTCCCGCGTCGTCGTCCAGGGCGTGCCCCGGGTCTCGCTCAGCGGGCAGGCCGTCGCCGACGTGATCCACCTGGTCGCCGAACTGATCGAGAACGGCACCACCTTCTCCCCGCCGTACACCCAGGTGCAGGTCTGCGCCCAGGAGGTCCCCAAGGGCCTGGCGGTCGAGGTCGAGGACCGCGGCCTCGGCATGACCGAGGAGGAGTACGAGCGGCTCAACGAGTACCTGGCCAACCCGCCCGAGCTGGACGTCTCCGCGCTCGGCGACGACCTGCGGCTCGGCCTGTTCGTCGTCGCGCGGCTCGCCGCCCGGCACGCCGTCCAGGTCACCCTGCGGCCCTCGCCGTACGGCGGCACCCGGGCCGTGGTGCTGGTGCCGGCGGTGCTGCTGGAGCAGGCCGAGCAGCCGGCCGCGGTGCCCGGGCTGCCATCCGGCGCGCGGGTCACCCGTACGCCGGTGCCGGAGCAGCGGCCCGCGGCGGACGGCGGGCCCAGCGGCCCTTCCGCGCCCGAGGTGGACACGCCCCCCGCGCCGGCCGGACCCCTCGCGCCGGCCGGACCCGTCGGACCGGGCGATCCCGGGACCGCGGGCGGTGGTGCGGTCGCCGGCGAGCTGCTCGGACGGCCGGGCGGGGACGGCGACACCGCCCCCGCCGGCGGCGGGCTGCTCGGACGGCCGGGCGGGGACGGCGACACCGCCCCCGCCGGCGGCGGGCTGCCGGTGGGCGCCGAGATCCCCGGACTGCCCGGCGCCGTGGTGGTGCCCCGGCCCGTGCTGCCCCGGCCGTACGACCTCCCGGACGATCCGTCGGAGCCCGGCCCGGCGGAGCCCGGCACCGCTCCGCTCCCGGCTTCCGGCGGGGGCACCGGGGACGCTTCCGGCCCTGCCGCCGGGCCCGGCCCCGGCACCGCCTCCGCCCCCGCTCCGCACCGGGCGGACGGGCTGCTCGCGGACCCGGCGGCCGTCTTCGACGGGGTGCCCGCCGACCGCTCGGTGCCCAGCCACGCACGCCCCCGGGAGGAGCAGGTGGCGCAGGGCCCGGACGGTGAACTGCGCACCCCGCGCGTCCTGCCGCAGCGGGTCCGCAACGCCAGCCTCGCCGAGCAGCTCCGCGAAGCCCACGCGCCCGGCGCGATGCTGCCGCCGGTGCCGCCGGCGCCCTCGTCGCCGCAGGCCTCGCCGGCCCGGCCGTACGGGACGCACACCGCCCCCGACGGTTCCCGCCACGACGGCGCCGACGGTGACCCCTCCCCGGCGCGCTCGCGCGCCACCATGGCCGCCATCCAGCGCGGCACCCGGAGCGCCCGCGAAGCCGGTGCCGAACCGGGCGCACCAGCCGTGCCCCCCGACCTGGCGGAACGTTCCGCCACTCAGGACGTCCGCGGGACCGCCCCCGGGACCGCCCCCGCGCAAGCGCCCGCCGCCCAGGAAGCCAAGGAACAGCAGTGATGACGCAGCACACCGAGACCCAGCGCGACCTCAACTGGCTGCTGGACCAGCTGGTGGCGCGGGTCCCCGAGACCCGGCACGCCATCGTCCTCTCCGAGGACGGCCTGCTGGTCGGCATGGACCAGGGACTCGACCGGGCCGACGCCGAGCACCTGTCCGCCGTCGCCTCCGGCCTGCAGAGCCTCGCCCGCGGCGCCGGGCACCGCTTCAACGGCGGCCGGGTCCGGCAGACCGTGGTCGAGATGGACCAGCTGTTCCTGTTCGTGACCACCGCCGGGCAGGGCGCCCGGCTCGCCGTCCTCACCAGCGAGCAGGTGGACGCCGGGCTGATGGCCTACGAGATCAACATGCTGGTGAAGCAGGTCGGGCAGTACCTGACCGCGGCGCCGCGCAGCGACGCGGGCCAGGTCGGCGCGGGTGGCGGTGCGTGACCACCGCCGACGCCGACGAGGGCTGGTTCTACGACAAGGACGCCGGCCACCTGGTCCGTCCCTACGCGATCACCAACGGGCGCACCGGCCCGGTCCGTACGGGCTTCGCGCTGATCACCCTGGTGGTCACCGCCGACCCGCGCACCGACACCAGCCGGCTGGCCCCCGAACCGGCCGCGATCATCGACCTGTGCCGCGAACGCCCGCTGGCCGTGGCCGAGATCGCGGCCACCCTGGACCTGCCGGTGAGCGTGGTCAAGGTGCTGCTGGACGACCTCGCGGAGGCCCGGCTGATCCTCACCCGGGCCCCGGTCCAGCTGGCCGAGGCGCCGGACATCTCGCTGATCCAGGCCGTGATCGAGGGCGTCCGCCGGCTCTGAGCGGCGGACCGGCCCCGCACGCGACTCCCAGTTCCCCTCCAGGAGACCCGAATTGACGATCAAGAGCCTGGTGCCGGGCGCGGTCAAGATCCTCGTCGCCGGCGGTTTCGGTGTCGGGAAGACCACGATGGTGGGCTCGGTCAGCGAGATCGAACCGCTGCAGACCGAGGAGCGGATGACCCGCGCCAGCGTCGGGATCGACAGCCTCGACGGCATCCAGGACAAGTCCACCACCACGGTGGCGATGGACTTCGGACGGATCACCCTCCGCGAGGACCTGGTGCTCTACCTCTTCGGCGCGCCGGGGCAGTTCCGGTTCTGGTTCATGTGGGACGACCTCGCGCTCGGCGCCCTCGGGGCGATCGTCCTCGCGGACACCCGGCGGCTCGAGACCAGCTTCGCCGCCGTGGACTTCTTCGAGCAGCGGGGCATCCCGTTCGCGATCGGCGTCAACTGCTTCCACGGGCGGCGCGAGGCCAGCCCGGAGGACGTCCGGCGCGCCCTCGACCTCGGGCCGGAGGTGCCGGTGGTGCTGTGCGACGTCCGGGAGCGGGCGTCCAGCAGGGAACTGCTGCTCGCCCTGCTCGACCGGGTGCACCGGGAGGCGCTGGCCGCCGGACGGCGGTGAGGGCGGGCCGTCGCGGTCGGGCCGCCGCGGTCACGCCTTCGTCGGCGTGAGCTCGGTCAACGCGTCGACCAGGGTGGACAGTTCGGGCACCTCCGCGGCCTGGGCCAAGGTCGCCTCCAGGGTGGCGTCGTGCACCGGCCGGGCGGCCTCCAGCAGCGCACGGCCCGCCGCCGTCAACTCGGTGTAGATACCCCGACGGTCGTCCGCGCAGAGGTAGCGGCTGAGCAGCCCCCGGTCCTCCAGCCGGGTCACCAGCCGGGTGGTCGCGCTGCTGCTCAGCGCCGCCGCGCGGGCCAGCTGCTGCATCCGCATGTGCCACCCGTCCTGCCGGGAGAGGGCCTCCAGCACGGTGTACTCGACCACGGAGAGCTGGTGCCCCGCCTGGAGCGCCTTCTCCAGCGCGGTGTCGATCAGCCCGTGCAGTGCGGCGAGCGTGCGCCAGCCACTGGCCCGGACCTCGGCGGCGTCGTCGCGGATCCCCATGGCTCGCCTTCCCTTCGCGTTCACCCGTACGCCCCGTTGCGTCTTCTGTTCGACAGTATCCCAGTTGGCGCGGATTATCTGACTCTGCAATTACTTCGGTTCCGGGCGGCACCAAGGCGGCACGCAGCGGCACCGGCGGCCGGAGCGCGGCCGGGTGGTGCTAGCGTCGCGGCGGCGGCGCGTCGGCGTCCGCCCCGGACGAGATGTGCGCCGTACCCGGCCCGCGAAGACGACGCACCGAGGAGACGTCATGGCCGCCCGCACGCCGATCGCCCGCCCGCTGGACGTGCGGTGGATCCACGGCTCGCCGTCCGCGAAGCACAACACGGATCCGGACATCCACGTCCACGAGTACGACGAGCACACCGTCATCCTGCGGCAGAACAAGGCGGTCCACTACGAAGCGCCGTTCCTGTTCCTGCTGTTCGGGGCGGAACGGGCGGTGCTGATCGACACGGGCGCCACGGCCGAGCCCGAGTACTTCCCGCTGCGCGCGACCGTCGACGGCCTGGTGGCGAGGTGGCTCGCCCGGAACCCCCGGGAGGACTACCCCCTGCTGGTGCTCCACACCCACCCGCACGGCGACCACATCGCCGGGGACGGCCAGTTCGCCGACCGGCCGGTGACCACCGTGGTCGGCGGCGACCGGCCCACGGCCTGGGCGTACTTCGGCTTCGACCGGGCCCCGGAGGCCGTGGCCCGGGTCGACCTCGGCGGCGGGCGGGTGCTGGAGTGCCTGGCCACCCCCGGCCACCACGAGGCGGCGGTCACCTACTACGACCCGTGGACGGGCTTCCTGCTCACCGGCGACACCGTCTACCCGGGCCGGCTCTACATCGACGACTGGCCCGCCTTCGGGCGCACCGTCGAGCGGCTCGTCGAGTTCGCCGGCAGCCGCCAGGTCACGTACGTGCTCGGCTGCCACATCGAGATGACCCGCACCCCGGGCGCCGACTACCCGGTCCGCACCACCTACCAGCCGGACGAGCCCCCGCTCCAGCTCACCGTCGACCACCTGCACCGCATCCGCGCCGCACTCGCCGAACTGGGCGAGGGGCCGCGTCGCCACGCGCTGGACGACCTGATCCTCTGGCCCACCGACTGAGCGGGCCCGGGCCCGGACGCGCCCGTCACCCGGGCCGGGCGAGCGGCCGTCAGTGCGCGGCCGGGGGCGGGGTGAGTCCGGCGCAGCCGCGGAGGCCGTCGCGGCGCTTGAGGGCGGCTTCGGCGGCGGCGCCGGTGACCGGCTCGGGGATGCCCTTGTCGTCGATGGTGGCCGGGGTGAAGGCCTCGCCGGTGACCTTGCCGTCGGCGGTCAGGGTGAGGGTGGTGACGCCGGTCTCGTTGGAGTTGGGGTAGTTGGACGTCCCGTACCAGAGGAAGTTGCCGAAGCCGTACCCGACGTAGGTGTCGCCGAGCATGCCCGAGCCGACCATGGTGTGGGCGTGGGTGCCGACCACGGCGGTGGCGCCGGCGGTGGCGAGCTTCTTGGCGACGGCGGTCTGGGCGCTGGTCGGGCAGGCCTTGCCCTCCTCGCCCCAGTGCAGGTAGACGAGCACGACCGGGGCCTGGCGCTTCGCCGACTCCACCGCCTTGACCAGGGCGGGGACGTCCAGCGCCGAGGCGATGCCCGGCTTGTTGGCGCCGGCCCGCCACTTCTGGTTGGTGATGTCCTCGACCTGGCTGGCGGCGACAACCGCGACCTTCACCCCGCGCACGGTGGCGGTGTACGGCGCGTACGCCTCGGTGGCGTTGCGTCCGACGCCGATCACCGGGATCGGCGAGGAGCTCTTGGCGGCGAGGGTGTCGGTGAGGCCGTCGGCGCCGAAGTCGACGGCGTGGTTGTTGGCCATCGAGACGACGTCCACCCCGGAGTCCTTGAGCACGGACAGCGCCTTGGGCGAGGTGCGGAAGGTGTACGTCTTCGGCTCCGGCGCACCGCGGCCGGTGATCGCGGTCTCCAGGTTGAGGACGGACAGGTCGGCGTCGGCGAGGGTGCGGGAGATCGGGCCGAGCGCGGGCTCGGGCGGCTGCACCGACAGCCGGGCCTCGGTGCGGCCCTCGAAGTGGACGTCCCCGGCGAAGGCGACGGTGATGCTGCCGTCGGGCCGGGGCGCGCCGCCCTTGGTGGGGGCCGGGGCCGCGCCGGAGGACGGGCCGGCGGAACCGGAGGGCCCGGCCGTCGCGGCGCCCGCGGGGGAGGCCGGGGCGGGCGGCGGGTCGTCCGGTCCGCAGGCGGCGACGGCGGTCAGCCCGACGAACAGCGCGACGGCGGCCGCGGCACGGCGCATGAGTGGTTCCCCCCGGAGGATGGTGCAAGAGCGGTCAGCCTACGCCACCGAATCGGCACCGCTTCAGCTCGCCCCCGCAACCTTTCGGACACAAACGCGCAGCGGCGGCTCGGTCCCGGGCGCCGGCGGACGGCCCTCCCGGCCGGCCCCCGCCGCACCCGGCCACCGCCGCACCCGGCCACCGCGCCCCTGGCGACCCGGCGGGCCGAGGGGCGGCGTTGGACCATGGAGGGGAGGCAGAGGCCCACGCCGGAGGTGGTTCCGAATGGCCGACTTCCCACCGCAGTACCGGACGGCGACCGCGGAGGCGCGGCCTCCGGACGCCACCCGCGGCACCGCCCCGGACGCCGTGCACGGCACCGCCCCGCACGCCGCCCCGGACACCGTGCGCACCAAGGACTGGCAGCTCAGCCTGCACGTGGTCGAGGACGCCGACACCACCCGGGTGCACGCCGTGCTCGACGCCGACGGCACCGTGCTGCGCAGCGACGCGCTGGCCCGCCGCAACCCCCGCGACGACCCGGACCCCCGGGTCGGCGACGAGTTCGCGGTCGGCCGCGCCCTGGTCGACCTCGGCCACCAGCTGCTGCGCGCCGGCGTGCACGATGCCACCGACCCGGCCGAGGAGTGAGCGCGACGGCCACCGCGGGGAACGGCCCGCCCGACCCGCCGCCGCTCACGCCCGGATCGCACCTGCCCCGCGCCGTACCCGACCGCCGCACCCGCCCGACTTACCCACCCCGCGCCGCACCCGACCGCCGCACCCGCCGGCCCGCCGTGTCCCACGGCGGAACACCCGGACCGAGCAAGACCCGGCCGGGTACGCCATGCTGAACCGCGACGCCCCGAACCGGGCGCGCCGCAGCGGAGGAGCGCACCCCACCCATGACCACCCCGTCGACCGACGCGCCGCCCGACCCCGACTTCACCCCGGCCCAGCGCGCCCGCGGCCGGGCGCTGCGCCGCGCCCAGCTGCCGTGGCTGCTCGGCGGCCGGGTGGCCGGCCTGGCGCTGACCCTGGTGCTCGGCCTGAGCCCGGCCGGCGCCGCCCTGGTGACCGCCACCGGCCGCTGGTTCGGCGGCTCCCGCACCGCCGTCGCCCTCTCCGGTGCAGCGGCGTTGCTGCTGCTCGGCCAGGCGCTCCAGCTGCCGTTCGGCGCCAGGGTGCGCTCCGTCCGGGCGCGCTACGGACTGGTGACCCAGGGCTGGGCCGGCTGGGTGGTGGACGTGCTGCGCGGGCTGGCGCTCGGCCTGCTCCTGGTCCTCCCGCTCGCCCTCGGCCTGTTCGCCCTCACCGGCTGGTCGCCGCAGCACTGGTGGCTCCCGGCCGCCGGGGCGGCGGCCGTGCTGACCGCCGCCCTCTCCTTCCTCCACCCGCTGCTGATCGAGCCGGTGTTCAACCGTTTCGCCCCGATGCCGCCGGGCGAACTGCGCACCGCGCTGCTCGAGCTGGCCGGGCGGGACGGCGTGCGGGTGCGGGACGTCCTGGTCGCGGACGCCTCCCGGCGGACCACCGCACTGAACGCGTACGTCTCCGGGCTGGGCGCGACCCGCCGGATCGTCGTGTACGACACCCTGCTGTCGACCGCCGAGCCCCGCGAGGTGGAGCTGGTGGTGGCGCACGAGCTGGGCCACGTCAGACACCGCGACGTGCCGCTCGGGACGGCGCTGGGCGCGGTCGGCGCGGCCGTCGTGGTGGCCGTGCTGGGCTTGCTGAGCACCTGGCGCCCGCTGCTGGACGCCGCCGGGGTCGATGACGCGGGCGATCCGCGGGCGCTGCCGCTGCTGGCCGCGCTCGCCGCGCTGGCGGGTGCCCTGTCCGGCCCGGCGCAGTGCGCGGTGAGCCGCCGGATCGAGGCGAGGGCGGACCGGCACGCACTCGAACTGACCGGTGATCCCGGACAGTTCATTGCGATGCAGCGAAGGCTTGCGCTGGCGAACGTCTCCGATGTCGACCCGCCCCGGGTGCTTGAGCTACTGTTCGCCACTCACCCGAGTGCGACCCGCAGGATCGCGGCCGCCCGCGCCTGGCAGGCCGGACCGGGGCGGACGGCGGGCGGGACGGCGGGCGGGACGGCGGACAGGACTGCGGGCGGGACGGCGGGCGGACCGGTGGACGGACCGGCCGGCGGATCGGCGAGCCGGACGGCCGGCGGCGGCACCGGCGAGGCCGTCGGCGGAACCACCCCGGGCCCGGTCGGCGAGCCGCGCGCGACGCCGGGCAAATCTGTTGTATAGTGCAACAAATTTCGAGGAGGTAGGAACGCCGTGCCCGGCCGCGAGTCGTCCATCGACACCATTCAGCGCGAGCTGACCGCCTTCGCCCGCCGTGCCCGGCACAAGGCCTCCCAGCTGCACCCCGACCTCTCCCTGGTCACCTACAGCATCCTCGACCTGATCACCGAGCGCGGCGGCTGCCGGGCCGCGGACGTGGCCGCGCACTTCATGCTCGACAAGTCCACCGTGAGCCGCCAGGTCACCGCGCTGGAGAAGCTCGGCCTGCTGCGCCGGGAGGCCGACCCGGACGACCAGCGGGGCCAGATCCTGCGCGCCACCGAGGCCGGCCTGACCCTCCTGCGCGATGCCAACGAGCAGCGGCGCGCGGCCTTCACCACCCGCTTCACCGACTGGTCCGACGAGGACGTCGCCCGCTTCGCCGCCTACCTGGCCCGCTACGGCGCGGAGGAGTAGGCCGGGGGCCGGTCACGGCCGCGCGTCGCCACCCGGCCCGCGCCCGCACGGCCCGAGCGTGCCCGCCGAGGGCGCCGCCCCGGGCACCATCGCCCGGGGTGCGCCCCACCGGCCCCACGGTGTACAGAGGAGGGGTGCCCCTCCGGCAGCGTCCCGAAGAGCCGCGTCCTCGCGCCCGCCGCCGCTCCTGGCGACCTGACCGCCGCGCGCTGACGGCGCTGCCGCTCGCGCTGATCGTCGTGATCACCGTCGTCGACATCCTCTCCCCCGCCCAGGTCCACCTGGGCCCGCTGCTGATCGTCGCCCCCGCCCTGACCGCCTCCATCGCCGGCCCCCGTGCCACCGCCGGGGTCGCCCTGCTCGCGCTCGCCGCGCTCACCATCATCGGCGCCGTCCGGGACGGCCTGACCAGCATCAACATCGAGAGCCAGCTCGGGGCGCTAATCGTCGTCTCGGTCCTGATCGTCGGACTGCGGGTGCTCCGCGACCGGCACGAACGGGAGCTGGCCCGGGTCCGGTCGGTCTCCGAGGCCGCCCAGCGGGTCCTGCTGCGTCCGCTGCCCGAGCGGCTCGGGCCGCTGCACCTGGCCTCCGTCTACCTCGCTGCCGAAGCCGAGGCGCAGGTCGGCGGCGACCTCTACGCGGCCGCCCGCACGGCCACCGGCACCCGGCTGCTGGTCGGCGACGTGCGCGGCAAGGGCCTGTCCTCGCTCGGCGACGCGGCCCTGCTGCTCGGTGCCTTCCGCGCCGCCGCCCACCTGCACGCGGACCTGCCGGACCTCGCCGCCTACCTGGACGGCAGCGTCTGCTGGGACCTCGCCCAGTTGGCCGAGCAGTCCCGGCAGGCCCGGCTGGCCCGCCCGTCGCTGCGCCAGGGGCAGCAGGAGGCGCCCGACGAGGGCGGCGAGTCCTTCATCACCGCGGTGCTGCTGGACATCCCCGACGACGGCTCGCCGGTCCGCCTGATCGACTGCGGCCACCCGCCCCCGCTGCTGCTGCGCCCCGAGGGCATCACCGCCGTGGCCGCCCGCCACCCGGCGCCCCCGCTCGGCCTCGGCGAGCTGGCGCCGGTGGAGTACGAGGTGGAGACCTTCCCCCTGCGCCCCGGCGACCGGCTGCTGATCTACACGGACGGCGTGATCGAGGCCCGGGACGCCCAGCGCCGCTTCTACCCGCTCACGGAGCGGGTGGCCGCCTGGCAGGCCGAGCGCCCCGCCGCCCTGCTGAACCGGCTGCGCCGCGATCTGCTCGCCCACGTCGGCGGGCGGCTGGACGACGACGCGGCGATGGTCGTGGTCGAGCGGCTGCCGTAGCGCGCGCCCCTCGGGAGCGCCGCGGGGACGCCGGGAGGCGGGCTCAGGGCTCGTACGGCAGCTGCGGCACGTCGAAGCAGTTCTCGGTCATGGCGGGCACCTGGGTGACCCAGCCGCCCCGCCCGCCCTGCGCGGAGTCCTGCCAGCGGGCCGCGTTGAGGCAGGCCCTGGTCGGGCCGGTGGGCGGGGGCCGGGGGACGAAGGAGGCGGGCAGGATCAGCCCGCGCGCGTCGTAGGGCTCGGCGCGGTTCATGAAGGCCTCGACGCACCCCCGGGTCGGGGCCGCGCCGCAGGAGTCCAGCGCGTCGGTGAGCCACTGGGCGCCGGCCCACCCCTCCAGTTCCCAGGCGGACAGCCGGGCGGCCCGGTCCGGGTAGTAGCGGGCCATCGCGGTGCGGAAGTCCCGCACCGCCGGGTACTGCTCGTCCTCGTAGTCGAGGCTGGAGGAGGTCGCCCAGAGCGCGTTGCGGCAGTTCGGCGAGGAGGCGTAGTCGGTGCGCACCGACTCGGACCAGTTCTGCACGTTGGTCACCTTCGCGGCGACGGTGACCCCCGCCTCGTCCAGCGCCCGGCAGAGCGCCGCGTTGCCCCGGGTGTCCATCGCGTCGAACAGCAGCTGCGAGCCGTCGGCCCGCACCGCCGCGGCCACCGCCTGGAAGTTCGGCAGCGCGAAGTCGACCGTCTGGAGCAGCACCCGGTAGCCCTCCGCCTCCAGCCCGGCCTTCAGCTGTCCGGCGTAGCGGGCGGAGTCGGACTGGTTGTAGGCGACCACGGCGGCGCTGCTCGCGCCCAGGCGCTGCTTGAAGAAACGGAACACCTCGGTGCTCTGGTACAGCGTCCCGTTCCAGCCGACCGCCCGGCCGTCGCGCGGGGCGGCACTGCCGTAGATCCCGTACAGGTGCGGCCAGCGGTCGTACGCGGTGCCGATCGGCTGGCCGCCGATGTCGGGGACGGCCCTGCCGCTCACGTACGGCGCGCCCGCGTAGTCCAGCACGCTGCCGCTGACGAAGGCGAAGACGTGCGCCTGGTCGATCAGCCGGTGCACGCAGTCCTGGTTGCCAACACCGCTGCCGCCGTCGTCGCAGGTCACCAGCTTGACGGTGCGCCCGTGCAGGCCGCCGTGGTCGTTGAGGGCCTGGAAGAAGGCCTCGGCGCCGTAGCGGGGGCCGCTGAACACCTCGCTGCCGACCGGGCTGGTGAGCGAGGTGACGATGCCGATCCGGATCTCGGTGGCGGTGACGCCGGTGTCGGACGCCGGGTTGCTGCCCGAACCGGCCGTGCCGCCGCCGGTGCCGCCCGACGGTCGGGCGCGGGCGGTGAAGTCGGCCTCCGGCAGCCGGGTGCCGCACCCGGTGAGGGCCGGTGCCAGGGCCAGCAGGGCCGACAGGGCCGCTGCCGAGGCCCGCAGCGGAACGCGGGCGGGCCGCCGGCGCGGGATCGCGTCGGCGGCCCGGCGTCGCGGCGGGACGGTCGGCGGCGCGGTCAGCTGCATCCGGGGACGGGCGTGCCGCTGGCTCCGCCGGCCTGGGTGAGCAGGCCGCACAGGGTGGCACGGGAGACCTTCCAGGTGCCGTTCTCCAGGACGGACTGGCCGGTCGCACTCGGCTCGACCTCGTTGCCCTGGAGGAAGAGCGCATAGGTGACGGTCGCGTCGGCGGCGTCCGTGAAGGCGACGTCGTTGACCTTGGCCTTCACCTGGCCGACCCGCGGATCCTGCGAGAAGCCCTGGAGCACGGGGAGCAGCGCGTCACCGCCCTGGAGCAGCTTCGCCTTGTCGGCGATCGGGGTGGCGGGGTCGAAGAACCGCTCCCAGTTGGTGGTGATCTCCGCCTTCGCGGCGGCCGGATCGGCGGGGGCGGTTCCGGTGGCCCCGGCTCCGGCGCTTCCGCTCCCGGTCGCGCCGGCGCTCGCACTCGCACTGGCGCCGGTGCCGGCGCCGCCGGTGGCGCTCACGCTCGCGCTCGCCGAGGAGGGGGCCGAGGAGCCGGACGAGCCGCTGCTGCACGCGGCGGCCGAGCACACCAGCAGTACGGCGAGCAGGCCGCCCGCCGTCCGCCGGAGGGGGCCGCCGCCCTCGTGGGTGCCGCTTCGCGTCACGTGCATGGTGATCCCTCTCGGCTTCGCCGCCCGGGCCGGTCGCGCGGTGGGCCCGCCCTCGCTGTCCCGGATGCTGTTCCAGGCCGATCCTGGAAACGTCTCAAGTGACACCATGAAGGCGGATCCATGGACGAATCGCAATCCGACGGAGAAATCACCCGTACCGACCCGAGGGTTTCCCCCGTCCGGCGCGGTGCCCGGCTGCTGCGGAGCCTCCGCGGCGGGCGCGAGTGGGCCGGCTGGCTGCTCGTCGCGGTCGGCGCGGTGCTGTGCGTGCTCGGCTGGTACGGGGTCTCCGGGGAGCGGTTCGTCGAACAGCAGGTCCCCTATCTGGCCTCCTCCACCGTCCCCGGCGCGGCGCTGATCGTGGCGGGCGTGCTGCTCGTGGCGCTGCGGCAGCCGCCGCCGCGCGGGGACCGCGGCGACCGTGCGGACCTGACCGACCGCCGGGTGGAACGGCTGTACGACCTGCTGGTGGAGCCCGAGGCCACCCCGCCACCCGGCGGCCCGGCCGACGGGCGGGGCTGGCTGGCCGTCCCGGAGGGCACCCGCTACCACCGGCCGGACTGCCCGCTGGTCATCGGCAAACCCCGGGCCGGGGCCGTGGACGCGACCGCCGTCCGCGAGCGGCGCCTGACACCCTGTCCGCTCTGCTCGCCCGACTCCCCCGCCACCCCTCCGGGCGAACCCGCACCACCGGGCGGCTGACCCGATGGACACGCTCCTCGCCGCCACCCCCGACTCGCTCGGCCTCACCGTCGACCTCGCCCTCGCCGGGCTCACCGTCGGCAGTGCCGCCGCGCTCAGCGGCATCGGACTTGTCGTCTGCCACCGCGCCACGGGGGCGCTCAACATCGCCCAGGGCGCCCAGGCCATGGCCATCGCCTACCTGCTGCGCGACCTCGTGGTGGTCCGCCACTGGCCGATCTGGCCCGCCGTCGCCTGCTGCCTGCTGGTGGTCGCCCCCGCGCTCGGCGTGCTGCTGGACGTCCTGGTCCACCGCCCGCTCCAGCGGCGCGGCGCCGGCCCGGCGGAGACCATGGTGGCCGGGCTCGGCGTGTTCGTCCTGCTCATCGGCGTGGCCGTGCTGCTGTGGGGCTCCGCGCCGCTGGCCGGAGCACCCTCCCCGTTCGGCGGCGCCCCGATCCGGCTCCCCGGCGGGCACCCGCTGCGGCCCGACACCGTCGCCCAGCTCGCCGCCATCCTCGTGCTCGGCCTCGCCGTCGCTGCCACCACCCGGTGGACGCGCTTCGGCCTGCGGCTGCGCGCGGTCGTCGACGACCGTCGGCTGGCCGCCCTCACCGGGGTCGACGCCGACCGGGTCTCCGCCGCCGGCTGGGCCTTCGGCACCTTCACCGCCGGGCTGGTCGGCGTCGCGCTCGCGCCGTACCTGCTGCTCGACCCGTACGGGCTGCCGCTGCTGGTGATGGAGACCATGGCCGTCGCGGTCGCCGCCCGGCTGCGCAGCCTGCCGGTCGCCGTCGCCGTCGGGCTCGGGCTGGGCATCGCGCAGGCCGAGCTCACCCGGCTGCGCCCCTCCGGGCAGCTGCTGCCCCTGGTCGAGGCGGTGCAGTCCAACCTGTTCGTGGTCGCGCTCCTGGTCGCCGCGCTGCTGGCCGGTCCGAGGATCACCGGCGAGCCGGGCGCGGCCGCGCCGCTGGCGGCCCGTCACCCCGGGACCGGCCCGGGCGGCGGCGGGAGCGGCACCGGCCGTGGCGGCGGGAGCGGCACCGGCCGTGGCGGCCGTGGGGGCGGCGGGCGGCTCGCGGTGGCGGTCTGCCTGGTCCTGCTCCTGCTGCCGTTCGGCTTCCGGGGCAACGACCTGCGCAGTGCACTGGCCGTGCCCGCGCTCGCCCTGGTGCTGCTGTCCGTCGTGGTGGTCACCGGGTACGGCGGCCAGATCTCACTCGGCCAGGCCGGCTACGCGGGCCTCGGCTCCCTCGGCACCGCGCTGCTGATGTCCGGTCGCATCCCCGGCCTGCCGCCGCTGCCCGCCGTCCCCGCGCTGCTGCTCGCCGTCCTCGCCACCGCCCCGCTCGGCCTGCTCACCGGTTGGCCCGCGATCCGCCGCCGCGGGCTCGCGCTCGCCCTCGTGACTTTCGCCGTCGGCACGGCGATGAGCCGCTTCGTCTTCGAACAGCCGTACGCGACCACCGGTCTCGTCCTCGACCGCCCCTCCTTCCTGACCGGCGACCGCGCCTTCTACCTCGCCGAACTGCTGCTGCTGGGCCTCGGGCTGCTCGCCGTCCGCGGTCTGCACCGCGGCCGGACGGGCCGCGCGCTGACGGCCATGCGCGACCACGAGGCCGGGGCGGTCGCGGCGGGCGTGGACGTCCCGGGCCTCAAACTCCTCGCCTTCACGGCGGGTGCGGCCCTCGCCGCCCTCGGCGGCGGCCTGATGGGCATGGCGGGGCGCGCCTTCGACGCCGCGTCCTTCGACCCGGTGCGCGGGCTGCTCTGGTTCGCCGCGGTGGTGGTCGCCGGGGCCGACAGCGCGCTCGGCGCGGTCCTGGCGGCCGCCCTGCTGATCGGCCTCGACGCGGGCACGGTCGCGGGCGTCTCGGCCGTGGCCGTCGGCGCCCTGGCCGCCGCCATCGGCCGCCTGCCCGGCGGACTGACCGCCCTCCCACGGCGGCGCGGCCCCGGACGCGGCAGCACACCGGCTCCGCCGCTGCCGCCGTCCCGGCTCAGCCCGACGGGGCGGCGGGTACGGGAGGCACTGGAGCGCCGGCTGTGAACGCCTCGCCGACCCGGGCCGCTTGGGGTGCCGCAGGCCGCGGGGTGGCGGCCGGCCCCCGTCGGACGTCATCCGGCCGCCGTCCACGGCCGCACCGCACACCGCGCCGGTGGCAGCCACTCCCATCCGGCGCCGCTCGGACGCCGCATCGCACCGCCCCAGCCCCATCCCCGCCCCCGGCCCGCAGCGCCGGCGACCGCGAGATGACCAACTGCCGCATGCCGCACCACCACCCGGCCGTCCGGCGCGGGCCGCCACCCCCAACCCGCCGCCCACCACCGACCCACCCCCACGGCACCACCACCCAACCGGAAGAGCACCCCCCCACTCCCCGCCCACACAACCGAAGGCCCGCCGTGAACTCCACCCCCGCCCCCGGCCCACAGCGCCGGCGACCGCGAGATGACCAACTGCCGCATGCCGCACCACCACCCGGCCGTCCGGCGCGGGCCGCCACCCCCACCCGCCACCCACCACCGACCCACCCCCACGGCACCACCACCCCAACCCGAAGAGCACCCCCACTCCCCGCCCACACAACCGAAGGCCCGCCGTGACCTCCACCCCCGCCCCCGCCGCCCGGCTCACCGCCCGGGGCCTGGTACGGCGTTACGGCGGCATCGAGGCCGTGGCCGGGGTGGACCTGGTGGCGCCGGCCGGGCGGATCACGGCGCTGATCGGGCCGAACGGGGCGGGGAAGAGCACCCTGTTCGACTGCCTCGCGGGGACTGCCCGGCCCGACGCCGGGCGGGTGCTGCTGGGCGGGCGGGACGTGACCGGGGTGCCGGCGCACCGGCGGGTGCGCCTGGGCCTGGCGCGGACCTTCCAGCAGATCGCCGTCTTCCCGACCCTGTCGGTCGCCGACAACGTCCGGGTCGGGGCCGAGCAGCGCGGGGGCCGGACGGACGCCCGGGCGGCCGCCGGGCGGACGGACCGGGCGCTCGGGTTGCTGGGGCTGCGAGGCATCGCCGCCGAGTCGGCCGGGGCGCAGCCGACCGGTGTGCTGCGGCTGGTGGAACTGGCCCGGGCGCTGGCGGGCGGGCCCCGGGTGCTGCTGCTGGACGAGCCGGCGGCGGGCCTGGACGCCGTCCAGACGGCCCGTCTGGTGACCGTGCTGCGCGACCTCGCGGGGCGTGGCATGGCACTGCTCCTGGTGGAGCACGACGCCGAGCTGGTGGCCGAACTCGCCGACTCGGTCTACGCGATGGCGGCGGGTCGGGTGGTCGCCGCCGGTCCGACGGCGGCCGTCCTGGCGGACCCCCGGGTCGCCGGGGCGTGGGGGTCGTCGACGTGACCGCCCGCCCCGCCCCGCGCGGCCGCCCCTTCGGCGACCCGGACGCTCGCGGGGTGGTCCGATGACCGTTGCCGCCGCCCTGCGCGCCGCCCGGGTCCGGTACGGCCCGCTGGAGGCGCTGCACGGCGTGGACCTCGCCTTCCCCTCCGCGGCCGTCAGCGTCCTGCTCGGCCGCAACGGCGCCGGGCGCACCAGCGCCCTGCACGCCCTCGCCGGGCTGGTGCCGCTGTCGGGTGGGCGGGCGGTCTGGCGGGGGCGGGAGGTCACCCGGCTCTCCGTCCACCAGCGGGTGCGGCTGGGGCTCGTGCTGGTGCCCGCCGAGCGCGGGGTGTTCGGCTCGCTCAGCGTCGCCGAGAACCTCGGCCTCGGCGGCCCCGGTCGGGACGAAGTCCTGGAGCTCTTCCCCGAGTTGACCACCCTGCTGGGCCGTCGCGCGGGTACCCTGTCCGGCGGCCAGCAGCAACTGGTGGCCATCGGGCGGGCGTTGGCGGCCCGGCCCGGCCTGCTGCTGCTCGACGAGCCCGAGCGCGGGCTCTCCCCCGCCGCCGCCGCCCGGTTGCACGCCCGGCTGCTGGCGGACGCCGCCGGGGGCCGTACGGTGGTGCTCACCGGCCAGTCGCTGCCGTGCACGCTCGCGGGGGCCGCGGTGGTGTACGTGCTGCACCGGGGCGAGGTGGTCTTCGCCGGTGAGCCGGGGGAGCCGCTCCCGGGGCGGTTCACGCTCTCGCCGTGACCGCGGCCCCGGTCCGTACGGTCGCTCGGCTGCACCGTCCGTACCGCCGCGCGGCCGCACGACCCCACCGTCCGTACCGCCGATACGACCCCACCGTCCGGCTGCCGCGCGGTCCGCCGGGCTACGGCCGGTACACGTAGGGCGTGGTGGTGCTCAGCTGCACGAAGCCGAGGCGCTGGAGGATGGGGCGGCTCTGGTCGCTCGCGTCGACGTAAAGGTACTCATAGCCGAGCTCGGCGGCGCGTCGGGCACGGTGGGCGACCAGGGCGCGGTAGACGCCGCGACCGCGCCAGGCGGGCACCGTGCCCCCGCCCCAGAGACCCGCGAAGCCGGTACCCGGGTTTAGTTCCATCCGGGCCGCGCTGACCGGTTGGTCGCCGGCCAGGGCGAGGACCATGGCGATCTCCTCCGAGCCCTGCCGGAGGTGGTCCAGCAGCCGCTCGCGCAGACCGGGCGAAGGGGTGCCGAAGGCCTGGTCGTGGGCCGCCACCATGAGTTCCACCCCGGCCGGGTCGGTCACCGGCTCCAGCCGGACGCCGTCGGGCAGCGCCGGGTCGGTCGGCAGGTCCGCGATTCGGGCGACCATCAGCGCCTCGTCCGGTCCGGCGGTGAAGCCGGCCGACCGGAGCCGTCGGCCGAGGTCGGCGGGGCTGTCGTAGGTGTACGCCTTCCATTCGAACTCCCGGCCCAGGGCCGTGAACCAGCGCACCTGTGCGGCGATGGCCGCGTCCGCTCCGGCGGTGTCCAGGGCCGACCAGAGGACGCCGTTCCAGTCGTGCTCCCCGCCGACCTGGCGCAGCACGGCGCCGTCACGCTCGACGCGCACCCCGGGGCCGTCCGGCCGGGCGCCGCGCCTGACCCGCTCGTCGAAGAGGGCGAGGACATGATCACGATTCATCCGAGGAGTCCACCACGGCCCTCCGCCGGGCGCCACCGGTTATCGGGACGGCGCCACGACCCCGAACCCCTTGCCCGTTCTCCGCCCCCACCCGCCCGCCTCCTCCCCCGGTTCCGCCCGCCCCCGGTCCGCCCGTTCCGAGCCGGATGCCCCTCACTCGGCCGCCCGGACACCCCGTGATCACGGTCAAGGTCTGCCGGGCACCGGCCGGGGGCGGACTCACAGGTCCCAGCGGCGCCCGGCCGCCCACTTCTCCACCGTCTGCCAGTGGATCTGCGGGTGGGCGGCGTGCAGGGCGTCGATGTCGACGTCGAGGCCCGGGTCCTGGAAGTAGCGGAACATCGCGGCCAGGTCGTGGGAGTGGGTCTCCACGACGGCGAGCGGCACCTCCTCGCACCGGATCGGGCGGCCTGCGGCGGCGGTGATGGCGGCGGCGATCTGCTCGCCGGTGCACCACTGGGAGGCGAGGTCGACGCGCCGGCCGGTGTAGGCGTCCGGGTGGGCGAGGACGTGGGCGGCGAAGGCGCCGATGGTCTCGGTGGAGATCACCGGCAGCGGGACGCCGGGCGGCATGGGAAGGTGGAAGACGCCCTCGCGGAGGGACCGGAGGGTCCAGTCGTTGGCGTAGTTGTCGAGGAAGGCGGCCGGGCCGAGGACGGTCCACGGCAGGTCGAGGCCGGCGAGGTGCTGTTCGATGCGCTGCTTGGTGTCGAAGTGCGGGATGCCGGTGGAGCGGTCGGCGTTGGTGGCGGAGGTGAGGACGACGTGGCGCACGCCGGTGGCGGCCGCCGCGTCGAGCAGGGCGGTTCCCTGGCGGACCTCGGTGTCGAGGTCCGTCCCGAAGGGGGTGGACATCGCGAACAGCGCGCCGGCGCCGTCCAGGGCGGCGGTCAGCGAGGCCGGGTCGTCGAAGTCGGCGAAGACCGGTTCGGCGCCGAGGGAGCCCAGTCGGCGGGCGGCCGGGGAGCGGGGGTCGCGGGTCAGGGCCCGGACGGTGCGGCCGGCGCGCAGCAGCGCGCGGGCGGTGGCCCCGCCCTGGGCGCCGGTGGCGCCGGTGACGGCGACGGGGACGGGGAGCTCGATTATCTGCGTCATGCAGATAAAGCTACGGAGAATTGACTGCCCCGCGCAACTGTTTATCCGCAGCCCGGCTACCCTTCCCCCATGACGCCCACCCGCGACGAACTGATGGCCCAGCTGTGGCCGGTCTCGCGCCGCTACCTGGCCTCCTACGTGCTGTTCAACCAGGCCGTCGCCGACCACCTCGGCATGCACCCCACCGACGTCCAGTGCCTGAACCTGCTCACCCTCGAGGACGGTCCGGTCACCACCGGCCGCATCGCCGAGCTGACCGGCCTCACCAGCGGCTCGGCGACCCGCCTGGTCGACCGGCTGGAGAAGGCGGGCCTGGTGGCCCGCCAGCGGGACACGGCGGACCGCCGCCGGGTGCTGGTGGCCGTCCTCCCCGAGGCGCTGACCCGCTTCGGGGAGGTCTGGCGCACCCTCGGCGCCGACTGGGCCGCCGTCTTCGCCGACGACAGCGAGGACGAACTCGCCTTCCTGCTGCGGCACATGAACCGCACGGTGGAACTCGGCCACCGCCAGATCGCCCGCCTCAGCGGGACCGGCCCCGCCTGACCGCGCCGGCCGGGCCCGGGAAGGCCCTACCGCTACGTCTTCCGCAACTCCGGCGCCGGGGCCCCGATCAGCAACCGCCGCACCGCGTCCCACCCCGCCCGCAGCGCGGCCGCGCAGGCCCGGGTGTCCGAGCCGAGCAGGCGCAGCCACGCGCCGCTGTCCTGCGGCAGCACGCTGACCCCGTACAGCAGGCCGCAGTCGGCCAGCGCCCCGTGCAGCACGTCCGCGATCCGCGCGGCCGGGGCGAGCGGGCTGACCACGTACAGGCTGGACATCACGTCGTGCCCGCCGAGCACGGCCGGGCCGGTCGTACCGCCGCCGGGAGGCACCAGCCGCACCGTGTCCAGGGCGACCAACTCACCGTCCGGACGCAGTACTTCGAGGTCCGAGGCGAACACCTGGTAGGCGTTCCGTTCGCCCCGGGCGAGCCGGCCGGCCAGCACCGTCTCCCCGGCCACCACCGTCGCGTCGGCGTCGACCGCCAGCACCGTCCGCTGGTACAGGCGCGAGTCGACGAAGGGGATCACCGGCTCGGGCAGGTACTCGACGTAGCAGCCCGGCCCGGCCGACAGGTTGAACAGCTGGGTCGCGTAGTCGTGCTCCATCCGGTAGACCTTGGTGGCCGCCTGGGTGGTCAGGTGGACGGCCGTGCCGGCACCGCAGCGGACGTCCGTGCGCAGCCGGTCGGCCTGCAGGATCCCGCCGCCGGTGGACATCAGCAGGGTGACGGCGAGGTCGGGGCGGGCCGGGTCGAAGTAGAGCGGGCGCATGATCTGCAGCGGCGACTTCTGGTAGTGGCCGGTGAGTTCGGTGCGCCCGGCGATCCGCTCGAAGGCCAGCTCCAGCAGGCCGACCTTGCCGGGACGCCCGACCGCCAGGGTGTCGGGCGTCCCGGCGTACCGCCGGACCTCGTACGGGACGCGGTCCGGCGCGTAGTGCCGGGGGTCGAGCCGGGGCACCGGCCGCTGCGCCGCCACGGTCACGCGGGGACCTTGCGGTAGGTTTCCAGGAAGCTCGCGATCTCCTCCAGGCCCTCCCCGGTCAGGCAGTTGGTGAGCACCACCGGGCCGCCCTCGCGGACCCGCCGGGCGTCGGACTCCATGACGCCGAGGTCGGTGCGGACGTACTGGGCGATGTCGATCTTGTTGATGACCAGCAGCTCCGACTCGGTGATGCCCGGCCCGCGCTTGCGGGGCATCTTCTCGCCCTCGGCCGTGTCCAGGACGAACAGGAAGAGGTCGACCAGCACCGGGCTGAAGGTCAGGGTCAGGTTGTCGCCGCCGGACTCGAACAGCAGGGTGTCGACGTCCGGGAAGCGTTCGAGGATCTCGGCCCCGGCCGCCAGGTTCATCGTGGGGTCGTCCCGGACGGCGGTGTGCGGGCAGGCTCCGGTCTCGACGCCGACGACCCGTTCGGGGTCGAGCACCCCGGCGAGGGTGCGGCGCACGTGCTGGGCGTCCTCCTGGGTGTAGATGTCGTTGGTGATGACCGCCGGGCGGTGGCCGCGCGCGATCAGCACCGGGACGAGCGCCTCGATCAGCGCCGTCTTGCCGGAGCCGACCGGGCCGCCGATGCCCACCCGGAGCACGTTGTCGGTCATGCTGTCTCCCTTGCTCGCTTGGTCGTTCGCTCGTTCACTCGTCGTCTCGTCCGCTCGCCGCTCGTCCGCTCGCCGCTCGTCCGCTCGCCGTTCGTCCACTCGTTGTCTCGTCCGCTCGCCGTTCATCCGCTCGTCCACTCGTCGTTCGTCCGCTCGCCGCTCGTCCGCGTTGCGGCTCTCAGCTCGCGAACAGCCGGGCCTCCGCCCGCTCGTGCCGTCCGGACATCGCGTCCGCGACCGGTACGCAGCCGCCCAGGTCCGCCGACTCCCGCACCAGGGCCGCCGCCACCACCTCCTGGATGACCGGCGCGGCCGCCCGCAGCACCACCTGCGCCCTGCGGTGGTCGGTCAGCCGCAGCCGCAGCGCGGCGCCGACGAAGCTGGTGCAGAAGGCGAACAGATCGCCGGCGACGGCCTGTTCGACGGGTACGGCGGCCGAGGCGTAGGCGACCCCGGCGGCCACCGCCTGGCAGCCGGGGGCACGCTTGGCGGCGA
The DNA here is from genome assembly GCF_043202455.1 of Kitasatospora sp. NPDC048194. Lineage (NCBI taxonomy): Bacteria > Bacillati > Actinomycetota > Actinomycetes > Kitasatosporales > Streptomycetaceae > Kitasatospora > Kitasatospora sp. NPDC048194. The sequence continues at coordinate 154,825 of NZ_JBIDAK010000008.1, forward strand.
CCAGTCCGGCGTACCGGTCCAGCGGCTCGCCGCCCAGTGACTCCCGGGCGATGTCCAGGAGTTGGCGTCCGGTCCGGGTGGCGGCCAGGCGCAGCTCGCGGTTGAGCTTGGTGGCGTGCAGCCGCCGGTCGGTCTCGGCCAGCAGCTCCCAGTCCCCGGCCGAGGCGGCCCGGTGGGCCAGGGCCAGCGCCGTGGCGTCGGAGGGGCCGACGGAGTGCCGCAGCAGGTCGGCGAGCAGCGCGGGCACGGTGTCGGGGGTGACGGCCTTGGCCTGGGCGTAGCCCTCGAGGCCGTGCGAGAGGGTGTAGAAGCCGCTGGGGAAGGCGGAGTCGGTCAGCTGGAGGCTGACCAGCAGGGCGTCCAGGCCGGGAGCGGCGCCGCTCACGTGAGGTAGAACAGGTGGTTGAGCGGCAGTTCGCGGGCGGGCTCGATGGTGGCCGGCTCGCCGTCCAGGGTGACCTTGTACGTCTCCGGGTCGACCGCGATCTTCGGCAGCGCGTCATTGCGCACCATGTGCTGCTTGCCCACCGATCGGCACCGCCGCACCGGCAGCACCGTGCTGGCGAGGCCGAGTTCGGCCGGGACCCCGAGGTCGACGGCGGCCTGGGACATGAAGGAGACCCTGGTGGCCTGCCTGGCCCGCCCGTACCCGCCGAACATCGGGCGGTAGTAGACCGGTTGGGGGGTGGGCAGCGAGGCGTTCGGGTCGCCCATCAGCGCCCAGTTGATCATTCCGCCCTTGATCACCATCTTGGGTTTGGCACCGAAGGAGTTGATCGGCCACAGCACGATGTCGGCCAGCTTGCCGGGCTCCAGCGAGCCGATGTGGTCGGCGGTGCCGGAGGCGACGGCCGGGTTGATGGTGAGCTTCGCGAGGTAGCGCAGCACGCGGAAGTTGTCGTTGCGCTCGGTGTCGCCGGCCAGCTTGCCGCGCTGCTCCTTGCAGTGGTGGGCGGTCTGGAAGGCGCGGGTGAAGGACTCCCCGATCCGGCCCATGGCCTGCGAGTCGGAGGAGAAGATCGAGATCACGCCCTCGTCGTGCAGGACGGTCTCGGCCGCGATGGTCTCGGCGCGCACCCGGGAGTCGGCGAAGGAGACGTCCTCCGGGATGTCGTGGCTGAGGTGGTGGCAGACCATCACCATGTCCAGCAGCTCGTCCACCGAGTTGACGGTGTAGGGCAGGGTCGGGTTGGTCGAGGACGGCAGCACGTTGGGCTCGCCGGCGATCCGCATGATGTCGGGGGCGTGGCCGCCGCCCGCGCCCTCGGTGTGGAAGGTGTGGATGGTGCGGCCGTCGATCGCGGAGAGGGTGTCCTCGAAGTAGCCGGACTCGTTGAGGGTGTCGGTGTGGATGGCCACCTGCACGTCGTACTCGTCGGCGACGCTCAGCGCGCTGTCGATCGCGGCCGGGGTGCTGCCCCAGTCCTCGTGCACCTTGAGGCCGCACACCCCCGCCTCGACCTGCTCGCGCAGCGCTCCCGGTAGCGAGCCGTTGCCCTTGCCGAGCAGGCCCACGTTCACCGGGAGGTCCTCGACCGCCTGGTACATCCGGCCGATGTTCCACGGGCCGGGCGTGCAGGTGGTGCCGTTGGTGCCGTCGGACGGGCCGGTGCCGCCGCCGATCAGGGTGGTGATGCCGTTGCTCAGCGCCTCCTGGACCTGCTGGGGGGCGATGAAGTGGATGTGGGTGTCGATGCCGCCGGCGGTGGCGATCAGGTGCTCGCCGGAGATCACCTCGGTGCCGGGGCCGATCACCAGTCGGGGGTGCACCCCGCTCTGGGTGTGCGGGTTGCCGGCCTTGCCGACGGCGGTGATGAAGCCGTCCTTGACGCCGATGTCGCCCTTGACGACGCCGAGCACCGGGTCCAGCACGACGACGTTGGTGATGACCAGGTCCAGCGCGCCCTGGACGGCGGTGGCGGCCGGGTCCTGGGCCATCCCGTCGCGGATGCCCTTGCCCCCGCCGTAGACGGCCTCGTCGCCGTAGTGGCCCTGGTTGTGGTCCTTCTCGATCTCGACCACCAGGTTGGTGTCGGCGAGGTGGAAGCGGTCGCCGACGGTGGGGCCGAAGAGGTCGGTGTACTGCTTGCGGGACAGGACGGCCATCAGCGGTCGCCGCCTTCCTGGTGGCTCTCGGTGTGGAAGTCCGCGCGGGGGCGGTCTTCCTTGTGGTCGAGGTTGGTGCCCTTGAAGCCGAGCGCGATCGCCCGGTCGATGGCGCGGGCGCGGGTGGCGGGCGCGGTGACACCGCCGTCCACGAGGTTGCTGAAGCCGACCAGGCGGCGGTGGCCGCCGAACTCGGCGAGCGTGACGTCCCTGGTGTCGCCGGGCTCGAAGCGGACGGCGGTGCCGGCCGGGATGTCGAGGTGCTTGCCGAAGGCCGCGTTCCGGTCGAAGTCGAGGGCGCGGTTGGCCTCGAAGAAGTGGTAGTGGGAACCGACCTGGATCGCCCGGTCGCCCGTGTTGCTGACCGTGATGACGGCCTTGGCCCGGCCGGCGTTGATCTCGACCGGTTCGTCGCCGTACAGGTATGCGGCGCCACCAGACATGGCTGGCCTTCCTCTCTGCCGGTTCAGTGGGGGGTGAACGTGGGGGTGTCTGCGCGGGGGTGGCCGTGGGGGTGGGTCTGGGGGTGGCCGTGGGGGTGGCCGTGGGGGTGGCTCTGGAGGTGGCCGTGGGAGTGGTTGTGGGGGTGCGGGTGGGAGCCGGCGTCGCCGGGCCCGTGGCTGTGGGCGTAGCCGTGTCCGTGCTCCGCGTCGAGGCCGGCCGCGATGCCGTCCTCGCCGTGTCCGAGCAGGTGCAGCGCCGCCGCCGTGCGGGCCGCGACCACGCCGGCGACCGCGGACGGCCGCAGCAGCGGCCCGCCGTCCCGTACGCCCGGCAGGGCGGTGCGCAGCGCCGGTCCGAAGGAGGCCGGGACGGCCGTCACCGCGGCCGCGCCGAGCAGCCGGCAGCGTTCGGCCCCCTCGGCGGGCTCCGGGTCACCGCCCGTCAGGGCCACCTCCACCCAGCGGTGGTGCCCGTACTGGCGCACCAGCCGGGCGATCCGGAACAGGTCGGCGTCCTCGAAGGGGCCGGCCGCCGGGGCGGTGATCAGGACGGCGCCCCCGCCGTCGGTCCGGGTGCCGCTCCCGGTCCCGGTTCGGGTGCCGCCTCCGTTTTGGGCGGCGTTTCCGGCGGCGGCGTTTCCGGCGGCGGCGTTTCCGGCGGCGGCGTTTCCGGCGGCGGCGTTTCCGGCGGCGGCGCGCCCGGCGGTGCCGTCTCCGGTTCGGGTGGCGCCCCCGGCGGCCGTGCGCAGCCAGCCGACGAGGTGCTCGGCGGCGCCGAACGGCGCGGTGAGCGCGAGCCGCTCCCGGCCCTCGCCGGCCGCCAGCCACCGCAGGGCGCGGGCGGTGTCGGCGACCAGCCGGGGGTCGCGTCCGAGCGTCATCGGCACGACGCACACCGGGCCGCCGGTGGCCGCCAGCGCCGACCGTACGGCCTCGACGAGGTGCCGGCCGGCGGCGGCCGCGGCGTGCACGGCGGGCCCCGCCCCGCCGGGTCGGTGGCCCACCAGCGCGGCCAGGTCGCGGCCGCCGTCGCTCTCGTGGCCGCCGGCCAGCACCACGGTGGCGGGCCCGGACCGGGCTGCCTGACGTGCTGCCATGGTTCAGGCGCCGACCGGGTCGTGGCAGGAGACCAGCTTGGTGCCGTCCAGGAAGGCGGCCTCGACCTGGAGCAGCGGCAGCATCTCCCGCACGCCGGGCATGACGTCGGCGCTTCCGACGACCTGCTTGCCGATCTCCATGCACTCGGCGACGGTGCGGCCGTCCCGGGCGCCCTCCATGATCGCCTCGCTGATCAGCGCGCAGGCCTCGCTGTAGTTGAGTTTGACGCCCCGGTCGCGGCGTTTGCGCGCCAGATCGGCCACGACGTAGATGTAGAGCTTGTCCATCTCACGCGGGGAGAGATTCACGGGAACCACTCCTCCTTTCCGAGGATCCGATGAACGGCGAGGGAGTTGGACGGCGGGGAATGCGTGCGGCGCCCGCCGGGGATCAGGCCCGGCGCAACCGGGGAATCGCCGGCACCGCCGCCAGGAACAGCATGGTGGTCAACACGAACGGCCAGGTGAAGGCGTGGCCGCCGAAGGGCGCGGAGATCGCGTCGAGCGCCGGGGTCAGCACGGTCGCCGTGGCCGCGCCCACCACGGCGTAGGCCGCGCTCCAACCGTCGGGCACGACGAACACCCCGCACAGCGCCAGTGCCACCAGCACGCCGCTGTAGCCGAGCAGCCCCTGCTCGACGGCCTCGGCGGGCGCGTCGAACGCCCAGGCGGTGACCAGCCCGGTGGCGCTGCCGCCGCAGGCCACCAGCCCGGCGAGGCGGCTGGCGACGAACAGCCCGGCCAGGAACAGCAGGCCGACGTACCACTGGGGCATGAAGAAGACCTGACCGATGTTGGCGAGGAACCCGTGCCACACCTGCTCCCAGCCCAGCCCGGCCCCCTCGGCACCCGGCCCGCCCAGCGCGGCCGGTACGGGCAGCGCGGCCGGTCCGGCGTCCTCGTGCCACAGGCGCCGGAAGCCGGGTGCCGCGACCGTGACGGCGGTGGCGACCAGGCAGAACGGCGCGGTGAGCGCCGGCAGCCGCCGCCCCTCCAGCAGTGTGCCGAGGCCGGCCGCGACCACCACGGCGACGGCGGAGCCGAGCACCGCGACGGCGACCGTGGCCGGGTGGCCGGGGCCGAGGAAGACGGCACAACCGAGCGCCACCAGGCACCCGTTGTAGCCCGCCAGCCCTGCCTCGACGGTCTCCCGCCGCAGCCCGAGGGCGTACCCGACGGCGGTCGAGACGGCACTGCCGAGCAGACCGTAGAGGCCGTACGGCCAGCCGGCCGCGAACAGTGCGGCGACGAAGAGGAGCCCGCACACGGCGGACGGCATGAAGTCGACCTGGGCGACACCGCGCAGGACTTCGCGGACTAACGTGACGGATATCGGCCGGGCAGCCCCGGCAGCGCTTTCGGGTGCTCCTTCGGAAACACCTTCCCCACCCTTTTGTCGAGCCATACAGCGCACCAATTCCCGGTACGGACGAGGGGGCTCGGGAGTTCGCTCGGGAGCCCGTTCGGCGATTCGCTGGGAACCGTACTCCTGCGGATTGCCGAGCGGGACAGGCGCAGGAAGTTACGCCAAATCGACGCTGAGTGACGAGGCGGCCGCTGAGCTGCAACATTCTGTTGAAAATTCGAGCCGGGCAGGTGGTTGCCGAGGGCAATTCTTTGCGAAGTTTTACTCGCTGCCGACAAGTCCATGAAGGTGCTCATGCCAACAGATCCACGACAAAGCCCCCCGGCCCCGACAAACCGGGCAACCCTGCTGGACGAACACTGGGAGACGCAGCCCGAACCGTGAAGGAACCGTGCACGATCAGGGTGGCAATCGCGCCGGATTCCGTCAGCCGTCCGCACCCGCCTTCCGGCCCAGTCGGCGGAGCAGGAAGCTCTCCGAGGAGTCCAATTCGAAGTCGGGCACCGCCAGGTGGCCCCCCGGATTCGCGTGCAGCGTCTTCTCCGCCGAACCCAGCGCACCGAACACCGCCAAGGCCCCCTCCCGCGGCACCAGTTCGTCGTCCCACTGGATCAGGAACTCCACCGGCACGCCGACCCGCCGCGCCGCCTCCACCTGCGAGGCGTGGCCCGTCAACCCGAACACCGCGGCGGCGATCCGGGAATCGGCCGCCGCGAGCGGGATGCCGATCACACTGCCCAGCGACAGCCCCCAGTAGCCGACCGGACCCAACTCCCCGTCGGCCTCCTCCTCCAGTGCGTCCAGCACCGCCCGCCACTCCGGCACGGCCCGCTCGGCGAGCGCCGCCGTGTGCCGCGCCACCCAGGCGCTGATCGGGCGCCCGGCCGCCAGCAACTGCCCGATCTCGGTGGCGAATCGCTCGTCCTGCGCGGTCCGCTCCCGCTCACCGTGCCCGGGCGCGTCCAGCGATACCGCCGCCCACCCGTACCGCGTCACGCACCGGTGGGCCCGCTCCACCACCCCCGGCCCCAGCTTGTGCTGGCCGCCCCCGTGCCCCAGCAGCACCAACGGCCGTGCCCGGAGGGACGATCCGGCCGGCTGCCAGAGCACGCCGGGCACTCCGTCGAGGACGAAGCCCCGCTGGGTGACGGCGGGCGGGCTGGCGTCCGGAGCGGCGCCGGGGGTGAAGCCCGCGCTGGAGTCCGCGCTGGAGTCCGGGGTGAAGTCCGCACTGGAGTCCGAGGTGAAGTCCGAGGTGAAGTGCATCTCCTCATCATGGCGCCACACACACGTTCGAGCCCAACCCTTTCGCCGCCCTGGCCGATGGTCACCACGCAGTACGCGCAACGCGAGCCAGGGCGGGCGGGGCCGCTTCGGGCCGGCTCAACGCACCACGTCGAAGACCTGCTTCTGCACGCCGTTCGCGTAGACCGCGTGCTCGACCAGCTGCAGCTTCTGGGTGTCCTTGTCCGTGGTGCTGAACAGGCGCTTTCCGGCACCGAGCAGCAGCGGGTAGATGAGCAGGTGGTAGCGGTCCACCAGGCCCGCGTCCGACAGGGCCCGGTTCAGGGCCGCGCTGCCGTGCACGATGATCGGGCCGCCCTCCGTCTCCTTCAGGGCCGCGACCTCGTCGAGGGAGCGGAGGATGGTCGTCTCGCCCCAGTCGGAGACCAGGGCGTCGTCCGCGAGGGTGGTGGAGACGACGTACTTCGGCAGCGTCTTGTAGCGGGCGAACTCCGGCATGGCCGGCCACACCGGACTGAACGCCTCGTAGCTGACGCGGCCCAACAGGACCGCGGCGGCCTCCTGCTGCTCCCGCTCCTTGAGCTCGAAGGCCTCGGGGACGAACTCGACGTCCTTGAAGGTCCATCCCGAGTTGCGGTAGCCGGGTTCACCGCCGGGGCCCTCGACGACGCCGTCGAGCGAGATGAAGGCACTGGTGATCAGGGTGCGCATGGTGGTTGTCGCTTCCTCGCGTGGGTGGGTGGGGGTGGGGTGGGTCGGGCTGGTGTGCGGGTGGTGCGGGGTGCGGGGTCCGGGTGGCGCGGGGCCCGGGTGCGGGTACGGGAGCGGTCGGGTTTCCGGGTCAGCCCAGGAGCTCGGCCAGCCACCGCTGCCAGGCGGCCTCGACGCCCTCCGGCGCCGGGCCGAAGAGGTGATGGAACATCAGGACCATGCCGCCGCCGTGGTGGAAGGTGTACAGCGCGTCGGCGGAGCGGACCTCGAAGCGCTCGTCGTCCGCCCAGACCACCTCGCCCTCCAGCGACGGCAGACCGGCCGGCTCGGCGTGCACCGACGCGCCCACGGCGAGCGGGAGCGGCAGCGCGAGGGCGCGTGCGAGCAGCGTCCGCACCTCCGCCTCCGCCCGGCCGCCGGACGGCGCGGCGGCGAACACCGGCACGGCGGTGCGGCCGCGGAAGTGGACGAGGTACTCGTGCAGCGTGTGGAGGTGGAACGGCCAGCCGCGGCGCAGCGCGTCGTACTCGTCCTGCCAGTCGTCGCCGAGCAGCCCGCTGTGGACCACACGGAGCACCGTACTGCCGCCGTCCCGGCCCTCGACCAGGTACTCGAAGGCCATGAAGCGGCCGTCCTCACCGGCGGCCGTACGGGTGGCCAGCCGCTTGCCCGGCTCGTAGGCGGTCACCACCGCCTCCTCGCGGTGGCCGCCGACCTCCATCACGGCGGCCCCGCCCTCGCGCGGGTCCAGCTCGTTGCGGCCCATGAACCAGGAGTCGATCCCCGGTCCGGTGGCGATCGCCTCCCAGACCTCCTCCGGGCTCACCGGGAGGGTGGTCTCCAGCTCGATCTCGAACGGGTGGGTCATCGCGGGTCCTCCTGTGACGCGGGCGGTGCGGGTGCTGCGGGCGGTGCGGGTGCCGCGGGCGGCGGGGTGGCGGGGATCTGGTGGAGTCCGACCACCACCCGGTGCGTGCGTCCCCCGGGGGCGGACTCGTCGTGGTACCGGCTGACCAGGGCCGCGACGGCCTCGGACAGTTCCTCGGCGAAGGCCGCCCGGTCGGCCGCCGAGGCGAACCGCACCTCGGCGTCGATCCCGAAGCTGGCCACCCGCTTCCCGGCCCGGGAGGCCCCGGTCAGCAGCGCCCCGACCTCCTGCACCAACCGGGATCCGAGCGCCAGCAGCCAGCGCGCGGACAGCTGGTCGGGCGAGCGCGACGGGTCCGGGCTCACGGCGGCGAGGACGCTCGGCGAGATCACGTACGAGGCCGCGGTGGCGCGGTACACCCGTTCGGTGACGTTGCCCTTCCGCCGTTCCTCGGCGAGTTCGACGAGCTGGTGCCGCTCCAGCTCCTTCAGGTGGTAGTTGACCTTCTGCCGGGGCAGCCCCAGCCGGGTGGCCACCATGGCGGCCGACCCCGGCTCGGCCAGGGCGGCGAGGATCCGGGCCCGTATCGGGTCCAGGGACGCCTCGGCCGCAGCGGGTTCTTCGATCACAGCAACATCGAGCACGGTTCCAGCGTCACACCGACAAGGAAATTTGTCAAGGACAGTTTGTTTGTCGGCGCGCCGCCCCGAGGGCGTTCCCCACGTTCATCCGGGCCGCCCAGTGGCACCGCCTCCCCGGGGCCGCCCAGCCCTGAGCAGGAAGTCGACCCCGCCGACTTCCCACTCCCGAAGCCCACCCCGCCCCCGCACGCACCCCCACCCACCGCGCCGAAAGCCCCCGAGCAGACAGCCGACCCCACCGGCGAACACGCACGACCACCCCCCAACCACCCCACCGCAACGAAAAGGAGCAGGAAGTCGGCCCCGCCGACTTCCTGCTCCCAAAGCCCACCCCGCCCCCGCAGGGCACCCCCACCCACCGCGCCGAAAACCCCAGAACATGAAGTCGACCCCGCCGACTTCCCACTCCCAAGCCCAGACCACCCCGCGCGCCCCCACTCACCACGCCGAAAACCCCGGAGCAGGAAGTCGGCCCCGCCGACTTCCTGCTCCGAGCCCGCGGCTACCGGCCCGCCAGGGACTCCTGGAGGAAGGCCTTGAGCAGTTCCGTCACCTCGGCCGGGCGCTCCAGGTTCGGGAGGTGGCCGGCCCAGGGGAGTTCCTGGTGGCGGGCGTTCGGCAGGAGGGCGGGGAGGGACGCGGCGATCTCGCGGAAGTCGGGGACGTCGTGGGCGCCGCCGACGGCGAGGGTGGGGGCGGTGACGCGCGCGAGGTCGACGTCCTCCTTCTGCGGGCCGACCGTGGCCGCCAGCTGCACCTCGAAGTTGTGGCGCTGCATCCGCCGGACCAGTTCCCGGGTCGGCTCGTCGGCCTCGGGGCCGAGCCAGGTGCGGACGTTGAGTTCGACGGCGCCGTCGATGTCTCCGGCTTCGAGCAGTTCCTCCTCCTCGGCGTCGAGGGCGAGGAGGGCGTCGCTCGGCTGGTGGCCGGGCTTGGCCGCGCAGAGGAGGGCGAGCGCGGAGACCGCCGCCGGGCGGAGCGCCGCGATGGTCAGGGCGATCCGGCCGCCGTAGGAGGCGCCGACGAAGGCGGCGGTCTCGATGCCGAGGTGGTCGAGCAGGGACAGCACGTCGGCCGAGGCGCTGTACGGGGCGTCGGCGAGCGGGGTGTCGCCGAAACCGCGGAAGTCGCAGCGGACCACCCGGTAGCCGGCGTCGACCAGCGGCTGCCACTGCGGGTCCCACATGCGTCGGTCGCAGACCGAGGAGTGCAGGAGAACGACCGCCGGACCGGCGCCTGATACGTCATGGGAGATGATCATTCGCCGGATGCTAACCGGGCCACCCGCAGCGCGCGAGCCCATTGGCGCCGGCTGGGGGGCGAACGCTCCCCAGCCGCACGCGTGGGTGGTGGCCAGCCGGCGCCCTACGGTGCGGCCGGGTCGAGCAGCAGCCCCGCCGCCGCGGCCGCCCCGTCCGTGCGGATCCCGCCCGCGACCTCCGCCGCCCGGGCGGCGACCTCCGGGGTCAGCGCCTGCTCGAGCGCGGCCGACAGGGAGTCCACCGTCGCGGCGGGGCCGTCGTGGGCCGCGCCGATGCCCAGGGCGGCGACGCGCTCGGCCCAGTACGGCTGGTCGACGATCTGCGGCACCACGACCTGCGGCACCCCGGTCAGGGCCGCGGTGGTCGTGGTGCCCGCCCCGCCGTGGTGCACGACGGCGACGACCCGACCGAACAGGGCCTGCTGGTTGACCTCCCCGACGGTGCAGCAGTCGTCCCCGCCGTCGGCCGGTGCCAGGTCCGCCCAGCCCCGGGCGAGCACGATCCGCCGCCCGTGGGCCCGGGCGGCTTCGACCGCCACCTGCCCGGCGTCCGGCGCGCCGTGCAGCGGCATGCTGCCGAAGCCGACGTACACCGGGGGTTCGCCCGCGTCCAGGAAGGCCGAGAGTTCCGCGGGCAGCGGCCGCTCGTCCGGCAGCAGCCAGGCGCCGGTCTGCACGACCTCGCGCTCGGCGGGCTGCGGCCAGGGGGCGAGCAGCGGGTCGGTGGCCAGCCAGGGGCGGTCGGTGAACACGTGGTCGCGCACGTTCACGACCCCGGGGAGGCCGACCGACGCCCGGTGGGCGTTGACCTGTTCCCCGAACAGGGCGTTCATGGTCAGGATGTTGTGCTCCCACAGCTCCCGGTTGTCGGTCGTCCCGGCCGGGTAGGGCCGGCTGGGGAACTCGAACGGCCGGTGGTGCGGGGACGGCAGCATGGTCGGCTGGAGCGCGACGTACGTGAAGCGGGCGCCCACCCGCTCGGCCGCCGACTGCGCGCCGGCCACGGCCGGGAACAGCCCGGTCGCCACCACCGCGCCGCCCGGCTCGGCCACGGCGGCCACCGCTTCGTGGAACTGCCCCACCAGCATCGCCACCCGCGAGGGGAAGTCCACCGGTGCGGAGGACGCACCGCTCACCAGCGCGCGGACGGACTCCCCGACCGGCACCGTCTCCACCCCGAGGGCGGCCAGCCGCTGGGCGGATTCCTCGTCCGGCGGCGCGCACACCCGCACCTGCGCGCCGCGTTCCCGCAGGTGCACCGCGAGGGCCGCCAGTGGTTGGACGTCACCGCGCGACCCGTACGTGGACAACACCACTCGCATCCCGTGCATCTCCCGTTCCCCCAGGTCCGCCCTGGAGTCGGAGATTCTGCGGGATCACCGGGGCCTTGCCGCAAGACCCCCCGTGCGCTGTACGTTGGTAGTGGCGGGGGCGGGTGTGTGGCGTGGGACCCCGCCGGGCGCCGCGTCGGGCCGTCAGTTCCGCAGCGCCGCCAGGACCTCCCCGACCAGCGTCCGCACTCGCTCCACGGTCGCCGTCAGTGCCTCGGTGCTCTCCCCCGCGGCACCCAGCAGGCTCCGTACCCGCGGGCCGAACTCCTCCGGTGCGGCGCTGAGTTGCTCGGCCACGGCGAGTGCGCCCTTCTCGTTGAGGCACCAGCGCCGGTCGTGCGCGTACAGCGCCTGCACCAGGACCCCGACCGCCCGGGCGAGGCAGAGCGTGACGTACAGGGTGTCGCCGCGCTTCGCGCCCTTGGCAGCGACACCGACCAGGAACTCCGCCTCCCAGGCGCCCGCCGTCAGCGCCTCGCGCAGCGGCTCGGGGTATGTCGCGGCCTGCTCCTTCAGAGCCGCCAACTCGCCTGCGGGATCGGCGAGTACGACGCCGTACGCGATCTCGCCCGGGTAGCAGGGGGACCAGAAGCCCAGCGGGTGACCGGCCTGGACGCCCACCTCGTAGCGGCCCTCACGGCAGTCCGCCCACACCCGCTCGACCCGGTCGAGATCCCGCAGGATCCAGTCGACGGCGGCCCCGTCGACCTGGAGCCACGCCCCGCCGTTCACCCACGGCCCCCAGCCGCCCGGCCCGGCCACCTCGACGTCCGGCCCGGCGAGCGCGCGAAGGGCGTCCAGGTCCAGCGGGTCCCGGTAGTAGATCCCGAGGTCCCAGTCCGACTCGGGGCGGTGTTCGCCGCGCGCCCGGCTCCCACCGAGCATCACCCCGACCACGCCGGGTACTTCGGCCAGTCGGCCCGCCATGTGCTCGATGGTCGCTCGCATGGCACCGAGTCTGACGCCCGCCCGGCACCCGGGCCAGCGCATTCCGGGCGCGGCGACCGGTTCGGCGGTGGTCCCGGCGAGGAGGACGCCAGGAGGAGGCGGCCACGAGCCGTGCCCCGGGACCGGTCGGACCGGTCCGGGGGCACGCCGTGCTCCTGCGCGCCGCGGTTTAGTAGCAGCGGTACTCGTGGACGGGCAGGGTGGACTTGATGCCCGCCGAGTTGTAGAAGACGACGCTGTAGTCGCCGTACTGGAAGCCGTTGGGGGCGACGAACTTCTTGGTCAGCGTCTGGATGTAGGTGCCGCCGTCGGCGTTGTTGGAGTAGGAGGACGGGCAGCCCTTGCCGGCCAGGTTGGCCGGGCCGCCGGCCGCGAAGGCCTGTCCGGAGACGCCGAGGGCGAGTGCTCCACCGAGGGCGAGGGCGGCGGCGGTCTTCAGGATGTTGCGCATTGCTCTCACGTTTCCCTTGTTCGCTGTGCCAGGGACCACGCCGGGCCGGTGTCGACTCCCGTTTCCGGCGGCGCGCATGATCTTGGCTCAGCTCCACCTGACCGTCAATGGTCTGGACCAAATTGGTCTAGAGCAATTTCCCCGCCACCGCGGGATCAGGCCTCCGGGGTGACCGCGCTCGGGGTGCCGGCCGTCACGCGGAGCAGTTCCCCGTACGTCATCGGCACGACGGTGTGCGGGTGCCCGGCGGCCGCCCACAGCACGGGGTACTGCTGCAGGGCGGTGTCGACGACGGTGCGCAGCGGGGCCGGGTGGCCGGTGGGGGCGACGCCGCCGATGGCCTGGCCGGTGGCCTCCCGGACCTGGGCGGCGGAGGCTCGGGTGATCGTGCCGGCGTTCAACCGGGCCGCCAGGTAGGCGGTGTCGACCCGGTGGGCACCGCTGGTCATCACCAGCAGCGGTTCGCCGTCGCACTGGAACACCAGGCTGTTGGCGATCGCGCCGACCTCGCAGCCGAGTGCCGCGGCGGCCTCGGCGGCCGTCCGGGCGGAGTCGGGCAGGACGACGATCTCACCGGCGACACCGGCGGCCGCCAGCGCCTCGGCGACCGCGAGGCTTCGGGCAGGGAGGGGGGAGTTCATCGCCCCATCATGCCTCCGCTCGCCCGCGCCCGCGGCGTCAGCCCGTGCGCCCTCGCCGGCACCCGCACCCGCGGCGTCAGCCCGCGCGCCCGCGCCGGCAGCCCGCGCACCCGCACCCGCACCCGCGCCGGCACCCGCAGCCCGCGCACCCGCAGCCCGCGCACCCGCACCGGCAGCCCGCCCGGCGGCCGCCCGCCCGGCCGCGCTCAACACCGCCCGCACGCCCGCCGTGAGCACCGAGGCGTCCCGCCCGGCGCCCCACACCACGTCGAGGCGCGGGTCGGCGACGCGTGCCACCCGGCGTCACACAGTCTTCACACCCACGCCACCCGCCGTACGCGCGCCGCGTTGACAGTGTGTCAAGCGGCACTGACCCCGGCCGCTTCGGACCCGAACGGTCAACACGCGGGTGACATTGTGTCGGGTCGGTGGACAAGCACTGCCCAGGCAGCGAACGGGCATTCACTCCAATCACACGGTATGACTAGTATCGCTTCGTCATAAGCCCGTGCCCGGACGGCCCGCGCCCCATCGGTCGGCCGCCAGCCCCAAGGAGTCTGCTCTGCGCGCGCGTGCGAATCGGCGACCCCCGACGCCGAAGGCCCCCCGCAGGCGGCCACGCCTGTCCCTGCGGACGGCGCTGCTCGTCCTGGCCGTCGTCCCCAGCCTGGCGCTGGTCACCCTGTGGGCGGTGACCAGCGGTGAGACGGTCTTCGACTTCCAGCGCCAGGCCGCCCAGGGGCTGCTGGCCCAGAAGGCCGGCCAGCCGTCCAACATCGTCTACTACAACCTCCAGGAGGAGCGCCGGCTCAGCGCCGAGGCGCTCGCCCGGCCCGGCTCCAACACCGACCAGCTGCGCCGCCAGCGGCAGTTGACCGACGACGCGGTGCGCCAGTTCCAGGCACTGTCCGGCGAGACCGCCGACAGGGCCCCGGACGACGTCCGCACCGCCGTCGCCGAGGCCCGCCAGGCCATGGGCAAGCTCGCCGAGCAGCGCGCCGCGGTCGACCGCGGCGCGATCGACCAGCAGACGGTGTTCGCCTACTACACCGACCTGATCAGCGTCGACCTGCGGCTGTTCACCGCGCTCAGCCACGTCGACGCCGGCGAGGTCACCTGGGTCTCCAAGACATTGGTCAACTCCTTCTGGGCCAAGGAGATGCTGGCCCGCGAGGACGCGATCCTGGCCCGCGGCTGGCCCGCCGGGCGCCTCAGCACGGCCGACTACCAGCAGGTCCAGCAGCTGATCGGGGCCCAGGACCACCTGTTCACCGTCCAGGTCGTCCCCTACGTCCCGGACGGCGAGGCCGGCGCCTGGCACGACCTGATGAACGGTCCGGCCTGGCAGGCCAAGGCCGCCGTCGAGCAGCAGCTCACCAGGCCGACCGCCGCCGACGCCAACGGCACCGTCCGGCTGCCGGCCGTCCAGGACCAGTGGCGCCAGGCCGTCGACCAGCTCAATCCGCAGCTGGTCAAGGCGATCGAGACCCGCACCAGCGCCATCGTCGAGGTCGGCAAGGGCACCATCCTCGACCTGCTCACCCGGGTCGTGCTGACCACCGTCGTCGGCCTGGTCGCCGTCGTCGCCGTCGTCATCGCCTCCTGGCGGATCAGCCGCTCGCTGCGGCGCCGGATCAAGGAGGTGCAGACCCAGGCCGAGGAGATGGAGCGCACCCTGCCCGAGGTGGTCGACCGCCTCGGTCGCGGCGAGCAGGTCGACGTCGAGGCCGAGACCCGCGCCGTCACCACCGGCGCCCACGGCAACGGCACCGACGAGCTCGCCCGGCTCGGCCAGTCGCTCAACCTGGCCCGCTCCGCCGCCCTGGAGGCCGCCGTCCGGCAGGCCGAGCAGCACCGCGGCTTCGAGCGGCTGCTCCAGCGCATCGCCCGCCGCACCCAGCTGCTGATCGGCCGCCAGCTGCGCAAGCTGGACGAGCTGGAGCGCCGGCACGAGGACCCGGAGGTGCTGGAGGGCCTGTTCGACCTCGACCACCTCACCGCCCGCCTGCGCCGCTACGAGGAGAACCTCGTCATCATGGCCGGCGGCCAGCCGCAGCGCCGCTGGCGCAAGCCCGTCCCGCTGCTGGACGTGCTGCGCTCCGCGCAGGGCGAGGTGCAGGACTACCGCCGGATCATGATCGACGTCGAGGGCCACCCGTGGCTCTCCGAGCGGGCCGTCGGACCGGTCGCGCACGTGCTGGCCGAGCTGATGGAGAACGCCACCACCTTCTCCAAGCCGCCCACGCCGGTGGAGGTCCGGGCCGCCATGGTCGGGCGCGGGCTCGCGGTCGAGATCGAGGACCGGGGCCTGGGCATGGACCCGGACCAGTACGACGCGGCCAACGAGCTGATGAGCCGGCCGCCGCGCACCGACGTGCTGGCCCGGGCCGACGACATCCGGCTCGGCTTCTACGTCGTCGCGCGGCTCGCCTCGCTCACCGGACTGAAGATCGAGTTCCGGCCGTCGGCCTTCGGCGGGACCCGGGTGGTCGTGCTCGTCCCGGACGAGCTGGTCATCGACGGCGACACCGGACTGCCGGACGCCGCGCCCGTCGAACCGATCCCGCTCGTCCGGCGCTCCCGCCGGGCGCTGCGGTCCGCCTCCGACGAAGCACCGCAACCCGCCCTGCCGGTGGGACCGCCGGTCGCGCCGGTGGACTCCTTCGGGCCGGCGGCGTCCTTCCCGTCGGCCGCCGGGCACGTCGCCCCGCCCTTCCAGGAGCCGCCCCTCCCGGAGCCGCCCTTCCAGGACCAGGCGTTCGCGGACCAGGCGTTCGCGGACCAGGCGTTCGCGGAGCGGCCGTTCGTCGAGCAGGCGTCGGCGGAGCGGGCCGTGCAGGGCCAGCCGGTACCGGAGCAGGCCCACGGGCAGCAGCCGTACGGGCACCCGCACGAGCAGCCCATCGAGCACGGCTCCGCCGCCGACTCGTCACCCGCCTACGAGGCCCAGCCGGCGCACGCGCAGCCGGTACCCGCCCAGTCGGCGTATGCCCAGGCCCCGACCGTCCAGGCGGTGTATGCCCAGGCCCCGACCGTCCAGCCGGTGCCGGGCACCACCCAGCCCGCGCCGGACGCCGCCCCGCCCGCACCGGACACCCCCGCCTACCCGGACATCGCCTACGCCCGGGTCACCGAGGCGGAGGCGCCGTACGCCGA
Organism: Kitasatospora sp. NPDC048194; assembly: GCF_043202455.1. Classification (NCBI taxonomy): domain Bacteria; kingdom Bacillati; phylum Actinomycetota; class Actinomycetes; order Kitasatosporales; family Streptomycetaceae; genus Kitasatospora; species Kitasatospora sp. NPDC048194. Next base: position 171,090 of record NZ_JBIDAK010000008.1, read on the forward strand.
CGAGCAGTACCGCCCGGCCGACCACTACCGGCTGGCCGAGCGGCGCCGGCGCCGGGAGTACGCCTCCGCCGTGCCGGTGAGCCCGGTGGAGGGCGGCCAGCCGCCGCTGCCGCAGCGGGTCCGCCAGGCCAGCCTGGCCGCCGAGCTGCGGGTGCCGCCGCCCCGCCCGCAGTGGGCCGACCCGGCCGCCGGTCAACCCGCTTCCGGGCAGCGCACCGCCGGGCAGCTCGCCGCCGACCCGTTCCACCGGCCCGACCAGCCGGAGCGCTCCGGGCGGCCGGTGCGCCGCTCGGGCGCGACCATCGGCGCCTTCCAGCGCCAGTCCCGCGCCGCCCGGGCCCAGGACAGCGGTGAGCACCCGCTGCCCCGGGCCGCCACCGCCGCCCCGTCGGCTCCCCCCGGCACACCGGCCGGTCCCCCCGCCTCCGCGTCCGCCCCGTCCCCCTGGGCCCTGCCGACTGCGGAACCCCGAACGACACGAACGGATGACCAGTCATGAACCGCACGACCGCCACCCACCAGGACCTGGACTGGCTGCTGGACGGACTCGTCGACTCGGTGCCCGGGACCCGCAACGCCGTCCTGCTCTCCGATGACGGCCTCGTGGTCAGCCACTCCCGGACCATCGAACGGGCCGACGCCGAGCGTCTGGCCGCCGTCGCGACCGGTCAGCAGTCACTCGCCCGCGGCGTCGGCCAGCTCTTCGACGGCGGCCCGGTGCACCAGGTGATCGTCGAGCTCGCCGAGTGCTGGCTGTTCGTCATCGCCGCCGCGCAGGGCACCCACCTGGCCGTGGTCGCCTCCCAGGAGGTGGACGCCGAGGTGATGTCCGTCGCCATGCACACCCTGGTGCAGCAGGTCGGCCAGAAGATGACCACCCCGGTCCGCGCCGAGGGAGCGCCCGCCTCCTTCGACGTCTTCGCCAGCCGGAACCGGGGCTGACGCCGCGTGGGCCCGTACGGCGAGCCGGGGGACGGCTGGGTTCGCGGCCGGTTGCCGCACTGGAGCGAACTGGAGGACCCCGAGGCGGAGGACGAGACAGGCGTCATGGTGCGCCCGTACACGATCACCCGGGGGCGGACGGCACCCGAGCGCGACGACCTCACCCTGATCACCGTGCTCACCACGGTCGACGAGGAGGCCGACGCGGCCCTGGCGCGGGGCAGCCGCGCCGGCGCCCGCGGCCTCCAGCCCGAGCACCGGCTGATCCTCGACCGCTGCCGGCGCCCGGCGGCCGTCGCCGAGGTGGCGGCCGGCCTGGACCTCCCGGTCTCGGTCACCAAGATCCTGCTGGGCGACCTCGTCGCCCAGGGCCTGCTGAAGGCCCGGGCGCCGCTGTCGGTGGCCCGCGCCGCCGGGGGCGTGGACCTCGGCCTGCTCACGGCCGTACGCGAAGGACTCCGGAGACTCTGAACATGGCAACGCCCCACTCCAGCAGTTCCGTTGACGGGATCGGCGCCGCCCCGGCCGCCGTCAAGATCCTCATCGCCGGCGGCTTCGGCGTCGGCAAGACCACCCTGGTCGGCTCGGTCAGCGAGGTCGCCCCGCTGCGCACCGAGGAGTACCTGACCACGGCCAGCGTCGGCGTGGACGACCTGGCCGGGGTCGACCAGAAGGACACCACGACCGTCGCCCTGGACTTCGGCCGGATCACCGTCAGCCCCGAGCTGGTGGTCTACCTGTTCGGCACGCCCGGGCAGGAACGGTTCTGGTTCATGTGGAACGACCTGGTCAACGGCGCCCTCGGCGGGATCGTCATCGCCGACACCCGGCGGCTGGACACCAGTTTCGCGTCCATCGACTTCTTCGAGAGCCGGGGCATCCCCTTCGTGGTGGCGATCAACTGCTTCCACCACCGCAACACCCGCACCCCGGACGAGATCCGGGCCGCACTCGACCTCGACCCGCAGGTGCCGATGCTGATCGGCGACGTCCGCGAGCGCGACTTCGGGCGCGACCTGCTGCTCGCCCTGGTCGACCACCTGATGGACCTCGCCGCCGTCGCCCCCGCCGGCTGAAACCCCCTCCCCCGTACCGGAGTCGCCCCATGACCACACCCCTGCGCGTCCTCGTCCACGGCGGCGGGATCGGCGGCCTCACCCTCGCCACCGCCCTCGCCCGCCGCGGCCACCACGTCCAGGTCGCCGAGGTGCGCGACCGGCTGGAGGCGCTCGGCGTCGGCATCATCCAGCCCTCCAACGCCCTCCACGTGATGCGCGAGATCGGCGTGCTCGCGGAGTGCCTCGCCGTCGGCTTCGAGTGGGAGGTGCTGACCATCTGCGACCCGGCCGGTGCCACCCTCGCCCGGATCCCCCAGCCCCGGATGGGCGACGCCCCCTCCAACAACGGCATCCCGCGCCCCGCCCTGGCCCGGGTGCTCGCCGACGCCGCCACGGCGGCCGGCGCCGTCGTCCGCTTCGGGACGACGATCGAATCGGTGAAGGACGACGGCGAGGGCGTGGACGTCACCCTCGGCGACGGCCACGCCGACCGCTACGACCTGGTCGTCGGCTTCGACGGCATCGGTTCGCCGCTGCGAAGGCACCTGTACGGCCAGAGGTACCTGCCCGAGTACACGGGCTTCGCCAACTGGCGCGTCACGCTGCCCCGTTCACCCGAGGTCCAGGGCGTGGTGATGTCCACCGGCAACCTCCGGGCCAAGGCGCTTCTCACCCCGATCAGCGACGACCTGATGTACCTGGGCTCGGTGTTCGCCGAGGCCGAGGACTTCCGGCCGGATCCCGAGCGCGCCCACGAGCAGCTCCGGGAGCGGCTGGACGGCTTCGGCGGCCCGATCGCCGAGGCCCTCGCCCAGGTCACCGACCCGTCGGCGGTCGTCTACTCCCGGATTTCCCAGGTCACCGTCGAGGACCCCTGGCACGTCGGAAGGATCGCCCTGGCGGGTGACGCCGCCCACGCCTCCACCCCGCACCTCGCCCAGGGCGCCGCGATGGCCGTCGAGGACGCCCTCGTGCTCGCCCAGAGCCTGGACGCGGCGGACGACGTCCCGGCGGCCCTCGCGGCCTGGGAGGAGCGCCGCCGCCCGCGGGCGATGTGGGTGCAGGCGATGTCCCGGGCGATCCTCAAGCAGGAGACGGGGACGCCGACCACGCCGGAGGAGGACGAGCTGCTGAAGATCGGCATCCCGGGCGCCGCCCACGTGCTGGTCAAGCCGTACTGATCAGCTTGCGCCGCTTCCAGACCGCCGCCGAGACCCGGGCCAGCAGGCGGGCCGCCGGGTCGCCCCGGTCGGCGCCCGAGGCGAGCGGGCCGGTGTAGCAGACCGCGATCAGGTACGGCGGGCAGTCGTAGGGGTGGACCAGGCCCACGCAGTGCCGGGCACCCGGGATCCAGCCGTTCTTGAAGGCGATCCGGGTGCCCGGCGGCAGACCGGCCGCCAGGTCCACCCGGAAGGAGTTGTCCTCGAGCAGGGCGAGCAGCTCGGGCTCGTCGGCGAGCGAGTGCAGCAGCCGCACCAAGTCCCGGGCGCTGACCAGGTTGTGCACGCCCGCGTCACGCGCCGCGTAGTCCTCGATCCCGCGCGGGCTGGCGCTCCGGGTGGCTCCCGCCCGCCGCCACACCTCGGCGACGGCTCCGGGCTCGGTGCGGGCCAGGCAGAGGTTGGTCGCGAGGTTCGAGGAGTGGGTGATCATCCGCTCGGCGAGCAGGCGGAGCGGCACGTGGGTGCCGAGGAGTTCCCAGGGCAGCGGATCGCTGTCCCAGTCGGGATCGTTGGCGAACTCCCCGCCGACGGCCGAGCGGTGCCGGTTCACCACCGGCACCTCGGCATCGAGATTCACCCCGCTGCGGGTGAGTGCGGCGAGCACCGCGACCTTCATGGTGCTCGCAGCATCGTGCAGTTCGTCCGGCGCACGCGTGAACACCGGCTCCGGATCGCTCGCCCAGGGGGCCACCACCACGGACAACATGGCGGCAGGATAGAGGAGATCCGGTCAGACCTCGGCCGTAGCGGCGAACGACACGAACGCCTTCCACGCGGCGGGGTCGAACGCCAGCTCCGGACCGCTCCTGTCCTTGGAGTCACGCACGTGGACGACCCCGTGGCCCTCGGCGACCTCGACGCACTGGGCCTCCTCGTTGGTGCTGTAACTGCTCTTGAACCACGCCAGCTCGGTCATGCCTACCGCTCTCCCAGAATCGCTTCGATCAGGGCCAGGGACTCGCTCAACCCCAGGGCTTGGGCCCGGAGACTGCTGTACCGTGCGGCCATATTACGGACTTCCACCGGATCCGTGATCAATCGATTCACGTGCTGCACGGCTGCGTACGCGATTTGGGGACGATTGGGCGGGGTGAGAATGGTGAACGAGCCACCCATCCCCGCGTGACTCATCCGATCTAGCGGCATGACCTGGAGTTCGGGACCTCGCATCTGCCCGACCTTCAGCAGGTGTTGAAGCTGCACCTTGTGGACGTCCCACCCGCCCAACGGACGGCGCAACACGCTCTCGTCGATCACCCATGTCACAACCGGCAGGGGCCAGCGGCTCAGGATCTCCTGCCTGGCGAGCCTCGCGTCCGTCCACTCGTCGATCTGCTCGGACGAAAGCAGAGGTCGCCGCATCTCGTACAGCGCCCGGATGTACGCCTCGGTCTGGAGCAGTCCCGGGATGACCATCGTGCTGTACTCGTGGATTTCGGCCGCCCTCGCCTCCTCGGAGGTGAACGCCTTCGAGAACGCCGGATGACGCTCGCTGACCCGGATCTTGGCCTTCATCACATCGTCCGCGACGACCCGCAGCGCGCCGCCCGCATCGAGGAGATCATCGATCACTGTCAGATACTCGACCCTCGGCGTCCGAACTCCCCGCTCGATCGCGCCGACCAGGTCTTCGCTGTAGCCGGACATCTTGGCCAGCTGCTTCTGCGTGATTCCGGCTCTCTCACGGAAGAACTTGATCAGCTTCCCGACCGCGCTGTAAAACTCCGCGACCCCGTCGGAGTTCTCCGCCGTCTCGCCGTCATCGATGACCGTCCGCTCAGCGCCACCCACGGCAATCACCCCACCTTTCGACCGGGTGGCCCGCGCCACCCGACATGTCAACACTCCGCATCCGTACAAGCACTGTCCGTGCCCGCCGAACGCCTGGTCAGCGTACGTCCGCGCCGCCACGCTTCTTCCCATGACGACCGAAATCCCCCTCGACAGCCCGCTCCTCCACACCACCACCCTGGCCGCCACCCCCAAGGGGGCGGCCATCTGCCGGCGCATCGCCAGGCGCCAACTCACCGCCTGGGGGCTCAACTCCACGCACACCGAGTCGTTCCACTCGGCGCTCCTCGTCGTCGCGGAACTGGCCGCGAACGCGATCACGCACGGACGCGTTCCGGGGCGCGGCTTCGAGCTGCACCTCGCGCTCACCACCACCGCGCGCCGGGGCACCACCCTCCGCATCGCGATCAGCGACCCCCGGGGCGACCGGATCCCCCTGCTCCCCACCACGCTCACCCCCAACGCCCAGTCCGGGCGCGGCCTCACCCTGATCCATGCGCTCTGCGACCGCTGGGGCACTCTCCCCCGACACCCCAACGCCAAGACCGTCTGGGCCGAACTCGACCTCACCGCCCCCGATGCAGCCTGAACCCCGCCATAGCGGAGGGGACGCGACCCTCTGCACCCTTCTCCCGTTCGCGCTCCTGCTCGCCCTGTTCGCCTGGGCGGCCCACCCCCTCACCGCCCGCCACCCTGACCGCCCCCACCCCCGTCCCGCTTCGACCCCGACCGCCACCCCGGAGCCCTGACAAGGAGTGGGAAGTCGGACAGGCCGACTTCCCACTCCCACCAGGGGTCGACCGGCCCTCGACAGCCGTGGCCACCACGACGCGACACGGGCAGCGTTCACATCAGACCATTGCAACGCCCCATCCCTCCACGCCCATTGCGTTCAGCCCGAACCCGTTGCAACGATCCGCTAATTCGCCCTACTGAGCGGCAGATTCAGGCAACGCAACGACGTTGACGGTTTCACAAACGCAATGTAGCTTTTAGCTCGTTCGAGAAACCGGAACAACCACTCAGGGGGGCCCACCATGGGCGCGAGCAACAACGGCTTCACCGACGCGGGGCTGCGCAGGCTGCACGACGTACTGGCGCGGCACATCGACTCCGGCGCGGTGCCCGGCGCCGTCGCGCTGGTCGGCCGGGGCGACCGGACGCACGTCCTGGCGCTCGGGACGATGAACCACGGCGGCGGCGAGCCGATGCGCCGGGACACGATCTTCCGGATGGCCTCCACCTCCAAGCCGGTCACGGTGGCGGCGGGGATGGTCCTGCTGGACGAGTGCCGGCTGCGACTGGACGACCCGGTGGACCCGTGGCTGCCGGAACTCGCCGACCGGCGCGTGCTGAAGCGGATCGACGGTCCCCTGGACGACACCGTGCCGGCGAAGCGGCCGATCACCGTACGGGACGTGCTGACCTCCACCTTCGGTCTCGGCATGGATATGACGGCGCTGGGCACCCCGATCATGAACGCCGTCTTCGAGCAGGGGCTCACGCCCGACCTGCCGACGCCGATGCCCGAGCCGGACGAGTGGATCCGCCGTCTGGGCACGCTGCCGCTGATGCACCAGCCCGGCGAGCAGTGGCAGTACCACATCGCCAGTGACCTGCTCGGCGTGCTGGTGGCCAGGGTCACCGGCCGGCCCTTCGAGGAGTTCCTGCGCGAACGCGTCTTCGGCCCGCTGGGCATGACCGACACCGGTTTCCACGTGTCCGCCGACCGGATCGACCGGCTGCCGGACCTCTACGCCCCCGATCCGCAGAGCGGGGAGTTCCACGTCTGGGACGAGGCGGCGGACGGGCGCTGGAGCAAGCCGCCGGCGTTCCCGGGCGGTGGTGGCGGGCTGGTGTCCACCGTCGACGACTACCACGCCTACTTCCGGATGCTGCTCGACCAGGGCGTGCACGGCGGCGAGCGGATCCTCTCCCGGGCCGCCGTCGAGCTGATGACCACCAACCGGCTCACTCCCGAGCAGACCGCCGCCCGCACCGCCCTGGCCCGCGACAACGTCCACCTGTCCCACGGCCAGGGGCAGCACGGCGGTTGGGGCTTCGGGATGGCGGTGCGCACCTACCGGGGGGACTACGCCCCGGTCGGCCAGTTCGGCTGGGACGGCGGGAGCGGCACCTCCACCTACGCCGACCCGCGCACCGGGCTCGTCGGCATGGTGCTCACCCAGACCGGCATGTCCGTCCCGAACGCCGCCCGGCTGATCCACGACTTCTGGACCACCGTCTACCAGGCGATCGAGGACTGACACCGGCTCGGGAGAGAACGGAAGAGGAGTGGGGGGGGGGGGGCCCCCCCCCCCCCCCACCCCCCCGGGCCTGGAGAGAAAAACAGAGGGGGGGGGGGGGGGGGGGGCCGCCCCCCCCCCCCCCCCCCACCCCCCCAACCCCGGGGCGCGCC